>JAJZUC010000038.1 GCA_021847245.1 Deltaproteobacteria bacterium | reverse complement strand
TCGACCCGATCTGCGCCCTCCAGGCCGCCATGGAAGGGTACAAGGTGGTCACCATGGAGTGGGCCGCCGACAAGGCCGACATCTTCGTCACCACCACCGGCAATATCGACGTCATCACCCATGACCACATGAAGGCGATGAAGAACAACGCCATCGTCTGCAACATCGGCCACTTCGACAACGAGATCGAAGTCGCCAAGCTCAGGCAGTACCGGTGGGAGAACATCAAGCCCCAAGTCGACCACGTCATCTTCCCCGACGGCAAGCGGATCATTCTCCTGGCCGAAGGGCGTCTGGTGAACCTCGGCTGCGCCACGGGACACCCCTCCTACGTCATGTCCTCCTCCTTCGCCAACCAGACCTTGGCCCAGATGGAGATCTTCTGCAACCCGGGCAAATACCCGGTGGGGGTCTACACCCTCCCCAAGGAACTGGACGAGAAGGTGGCACGGCTCCAGCTCAGCAAGCTCGGCGTCATGCTGACCGAGCTGACCGATGCCCAGGCGGCCTACATCGGCGTCCCCAAGGAGGGGCCGTACAAGCCGGCGCACTACCGGTACTGACAACCCGTCGGAACAGATGCATAAAGACCGCCGCGGAGATGCTCCCGGCGGTCTTTTCGCATCGGGAGAAAAAGTCCTCAAGATTTCTCCCGTGGATGACGATAAAAAAAGGGATTGCAACAACATCATACAACACGCGAACATGGAGGTTACAGATGGGATTCAAGCAACTGGTGGGGGGAGCTCTTCTCCTGCTCATGGGAACCGCCGCCTCGGCGGGTGCCACGGGGATCGAAGCGGCGGTCGGGGTCTGGAACCATACCCCCCGGGGGACCATCGCCTACCAGGGGACCAGCCTCGATCTGAAGGATGAGCTGAAGTACGGCGACGAGACGCGCCTCACCGGCAGGGTGAAGGTGGAGACGCCGCTCTTCTTCCCCAACCTCTATCTCATGGCAACGCCGATGGAGTTCAAGGAGCAGGGGATCAAGTCGTCAACATTCACCTTCGGAAACCAGACCTTTACCGCCAACACGGCCTTTACCTCGAAACTCAGGCTCGACCACTACGACCTCGGCCTCTACTGGGGACTGCCGTTCCTCAGGACCGCCACGGCCAACATCCTGAACGTCGATCTCGGCATCGATGCCCGTCTCGTCGACCTGAAGGCCGAGGTGGCGCAGGGAGCCACCACCGAATCCAAGTCGCTCACCGTCCCGGTCCCGATGCTCTACGCCGGGGTGCAGGTAAAGCCCCTCTCCTGGCTGGCCGGGGAGGCGGAGGCCCGCGGCATCGCCTATGGCAAGGACCGGTACTTCGACATCATCGGCCGGGGAAAGCTGATCCTCTTCGACCATGTCTTCGCCGCCGCGGGGTACCGGTACGAGAAGCTCAAGATCGACGAGAGCGACGTCAAGGCCGATGTGAACTTCGGCGGTCCCTTCGGCGAGGTCGGCTTCCAGTTCTGACCTTCTGCATGCCGCTCAGTAAAGAAAAAAGCCGACGGGATAATCCCGGCGGCTTTTCATCTTCAAGATTCCCTGTACGCCGCCGTTACGCTTCGGCGAGCAGCCCCTTCAGCTCTGCGATCAGCTCCGCCAGGAAGTCGTACCCTTTCTGCCAGAAGTGGGGATCGGCGAGGTCGATCCCGGCCGGGCGGACCGTGTCGGCCGGCGACCGGGAGCCGCCGCTCTCCAGGATCGCCAGGTAGGTCGGGATGAACGGCTCTCCCTCCTCCAGGTACTTGCGGTAGAGGGAGAGGACGAGGAGTTCGGCGAAGGTGTAGGAGTAGCAGTAGAAGCGGGCGTGGATGAAGTGGGAGATGTAGCTCCACCCCCAGCGGTAGGGGGTGATCATCTCCACCGCGTCGCCGTAGAGTTTCTCGTTTTCCTCCCACCAGAGATCGCACAGGTGTGAAGAGGTCAGGAGCCCCCTCTGCCGCTCCCGGTGCATCCGCTCCTCGAAGCGGGTGAGAACGTTCTGGCGGAAGGTGGTGGCGATGATGTCCTCGATCTTGGCGCAGAGGAGCGCCACCTTCACCTTCGGGTCGTCCTCGCGCTCAAGGAGATAGCGGGTAAGGAGCATCTCGCCGAAGACCGACGCCGTCTCCGCCAGCGGCAGGGGGGCGTGGTAGTTGAGCATGGTCTGCTTCTGGGCCAGGGTGAAATGGAGCCCGTGCCCCATCTCGTGGGCGAGGGTCGCCACGTCGCGCAGGTTGCCGGTGAAATTGAGGAGGAGATAGGGGGGAAGCCGCGGGGTCATCCCCATGCAGAACGCCCCGCCGCTCTTCCCCGGCCGCGGCAGAACGTCGACCCGCCGCTCGGTGAAGAACGCCCCGGCCATCTCCCGGAACCGGGGGAGGAAGCGGCCGTAGGCGTCGAGCACGAGCCCCTTGGCCTCCTCGTACGTGTACCGGCGGTCAGTCTCGCCGACCGGGGCGTAAATGTCGGTGTTCTTGAGCTTCGGGAGCCCCAGAAGCCGGGCCTTCAGCCGGAAATAGTCCCGGGCCAGCGGGTAGTTGGCCTCCGACACCTCCATCAGGCGGTTCACCACCTCCTCCGGGAGTTCGTTTCCCAGATGGGTCGGCTCCATCGGGTGGCGGTAGCTGCGGAGCTCCAGCTCCTGGCCGTGGTCGAGGGCGATGGTGTTGAAGACGGTGGAGAGGACGATCCCCTCCTCTTCGTGACGGTTCAGGAAGGTGGAGAACGCCCGCTCGCGCACGGCTGCGTCGGGGTGGTGGAGCAGGCCGAGGAGCTCCTCGCCGGTGAACTCCTGCTCCTCGCCCTCCAGCTCCATCCGGTAGCGGAGCGAGGCGGAGAGCTCGTCGAAGAGCCGCGTGAAGGCATCGGCGCCGGTGAGGCTCTTCATCTTCAGGAGCTGCTCCTCCCGCTCCGTGAGGGTATGGGGCTTGAAGCGCCGGACGCTTTCCAGGAAGTGCCGGTAGTTGGCGAACTGCGGGTCGGCGATGACCGTGGCGAAGCGGTCGTCGGGAATCTCCATGATCTCCAGGTCGAAGAAGAGGAGCTCCCGTCCCATGAGATTGCCGAACTCGGCGGTGCGTTGGGAGAGCCGCTTGTGGGCATCGTCCTCCGAGTCCGCCGCGAAGAGGAGGTGGGCATAGAGCTGGGGCTTCACCAGAAGTTCATTGAGTGCCTCATATCTCCGGAGCGCCTCCAGAAACGCGGCGTTGTCGAGGGAGGCGACCCGTCCCAGATAGGCGGTGCGGAATTTCTGCGTCTCCTCGGAGCCCTTTGTCAGTTCGGCCTCGATTTCCGGAGAGCCGGCGGCGGGGTAGAGGGAGGTGGTGTCCCAGAGCATGGCGGCAATGTCGGTGGTCATCGGTAACCTCGCAGAGTAGAAAATCGCGGCGCAGGCGGCGCACACGATTGGAGTATCATATCGGAAGGATAAATCAACCGGAAATCGGGAAAAGGAGGCGACGGTGGAAGGCGAAACGATCGAATACCCCATCGACGGGGTGCTGGACCTCCACACGTTTCAGCCGCGGGAGGTGAAGGATCTCATCCCCGATTATCTCAACGAATGCCGTCGGCGGGGAATCTTCTCCGTCCGGATCATCCACGGCAAGGGGACCGGGACCCTGCGCCGGACGGTGCATGCCATCCTTGCCCGCCTGCCGGAGGTCGCTTCGTTTCGCCTGGCCGGAGAGGATGCCGGGGGATGGGGGGCGACGTTAGTGGAAATTACACCGCAATCTTAATCCCTGTCCTCTTGATCTCATCCACCAGGTTTCCACCCTCGGCAAAGCGCTCCGGTCGGAACGGCATCGGTTCGATACGGCTGTCGATCCGGCGGCGAAACGGCACGACCTTTCGTCGGTCCTCGAAGCGGTCGCCGGTGAAGACATCGGAAACCAGGGCGATGTCGATATCGCTCTCTTCTTTTACATTCCCCTTGGCGTAGGACCCGAAGAGTATGACCTGTTGAACGTCGATGTTATGACGCTTTAGTTCTTCAACATATCTTCTTACGATTTCTATGACTGTATCAGCCGGAGCAGCCATTGCCGCACCTCCTCGATCTTTGTCAGATACCCACTATAGTCGTTTTCAGACGGGCAAGCAATCAGCAGGAAAAAAGGCCCGCTTGCTGCGGGCCTTTTCTGTTTTTGATGCGGCTGGGTTACGCGCACTCCGAATATCCGCAGACCCGGCAGACCGCGCACCCTCCCTCGTGCTCCACGATGCCGCCGCACTCGGGGCAGGCGCCGCGGTCCGGGGCCTGGTTTTCCAGCCCCAGGTCGTAGCCGGCGGCCTGCATGTGGCTCTGGATCGCCTTGGCGACGGCGTCGGCGCAGGAGAGGACCTTGTTGTCGCCGAAGCCGGCGGGGAGGTGGCAGGAGATGCCGAGGAGCTGCTTGATCACCTGGCGGGCCTGGACGCCGCTTCGCCACGCCAGTGACACCATCCGGCCGATGGCCTCGCTCTGGGAGGCGGCGCACCCGCCGGCCTTCCCCATGGTTGTGAAGAGCTCGAAGAGGCCGGCCTTGTCCTCGTTGATGGTGATGTAGAGCGGGCCGCAGCCGGTCTGCATCTGGTAGGTCCACCCCTTGAGGGCCTTCGGGCGGTCCCGCTTGATCATCCGCTTCTCTTCCTGCGGAGCGGCCTTTTCCTTCTCCTCCTTCTTGCCGGTGGAGAGGACCTGCTCGTCGCGGGAGCCGTCGCGGTAGATGGTGACCCCCTTGCAGTCGAGCTTGTAGGCGAGGCGGTAGACCTTCTCCACGTCGTCGATGGTGGCGTTGTTGGGGAAGTTCACCGTCTTGGAGACCGCATTGTCGGTGTACTTCTGGAAGGCGGCCTGCATCTCGATGTGGACCTCGGGGGTGATGTCGTGGGCGGTCACGAACACCCGCCGCACGTCCTCCGGGACCTCCTCGATGTCGTGGACCGTGCCGTGCTCGGCGATCCGCTGCATCAGTTCCTCGGAGTAGAAGCCCCGCTCCCTGGCGATCCGCTCGAAGATCGGATTCACCTCCACGAGGATGTTCTTGTCGAGCACCTGGCGGACGAAGGAGACGGCGAAGAGCGGCTCGACGCCGCTGGAGGCGTTGGCGATGATGGAGATGGTGCCGGTGGGGGCGATGGTGGTTACCGTGGCGTTGCGGATCGCTCCCTCCCCCGGTTTGTCGTAGATCGACCCGGCGAAATTGGGGAACGTGCCGCGTACCGCCGCCAACTCCCGGGAGTAGACGTGTCCTTCGTCGTTGATGAAGCGCATCACCTTCTCGCCGAGGCGGACCGCTTCGGGCGAGTTGTACGGGATGCCGAGGAGGATCAGCATGTCGGCCCACCCCATGACGCCGAGGCCGATCTTGCGGTTTGCCCGGGTCATCTCGCTGATCTGCGGCAGGGGATAGTTGTTCACCTCGATCACATTGTCGAGGAAGTGGACCGCCAGCCGCACCACCTCCTTCAGGCGGTTCCAGTCAACCTCGCCGTTCTTGATCAGCATCCCGAGGTTGATGGAGCCGAGGTTGCATGACTCGTAGGGGAGGAGCGGCTGCTCGCCGCAAGGGTTGGTCGATTCGATCTGCCCCACATGGGGGGTCGGGTTGTCCTTGTTGAGGCGGTCGAGGAAGATGATCCCCGGTTCGCCGTTTTTCCACGCCTGCTTGACGACCCGGCTGAAGACCTTCCGCGCGTTGAGGGTGCCGCACTTCTTGCCGTCGCGGGGGTTGAGGAGCTCGTACTCCTGGTCCTTCTCCACCGCCTCCATGAACGGCTCGGTGAGCCCCACCGAGATGTTGAAGTTGTTCAGATGCTTCTGGTCATCCTTGCACATGATGAAATTCATGATGTCCGGATGGTCCACGCGGAGGATCCCCATGTTGGCGCCGCGCCGGGTTCCCCCCTGCTTGATGGTCTCGGTGGCGGCGTCGAAGACCCGCATGAAGGAGATCGGACCGCTGGAGATGCCGGAGGTGGAGCGGACCACGTCGTTTGCCGGCCGCAGCCGCGAGAAGGAGAAACCGGTGCCTCCCCCCGATTTGTGGATCAGGGCGGTGTACTTGACCGCGTCGAAGATGTCCTCCATCGAGTCGCCCACCGGCAGGACGAAGCAGGCGGAGAGCTGCCCCAGCTCACGCCCCGCATTCATGAGGGTGGGGGAGTTTGGGAGAAACTCGAAGTTGGTCATGATCTCGTAGAACTTGGCGGCAAGGGCCCTGGTGTCGGCTTTCTTGTCGAAGTTCCGGTCCGCTTCGGCGATCGACCGGGCAACCCGCTGAAACATGTCCACCGGGGTTTCGAGGACTTTCCCCTCGGTATCGCGCTTGAGGTAACGCTTTTCGAGAACGGTGCGCGCGTTCTTCGAGAGTCCCGGGATTTCCGCTGTCGTCTTCGCCTCTGCCATGCTGTTCTCTCCTTGGGGTTTGATGTGGTGTAAATGAGTGTTAAGCCATATATGTTGTGTTGGGTAGGTAAAATAACCACAAGATGTATGGCGTGTCAAGGCTATTTAGCGAACGCAAATAATTCGGCGAAATAGCGAGTGGTTTCAGCCGTATCGGGTCACTTGTGGTTTGTATTTATTTTGCCATGACTCCGGATGCTGTAATCCATCCTGGTCAATAATCAGCAGACATCCAAGGCGGTTTCTTGACAAGCCTCGGCAGTGTTGTACGCTTTGAGTTCGAGTGACGAAGGTGCATTGTGTCGTAATCGTTCTGGTTAAAGTGATTTTTGCTGCTAAGTAATAAGGTCCAATATAATGGCATCGTAATTGCTTTATAAGTTGTTTTCTGTGCTCGCCCGCTGAATTGCGTTCCGAGGGAACATCAGCAACCATTAACTCTGTACGAAGGAGGTAGTACGATGAAGCTCAGGAATATGCTGTTTGCCGTCCTGTCAATCCTTGCGCTTGTTATTACCGGCTGTGGGGGGGGTGGCGGAGGCGGACCTACCGGAACGGTTGTCAGTGGCGTTGCATCCAAGGGGCTCATAAGCGGAGCTACGGTCAAGGTCTTCGAGATCATATCGAGCCACAACCCCGCAAGATCCCGGGTGGCATCCACGCCGTTGGGACAGACCACGACCGGCACAGATGGCTTCTATGCCGTCAATATTGGCAGTGTTACGAACAAGTCCCTGCTTGTCGAGGTTTCCGGTGGAAACTACCGTGACGAAGCCACCGGTGCTACCACAACTCTCGCCGCTCAGTTCCCGAACGGCTTGCGGGCGGTCTTCGGCAATATTTCCGGAGTCGTCAAACGTACGGGCGGAATGACGTTAAACGTCACTCCGTTTACCGAAATGGCGTACGAGGATGCTACCCAGGGGGGGGCACAGCCGAACAACGTTACGATTGCCGCTTCCAACGCTAAGATCGCCACGGCGTTCTTCGGGTCGTCTTCTGTTGATATCGTCCTGACGAGGCCGGTCAACATCACCAGTGCAGTCTCCTACAACGCCGGGACTACCGCTCAGCAAACCTACGCGCTGCAGCTTGCAACCCTTTCCCAGTACCAGGCTGCCGTTGGCGGAGGCCAGACACTCGACACCATAGCTACCGCCTTGCTGGGTAGTATCGATCCCACGACCAGTCAGCTGCCTGCGAATACTCAGACTGCACTTACCGATGCGACTTATTCATTCTTGATCAATCCGCTTAACACCAACTCTGCAACGAAGGACCCGAATGCGCCCAATGCAAATCCGAATCTTCCTGCGTCGGTTACTATTGCTGCTGCGGTTACTACTGCTTCCATCAACACGGATCAGGTAGCGATTACCGCTACGGTCCGGACCAAGACGAACACTGCGGTTCCGGCCGGAACCCCTGTCACCTTTGCCATAGCTTCGGGAACGGGTACGCTTTCCGCCACAAGCGCTGTGACTGACGCCAGTGGAGTTGCATCTGTAAACCTCTCGAGCACTGCTGTTAACACCGTTACCGTCAACGCCACGTCCGTTGCAGCTTCGACAACGACCCCTGCCACGGTCAACTTCGTCAACCCGAACGCCCCCCAAAGCATGACCGTAACGTCATCGGCACCCGCGGCGTTCCTGAATGGTTCCCTTACCCTTACCGCTAATGTGACGCGGGCTGCTGGCGGGCCGGTACCCGACGGCACGGTAGTGAATTTTGCAGTGACGTCGGGAACGGGCACTCTTGGCACACCTACAACTACCGTGGGGGGGGCCGCCACTGTTACATTGACGAGTGCTGTTGCAGGCGCGGTAACCGTCACTGCTACGGCGGGAACCGTTACGACTCCTGTTACTGTCAATTTTGTGGTGAAGCCGACGACGGCTATTGTTAAGGTTGCAACTAGCGGAACGTTGCCTGCTGGTATCAAAATAGGTACGGTGACTGCCAATTTGGTGTACCCTGCCGCTAAAGTGGTTTCTTCCTCTATCGTTGGGGGTGCCTCAGGAGTCGGTGCGTCTGGAGCGACTCCAGGTGTCAACGTCTTTTTCGTGGCGACTCCAGATCCGACTTCGGTGCTGCTACTGTGGACAGATTTGAATAATGTAGGAATAGGAACTGGTGAATTTGCTACCGTGACTTTCAGTATCAGTAGTTCAATCACTCCGGATACAATTCCTACTGCTTCTGATTTTAGTATTGATCCGAATTATATTGTGGGTGACAACACTGTCAATGCTGCAACCATAAATGGTATATCGGTAATTATTCCGCCAAATGGGGTCACCATCCAATGACAACGATTTGAAAATCGATTTGAAATTATTTATCGCGGGGGGGCAATGGCCCCCCTATTTGTTTGTCTGCTAACTTAGCCCGGCTCTAACCGTTGAATTGCCTTCGAGTATCTACTTAGAATCTGCGAGTGGGACGGGAAGAATTTACATCCCCCCTCCGTTTGTGTTAAATAGAACAATTCTCCACGTGCAGGACTGATCCCCCATGGAAAGTACCATAAAACATCTCGAAGCCGAAGTGCGCGCCCTGCGGGACCTGATCGAGGTCGCCGGGGCGGTGGGGTCGACCCTCGACCTCGATTCGGTGCTCCACTCCATCCTCACCAGCGCCATGCGTTTCGCCGAGATGCCTGCCGGGAGCATCGCCCTCTATGATGCCGTCCACGGCGAGCTGACACTCCACGCCCATGAGGGGCTCACTGCCGATTTCGTCAGAACCGAGCGCTGGGAGGTCCACCCCGGCGGGCTGACGGAGCGGGTTCTCGCCGGCGGCGAGATTCTTTTCGTCAACGATACGACAAAGACGACCTTTTTCACCAACCCCATTGCCCTCACCGAGGGTATCCGTTCCCTCATCTGCATCCCGCTCAAGGTTCAGAGCAGGACCGTCGGGATCCTCTATCTGGACGATTTCGTCCCCCGCAATTTCGACCGCAAGCGGATGGAGCTCCTGTCGGTACTCGGGTCGTTTGCCGCCATGGCGATCGAGAATGCCCAGCTCCACGAGCGCACGCGCCACATGGCCATCACCGATGCCCTGACCGGTCTGTACAACCACCGTTACTTCCAGCAGGTTTTCAGCCGCGAGCTGAACCGGGCCAGGCGCTACGAAAAGCCGTTTTCCATCATCATGATGGATGTGGACGACTTCAAGAAGTTCAACGATACCTACGGCCATCCCCACGGGGACAAGGTGCTGGCGGCCATGGGGGACATCCTCACCGAGGCCCTCAGGGACTCCGACATGGCCTTCCGGTACGGCGGCGAGGAGTTTATCGTGCTCCTTCCGGAAACCGATTTTCCGAATGCCTTTCAGGTGGCCGAGCGTCTTCGCGAGCTGGTGGAGCGGAAAAGTGTGGTGATTTTACAGGGGATCGCTCCCCACGGCGTCACGGTCAGCGTCGGCGTCGCCTGCTTCCCCCGCGATGGCGAGACCCGCGGCGAGCTGCTCAAGGGGGTCGACGATCTGCTGTACCGGGCCAAGGAATTCGGCAAGAACAGGGTTTACTACCGGGAAGGGGCAGGAGCGTGAGTCGTCTTTGGAACTGCATCAGCGACCGCAGGAGAATGACCTGTTTCCTGATATCCTGCGTAGCGTTGCCCCTTTCGGGTTGCGGCACGCTCTCCGGACTGTGGAGGGAGAAAACGGTTCCTCCCCCCGTCGTTGCTCCGGTACGGCAGGTGCAGAAGGATGCCGCCGGGCATTCTCCCGCAGCTGTAATTTCCTCCCCACCTCCTTCTGACAGGACGAGTGCGGCCTCTCAGGCGAAGCCTTTGCCTTCTCCGGAGCGGGCGCCGCTTCCCGGTGCCATGCGCATCGCTCCTGCCGCCACAGCTCCGGAGGGAGCAAGAGTCTATCGTGACGAGATCCTTGTGGAGGATACGGTATGGCGCGGCGAGGTTGTCGTGGAAGGAAGCGTGATGGTCTCGCCCCAGACCACCCTGACGGTGGAGCCGGGTGCGGTGGTCCGCTTCCGGCGCACTTCCGCCGGCGTCGGGGCGGGGCCGCGGCTCCTCGTTCAGGGGCGTTTCGTTGTCCGGGGTAGCGCTGAGTCTCCGGCGCGTTTCACCTCAGTCTTCCCCGAGTCCCGGCCGGGTGACTGGGAGGGGATCGTGCTTCTGGGGAGTCAGAAGAAGAACGAGCTCGAACACGCCCGGATCGAAGGGGCAGCCATCGGCGTAGATGCCGTCTACTCGACCGTTTATCTTCGCGACGTGGGTTTTCACAACTGCGGAACCGGCGGGAGATTCCAGGATGGGGTCGTGAGTGTCAGCGGCGGCGAGGCGCTGGGGGGTGATGCCGGGATGGAATTCATGGACTCCGAGGCCGATGTCCGGGACGCCTCGATTGCCCGTAACCGCGTCGGGCTCACAGTGCGCGACAGCTCGCTCAACCTCGAAGGGGCAACCGTTACCGACAACGCCACTGTCGGCCTCTCCGTCGCCGGGGGACGGATCCGGCTGGAGCGGAACCTGTTTGTCGGGAACGGGACCGGTCTCGTCCTGGAAGGGTGCGAGGGGAGCGTCGCCCGGGGAAGGATTGCCGGCAATCGCGAGGCCGGCATGGTCTTGACCCGTTCGCGGGTGAAAGTGGTTGCCAACGAGATTGTGGACAACGCCGGGGCAGGGCTGCGGGTCGACGACGGCAGAGGGGCCGCCTGGGGGAATGTCTTTGAGAACAACGGTCGGTATGACCTCTATAATGCCGGTTCGGAAGTGTTCAGGGCCATGGCCAACTGGTGGGGGGAGAGTGCTTCCGGGCCCATTGGGAAGAAGGTGTTCGGCGCGGCCGAGGCCGGCCGCGGTGGGGTGCTTCTGACTCCCGCGCTGTCTGTGAAGCCCCTCCTGCCGACCTTGAATTACATTGCCAAATAGCTGTTGCCATGCTAGGTTTCATCCATGTCGCTTTATCTTGACAACGCGGCCACCTCATATCCGAAGCCCGATTCGGTCTACGATGCGGTTAACTACGCCTTGCGCGAGATCGGCGTCGGGCCGGGGAGGGGAGGGCACCGCCGGGGGGTGGCGGCGACCCGGCTCGTCTTCGAAGCCCGGGAGGCCGTAGCCGCCCTTTTCGGGATTGCGGACTCTTCTCGGGTTGTTTTTACCCACAGTGCCACGGAAGCCCTTAATATGGCCCTTTTCGGGCTCCTGCTCCCCGGCGACCATGTCGTGACGACCACGATGGAGCACAACTCCCTGGTCCGTCCGCTCCATCTCCTGCAGGAGCGGGGCGTTCAGGTGACCTGGGTCGAGGCAGACCGCCGCGGTTTCGTGACGGCGGCCCAGGTAGCGGAAGTGCTCCGCCCCCGGACGAAGCTCGTTGCTCTTTCCCACTGTTCCAACGTCACCGGCTCGGTTCAGCCGATAGCGGAGATAGGCCGTGCGGCCCGGAAAGCGGGCGCGTTTCTTCTCGTGGACGCCGCCCAGAGTGCCGGCATGATCCCGATCGATGTCCCCTCCATGGGGATCGATCTCCTGGCGGCGCCGGGACACAAGGGGCTCCTGGGGCCCCAGGGTACCGGCGTCCTGTACGTGGCGGAGGGAATCGAGCTCTCCCCCCTCATCGTGGGTGGGACCGGCGGCTTTTCATCGGGGCCGGAACAGCCGGCGACCATGCCCGAAAGGCTGGAGAGCGGGACCCTCGACACTCCCGGCATCGCCGGCCTCAAGGCGGGGATCGAGTTCATCCGCGAGGTGGGGATCGAGGCGACCGCGGCGAAGGAGCAGCGGCTCATCGCTTCCCTTGTCGCGGGACTTCGCGCCATACCGGGGGTAACCTGTCACGGCCCCCTGCCCGACGAACCCCGCGGGGGAGTGGCGAGCTTTACCGTCGAAGGCACGGATCCCCAGGAAATCGGATTTCGCCTCGACCACGATTACGACATCAGCGTCAGGGTTGGCCTCCACTGCGCCCCTGCCGCGCACCGTACCATCGGCACCTATCCCGGCGGTACGGTGCGGGTGAGCCCCGGGTACTTCACGACCGAGCGGGACATCGAGGATTTTCTTGCCGCCCTCAGGGAGATTGTCGGCAAGGGTTAGTCATATCGCTTGCTTTGGGAGATCACTATGAAAACGCGGATATTGGGAGTGCTTTTCCTTGTGATGATCGTCTTTGCCGGCTGTTCGCTTCCGCCGGAAAAGCCGGTGACCAAGGACGAACTCTACGCCACCGGGATCTACAACTTCTACACCGTCAAGGAGTCGCCCGAGAGCGTGCTGGCCGCCCTCAACCGGGAAGGGGAGGTTATTCTCGACGCCAAATACCGCGACCGGCCGGTCTTCATCAAGATTCTCGCACTTTCGTCCGGGCTCCAGATACACGTCATCGACAAGTAGCAATCAATTCATTCCACGGTGGAAACGAACCCATGACCAAGAATTTCATCCTCGACACCAATGTGCTTCTCTATGATCCACAGGCGCTGTTCAAGTTCAAGGAGCACAACATCATCGTTCCGATAACGGTCATCGAAGAGGTGGACCGTTTCAAGAAAGACATGAACGAGACCGGTCGCAACGCCCGGCAGGTTTCGCGTTACCTCGACGACATGCGCAAGGAGGGGACGCTCTCGGCCGGCATCGGCCTTGAGAGCGGCGGGGTGCTGCGCGTCGAGATGTACGAAGAGAAATTCATGAAAAACCTTCCCCCCGAGCTGCGGGAGGAGCGGGGGGATAACCGGATCCTCGCCGTTGCCATGCGCGTGAAGGAGCAGGACAGCGCGAGTCCCGTCATCTTCGTCACCAAGGATACGAATCTTCGGATCAAGGCGGATGCGCTCGGCCTCACCGCGGAGGATTACGAATCGGACAAGGTCGACATCCAGGAGCTTTATTCCGGCTGCTCGGAACTCGACGTGCCGCCGGAGCTCGTGGACCGTTTCCATGGGCAGGGATGGGTGACGGTCGACGGTTACGGGTTCCACCCGAACCAGTGCGTAACCATGCGGGACGAGGCCAATCCGTCCCATGCCGCACTCGGGAAATTCCGGGCCGACGACGGGAAGATCGTCCCTCTGCACAAGGTTGCGAAGGAAGGCATCTGGAGCATCCTGCCGCGGAACCGCGAACAGGCTTTTGCCTTCGATCTCCTTCTGGACGATTCAGTGAAACTGGTGACCCTCGTCGGCAAGGCGGGGACCGGCAAGACGCTGCTGGCCATTGCCGCCGGTCTTCACAAGACCGCCGAAGAGAACGTCTACAACCGGCTCCTGGTCTCCCGTCCCGTCTTCCCCATGGGGCGGGACCTGGGATTCCTCCCCGGCGATATCGAGGAGAAACTCGCTCCCTGGATGCAGCCGATATTCGACAACGTGGAACTCCTCCTCTCGGGGCACGAGGCCGAAAAGCGCCACAGCAAGGGTTACAAGGAGCTGATGGCGATGGGGATCATGGAGATCGAGCCGCTGACCTACATCCGCGGCCGCTCGATCCCGCTCCAGTACATGATCGTCGACGAAGCCCAGAACCTCACCCCCCACGAGATCAAGACCATCATCACCCGGGCGGGGGAGGGGACGAAGATCGTCCTCACCGGCGACCCTTACCAGATCGACAACCCCTACGTCGATTCCTCATCCAACGGCCTGACCTATGTGGTCGAGCGGTTCAAGGAGCAGACCATCTCGGGTCATGTCACCATGACCAAGGGGGAGCGTTCTGAACTGGCGGAGCTGGCGGCGAATCTGCTGTAATGCTTCTCCTTGCGATAGAAACCTCCTGCGACGAAACCGCGGCGGCTGTGGTCCGCGACGGGCGGACGATCCTGTCCAACGTGGTCGCCACCCAGGTCAAGGACCATGCCGAGTACGGCGGCGTCGTCCCCGAGATAGCGTCCCGCAAGCACCTCGAACTGATACCGGTGGTGATCGCCGAGGCCCTGCGCGCTGCCGCCGTCCCGATCGAAGGGATCGAGGGGGTCGCGGTGACCCAGGGGCCGGGTCTTGCCGGTGCGCTCCTCGTCGGTATTTCCGTTGCCAAGGCGATCGCCTTTGCGCGGGGGGTGCCGATTGTCGGCGTCAACCATATCGAGGGCCATCTTTCGGCCATCTTTCTCGAACGGCCGGTGGAGTTTCCCTTTGTCGCCCTCGCTGTTTCCGGTGGCCATACCCACCTCTATCGCGTGGACGGCATCGGCCGCTATGCGACCCTCGGCCAGACCCTGGATGACGCGGCCGGGGAGGCCTTCGACAAGGTCGCCAAGCTGCTGGGGCTTCCCTATCCGGGCGGGGTCGAGGTCGACCGTCTCGCCGCCTCGGGCGACCCGGAACGGATTCCGTTTCCCCGGCCGCTTCTCCATGACGGGAGTTACAACTTCAGCTTCAGCGGGCTGAAGACGGCGGTCCTTACCCACCTGAAAAAGCATCCCGATTTCTCCTCCGAGCAGAATCTGCGCGACATCTGCGCATCGTTCCAGCGTGCCGTCTGCGACGTGCTCGTGGCCAAGACCTTCCAGGCGGCGCACGACGCGGGCGTCGAACGGATCGTGATAGCGGGCGGGGTTGCATGCAACAGCGCGCTGCGCCGGGCGATGGCGGAGGTCGCCGCACGGAGGGGGATGGAACTTTCGATCCCCTCGCCGGTTCTCTGCAGTGACAATGCGGCCATGCTCGCCGTCCCGGGGGACTATTACCTGACCCGGGGGATAAGGGGCGATCTCTCCCTCGATGCCCTGGTTTCGTGGCCCCTCGATACCCTGAAGGCGAGGTTTGCATCGTGAGGGGAGAGGGGATTCGCGCCCGAAAATCGCTCGGCCAGAATTTCCTTACGGATCGCAATGTCCTGTCGCGCATTGCCGCCCTGGTCTCCACCGGCCCAGGCGACCGTATTCTCGAAATCGGTCCCGGCAAAGGTGCCCTCACCGCCTTTCTCGTCTCGGGAGGGGCGCGGCTCGTTGCGGTCGAACTCGACACACGTCTCGTCCCGCTTCTCAGGGAGACGTACCGCGACAATCCGAGGGTCGAGATCGTCCAGGGCGACATCCTGCAGCTCGACCTCCCCGGGTTGCTGACCCGCTGCGGAGAGGTGCCCTGGCAGGTCGCCGCCAATCTTCCCTACAATATCTCGACCCCTGTCCTGTTTCTGCTCCTGGAAAACCGGCGCTTCTTCTCCCGTCTCGTCCTCATGCTGCAGAAAGAAGTGGGAGACCGGTTGGCGGCGGTTCCGGGGAGCAAGGACTACGGCGTCCTCTCGGTTCTTTTCCAGCTTCACTTTGATGTCGTACGGGAGCTGATCGTGCGCCCCGGCTCATTCCATCCGGTGCCGAAGGTCGATTCCGCGGTCTTGAGCTTCGTCCCCCTGGAAAACCCGCGGGTTGAGGTGGGGGATGAGGCGTTTTTCAGCCGTGTGGTGAAGGGGGCGTTTGCGATGCGGCGCAAGACCCTGTGGAACTGTCTGCGGGGGGCCGGGTTGGGCGTTACTGAAGAAGGTATTGCCGCGGCGCTCGACCAGTGCGGCATTGCGGCCGGAAGACGCGGCGAGACGCTTGGTCTTGAAGAATTTGCGTCTCTTGCGAACGCACTGCTGGCAAGAAGGGGCGAATAGGAAAAGCCGTCCCCGTAAGACGAGCAGGGACGGCTTTCCTCTCAATGCATATCCGCGAACGGCCTAAGCCTTCTTCTTGCGGGCCGCCTTCGGCTTTGCCGCCTTCTCGGTCGTGGCGGCCTTCTTCTCCTGGATCTTTGCCATCCGGACGGCACGTGCCTTGGCCAGATTCTCGGCAAGGCCCCGGTCGCGGGCCATCTGCTTCCGTGCCTCGGAAAACTTTTTGGCAGTGAGCGGCTGGGTGCTCGGGATGCCGAACTGTTTCCGGTATTCGCCCGGCTTCATGTCGTGTACCTGGGCCAGGTGCCGGGTGAGGGTTTTCATCCCCCCCTTGCCGCAGATCATGCAGACGACCTGGTCGGCCTGGAATGCCTTCTTGAGTGTAACAACCGGCCCTTTTGCCTCCTCTGCCGGAGCGGCTTCGGCAGCTCCACCTTCCAGCCCCTGCAGGGTGGAGAAGACTTTCTGGATCTCCTGAACCAGTTCGTCGGTCGAGAGCTCTGACACAGCGGCGTGGGATGATACAATGCTTGCTGTCAACTCCAGTAATGTTGATGCCATTTTGTCCTCCTTTGATAATAACAACACGATTGACAACGATTGTCTATATTTAACGGTATAACTTCGTAAAATCAAGCAGGAAATGCATTTTTTTGCAATTGACGCACTGACTGTTATTTTGTTACGGTTGCGCAGCGGCTGTATATGGCAACTTTTCTGAGAGGAAGTTCACCAATGGCGCGTATCGAGATAGATGAATCACGGTGCAAGGGATGCGGTCTCTGTACGCTTGCGTGTTCGCGCAAGCTCATCGTCATGGGTAGCACCATCAACAGGCAGGGCTATGTCTCGGCGCTCATGACGAGCCGGGAACAGTGTACCGGCTGCGCTCTCTGTGCCGAGATGTGCCCTGACGTTGCCATAGCCGTCTATAAGTAATGGTGCGGGATCTGTTACTGATCCCGGCTTGGCAGGGGAGTATCCTCCCCTGACTGAATGACTGTCCGGAGGCTCTTTTGACAAAGCGTCTGTTTATGAAGGGCAACGAAGCCCTGGCAATGGCCGCCATAGAGGCCGGATGCCGTTATTATTTCGGCTATCCGATCACTCCCCAGAGTGACATTCCCGAGTACATGGCCCGGGAGCTCCCCCGGCTGGGTGGTGAGTTCGTCCAGGCCGAGAGCGAGGTCGCCTCGATCAACATGCTCCTCGGCGCCTCGGCCACCGGGGCGCGGGCCATGACCTCCTCGTCCAGTCCCGGCATCTCCCTGAAGCAGGAGGGGATTTCCTACATGGCCGGGGCCGAGCTGCCGGGCGTGATCGTCAATATCTGCCGTTCCGGTCCGGGGCTCGGCGGCATCGACGCATCCCAGGCCGACTACTTCCAGGCAGTGAAGGGGGGAGGCCACGGTGGGTACCATATCATCGTCCTGGCCCCCTCTTCGGTGCAGGAGATGTACGACCTGACCATGCTCGCCTTCGATCTCTCCGACCTCTACCGGATCCCGGCCATGATTCTGGGGGATTCCGTCGTCGGCCAGATGAAGGAGTCGTTCGTCCCCCATCCGCGCCCTCTGCGGGATCTTCCCCCCAAGGAATGGGTCGTGAGGGGGAGGGAGAAGGGGGAACAGCGGGTCGTGAAGTCGCTCTACCTCGGCGACGGAGAGCTTGAGGCCCACAACTGGAAACTCCACGCCCGCTACGCGGAGCTGAAGGAAAAGGAAGTCCGCCGGGAAGAATTCATGCTTGACGACGCCGAGCTCATCGTCACCGCCTTCGGCTCGGCCGCCCGCATTGCCAGAAGCGCCGTCATGGCCGCCCGGGACAAGGGGCTCAAGGTGGGGCTGCTCCGCCCCATAACCCTCTTCCCCTTTCCGGAGAAGGCCTTTCGCGCCGCCACGCAGCGGTGCCGGAAGGTGCTCGCCATTGAACTCAACGCCGGCCAGATGGTGGAGGACGTCCGCCTGTCGGTGGCCCGCGACGCGGAAGTCTTCTTCTACGGGAGACCCCCGGGGGCCGGTTCGCTCCCTACCCCCGAGGAGTTGCTGGTGCAGATAGAGAAATATTGTTAGGCGAGGTCCCCATGAAACAGGTCTTCCAGAAGCCGGTCAGCCTCAAGGATGTTCAGACCCATTTCTGCCCGGGATGCCATCATGGCACGTACCACCGGCTCGTCGCCGAGGCGATGGACGAATTCGGCGTCCAGGGGCGCACCATCGGAGTCGCGTCCGTGGGCTGTTCCGTCTTCCTTTACAGCTACTTCGACATCGACGTGGTCGAAGCTCCCCATGGTCGGGCACCGGCGGTTGCCACCGGGGTGAAGCGTGCCCGCCCCGATGCCTTCGTCTTTACCTACCAGGGCGATGGCGATCTCGCCGCCATCGGCACGGCAGAGATCATTCACGCGGCGAACCGCGGCGAGGACATCACAGTCATCTTCGTCAACAACACCACCTATGGCATGACCGGCGGCCAGATGGCACCCACCACCCTTGTCGGGCAGAGGACCTCCACCTCTCCCTTCGGCAGGAATGCTGCCAAGGACGGTTCCCCGATCCGGATGGCGGAGCTCCTCTCCCAGCTCGAAGGGGTCGCCTTTTCGGCCCGGGTCGCGGTCAACAACCCCAGGAACCTCATGGATGCCAAGAAGCAGATCAGGAAGGCGTTTCGCTACCAGGCCGAAGGGAAGGGGTTTTCGTTCATCGAGGCGCTTTCCTCGTGCCCGACCAACTGGGGCATGGACCCCCTGGCCGCGAACGCTCGGGTGGGGACGGAAATGTGCGGCTATTTCCCGCTTGGGGTTTTCAAGGACACCGCGAACTTCCACGCAGGATGACGGGAGCTATTTATTATGCGTTATGACGTCTTCATAGCGGGTTTCGGCGGACAGGGAGTCCTCATGGCAGGCAACCTGCTCGGTTATGCGGCAATCATCGAGGGGAAAAATGTCTCGTTCTTTCCCTCCTACGGGGTAGAGAAGCGTGGTGGCGCCGCCATGTGCACCGTCGTCATCGCCGATACCGACGTCGGTTCTCCCGTGGTCGGCAATCCGTCGGTGGCGCTCATTCTCAATCAGACCTCTTTCGACAAGTTCGCCGCCAGGGTCAAGACCGGCGGGCTTTGTATCGTCAACAGCTCGCTGGTCGACCCCACCGGTCTTTCCCGCACCGATATCGAAGTGATCGCCATCCCGATGAACGAGATCGCCATTGAGCTCGGCGACCACCGGATGGTCAACATGGTGGCCGTCGGCGCCTATGCCGCCAGAACCGGCGCCGTAGCCATCGCCACGTTCGAAGAGGCCCTTCGCCAGACGCTGCCGGAGCGCAACCACCGATTCATTCCGGCCAACATCAGGGCGATTGCCGCCGGTGCCCAACGGGTCTGAACGCCCCGTTATTTTTTCGCAGATGACGCAATTAAATTCTTGACCCGGCAAGGTGCCTGTGGTACAAAGTCCTTCTCGTTGGGGTGTAGCCAAGCGGTAAGGCACCGGATTTTGATTCCGGCATTCCAAGGTTCGAATCCTTGCACCCCAGCCACGCGAACCTCGATAAGGAAGGGCAGCCGACGGGAGATCTGGCCCCCTTCTCGTCTGGCAATTACATATTTTCGGTCCCATCGTCTAGTGGTTAGGACACCGGCCTTTCACGTCGGTAACAGGGGTTCAAGTCCCCTTGGGATCACCATTCAAGCGGCAACTCTTCATGCGAAGGGTTGCCGCTTTTTTATTTGTCTGCACCCCCTGAATCTGGTAAAGATTCAGCTGTGATTCCCCATCCCCCAAGAGGCGCATTGCGGTGTGTAACACTTCCCTTTTGAAAAGGTTGGAACCCGCGCGTAACAGATTGGGTCGAAATGGTTAACCGATGTGTTGCAATGGTGTTACCTGGCCGGGTCTCATTAGGGAAAGTCCCTATGGTTTTTTGAGCCACAGTGTGGTATAAGGCCTTGTTAATTATCTGATACGCTTGGTACGAGCGTGCAGATTACTTCGGAAGGGAAAGCCAAGAGTTGCGAACTGACCCTGTCGACATATTGAAGGCGGCGCTCGCGGGTGAACCGCTGCTGGAACTGGCTGTCCTGATAGGGAGCCTGGCGACGGGCCGACCCGGCCCGGATAGCGACTGGGACATCGCCATCCAGTGGGAGCAGGGAGTTCTCCCGCTCGAACGGTTGGGCCTGACAGAAACCCTGCGCAGGCGCCTGGCAACCCTTCTTGGCGTAACGGAAGCCGCCATTGATCTGATCGACCTTCCCCTGGCGCGTCTGGCCATGCGTGCCGTGGTCGCGGAGGAAGGGATACCGCTTAAAGGGGAAGACGGACTCCCCTGGCAGCATTTCCTCAGACGAACGTGGCGTGACCTGGAAGAATATTACTGGGAGCAGACCTATGCGGCTTGACCTGTATCAGGCTGAAACGGCGTTCATTGCCCAGGAACAGACAGCCCTGCTGGACGAGGCGCGTGGGATTCTGCTTGCAGAAAGGCCCTTATCCCGTCTTGAGGAAAACGGCGTGCTTCATGCCATACAGGTGCTCATCGAGAACGCCATCGGCAAGGCCAAGCAGCTGCTCAAGGCGGCGGGAAAGCAGGTGCCGGTATCGGCATATGACAGCTTCCACGCCCTGGCTGATCTCGGTTTGATCGAGATCAGCTCCCTGTCTGCTTGGAATGCTGCCATCGGGCTGTGTAACCGGATAGTGCATGATTACATGACTGTTGATATGACACGGGTGCTGGAACTTGTCAGAAACGAACAGTACCGGTTTGTGACCGAGTTTCTCCTGGCCCCTGTTAACAATGGAGACAGGGTGACTTAGCTTGATGCGGGTCAGTGTCCACATCACTGGCAAGGAAGGTGTTGATGCAGGGGAAAGTGCTTTATGGGTGAGCACCCGGCAGACCCGGATATGCGAGCGTTGCGGGTGATTCAGGAAATTGCAGAAGATGGCTGCCTGCACATCAGAGTACCAGCGGGGATGGGGCGCAGATTCGAGCTGATCATTCTACCGTTGAATGAAGAGGATCGGGACGAATTGCTCGACTGCATGAAGGTGCAGGAAGAGAGCGGATTTATGAAGAGCGAGATCGCTTCGCCTGAAGAGGATGTCTGGAATGACGTCTAAGGGGACGGAGTTTGTGGACAGCCGATGATGGGAGCAGAGTTCACTGAAATGAAGAGCTGTAGATGGTCGATGTTCATTGAAATGGCTTGATCTCCTGTTTGGTTCCTGAGGTCGCCCTCTTCTCGATACGGCGGTTTATCATTGCCAGCAGGCGGCGGAAAAGTCGGACAGCGCCGCTGTAGCTGCCGATCTTGCAGCCCACCGGCAGCGTTGGGTGCAAATTCATTAGGCTCTTCGGACTAAGGGAGGAGCAATGATCATGGATAATGATTCGCTCAGAAAAATTGAGGAGCTGTTTAAACGCCATATTGGGGTTCTTTCCGAAGACTTTCAGCACAAGCTCGACCTTGTAGTTGAAGGGCAGCAGATGCTGGCAGAGAAGCTGGAGTTGACCAAGACTGAGTTGAAGGATGAAATCCGGAAGGTAGATCAGCGGCTGACCATGGTTGAAGCCCGGCTTGAGCAGAAAATGGATGCCGTTGCCGCCGACCTCTCCGCCCACCGGGCCGACACCGAGGCACATCATGAGGTGTATCGGGTGAAGGAAGGGTAGGAATTGGATGTGGTTCAGCCCTCTTGTCTCGCAGGATTGTCGAGCGGGGAAGAAAGAAAAGGGATTTGGGGAAGTTAGTCAACAAAACAACGTTCCCTGAAGATGTCCCCGTCCCCCTCAAGAATCCATCACGGGGTACAGTGTGCGTGAAGGGTGAGGAAAGGGTAAGCTGATTAGCACTAATCTTCCGCTAGAAGTTACCCCCCTTTGAAAAAGGGGGGCCAGGGGGGATTTTTCAGCGGCAATCAAAGGCAAATCCCCCTAAATCCCCCTTTGCTAAAGGGGGACTTGGCCTTGCGGAAGATTGGTACTAATCGGCAAGGGTAATGTACTTTGAGGTGCCAAGGAGATGGCAATGCAGAAAGACAATCTGGAAATATTGCTTGAAGATATCCGGAGCAAGTTCGACCTGGTCCTGGAAGGGCATGCCGCACTGGATAAGAAAATCGATGACAGGTTCAACACCTTAAGCGATAAGCTAGATCTTAACAGTTTCAAAATTGACGTCTTAAGCAAGAGAGTCGACGAGTTGGAAACCAAAGTGGACGGCATAGCTGCCGACCTTGCCGCCCACCGGGCGGACACCGAGGCGCATCACGGGGTGTATCGGGTGAAGGAAGGGTAGGAATTTAATGTGATTCGGGTCCTCCTTGCCGTGCAGTTTTGTCGAGCCTGAAAAGAGAATTTGGGGGAGTTAGTCAACAAGTTAACAGCGTCCCCTGAAGATGCCCTAACAAGTTAACAGCGTCCCCTGAAGATGCCCTCGCCGATGGTGGGAGCAGAGTTTGCGTAAATGAGAAAAAAGACTGAGCGGCAGATGGTCGATGGGGTTCATTAAAAGGTGCCTGTCCCCCTTTGATCCCTGTCCCCCTTTTGATCCTGAATGAAGATGTCACCCCTGAAGATGTCTATGCATGTGCAAATCCGACAGTTGAAAGGACGTTTATTGCGATGAGGATATCGGAAGAGGAACAGCAGGCAATTCTGAACGCCATCACCAAGTTCGACCAAGATGCCGAGGTATATCTTTTCGGCTCCCGTCTTGACGATGCTAAGAAGGGAGGGGACATCGATATCCTGATCGCATCTAATGTCATCACCAAACGGATGCTTGGCGTTCTGGAGGACGAGCTTTTCAGGCAAATCGACGCGCAGAAACTCGATTTCGTTCTGACCGACAAGGAAATCAGAAGCGCTTTTGCGAGAATGGTGCTTGCAAGAGGAGCGGTAAAGCTATGGCAAAAGAAGAATTAGCCTATCTTGCCGAACTGATTGCACAACTGGAGAAAGCCAGGAATGCCCTCGGTTATTCCTATGAGAAATGCACTGCGATCGGCGTCAAGGAGGCTTATGATCCCGAGGAACAAGACCGGTTCGAGTCGCTGACTTCGAAATTTGCGCGGCTTTCGGATTTCATAATAAAGCAGGCGATCAAGCTCATAGATATACTCGATCTGGATGAGCCGCCCGAAACGATCCGGGATGCCATCAATAGGGCGGAAAAAAAAGGGCTGATAACCTCGGCACTTAAATTTGTCGAGGTCCGAAAGTTGCGGAACAGGATTGCCCACGAATATGCCGAATCGGATGAGGACATAATCGGTATCTATGCGGAAGTACTTGAAGCGGTGCCTCTGTTGTTCGACAGCATTGAACGCATCATCTCATACAGTCGGAAGTTTTTACCTTGATGCTTTGGGCCATCTGGAAGATATCGGTTATGGGGATTGTCTTGGCAACTTGGAAGCCTGTCCCCGCGTTTTCCCTGTTCCCGCGTTTTCCCTTTATGGCGCGTCTTGGAGGGGTTGAAAATAGATGTCTGGCAATAAGGTGTGTAGGTTGAAGGGGTAATCAAATGCCAAGAGCAACAACTATCGCAAAGATTGAACACGAAATAGAGGCGCTGTCGCCTGCTGACCAGTTGAAATTGATGGAGTGGCTGGCAAAACATCTTAAACGGATTTTGGCCGGGCAGCCGGTAATTCAGCAGGAATTTTCCGAAAAAAAAATCATTTCATCAAAGGGGTCTCTAAGCCGGTACGCTAACCTGGCGCTGCGTCAACTTGAATCCGATGCCTTTGCCCAGGCAATGAAAGAAAAGCATGCGACTCGTTGATGCTAATGTGATACTTCGGTACTCCATAGTCAAAAAGTCCAGAGCGTCCTTGGAGAGGGAATGTTCCATCATGGATAACGATACGGTCAAACGGATTGATGAGCTGTTCAAACATCACATTGGAGTCCTTTCCGAAGACTTTCAGCACAAGTTCGATCTGGTGATTGAAGGACATAAGATGCTGAACGAAAAGGTCGATCGCCTAGAAGGGCGAATGGATCGGCTGGAAACCAAGGTGGACGGTATAGCTGCCGACCTTGCCGCCCACCGGGCGGACACCGAGGCGCATCACGGGGTATATCGGGTGAAGGAAGGGTGATGGTAGAGAGGCGGGAAGGACGAACCTGATGAAGCAAGTAACCGGTAATCTGTTGAGCCAGATAACGACCCGGATCGTGGACGCAATTCACCCGGAGAAAATTATCCTTTTCGGTTCCTACGCATGGGGAAAGCCGGATGAATCGAGCGATGTCGACCTTTTTATTGTCGTTCCACGGTCTGATCAACCTTCCTACCGACGCGCTGCTGAAGTTTATCGATTCCTCCGCGGCATAGGAGTGCCGGTGGATATCGTCGTTCAAACCCATGACGAGGTGGAGCGGAGCAGAAGAGTAGCGACATCTCTGGCCAGCAGGGTGCTGGATCAGGGGAAAGTCCTTTATGGATGAGGCGAAAATTCAAGAGATACGGCAATGGCTGATCAAAGCCGATCATGATCTCCGGTCAGCGGAACGTCTTTTGATCGGTGAACGCCCTCTTCTCGATACGGCGGTTTATCATTGCCAGCAGGCGGCAGAAAAGGCTCTTAAGGCTTACCTGACTCTCAAAGACGCTCCCTTTCAGAAGGTCCATGTGCATAGCGAGGCGCATCATGGAGTGTATCGGGTGAAGGATGGGTAAAAAGATGCGGGCAGGTAGGTCTTTTGCTAAAAGGTGCCTGTCCCCTTAAGACGTCATTGATGGGTCCATTTGAGGCCTCAAGGAGAAAACAATGCTGAAAGACAATCTGGAAATCTTGCTTGAGGATATCCGGAGCAAGTTTGATCGGGTACTTGAAGGCCATGAAGTGCTTCGCAGTGAGATTCGCGAGCTTGGCCGCAAGACCGATGAACGCTTTGACCTTGTTGACTTGAAGATTGAGACTCTGAACAAGAAGATCGATGCTGTGGAAGAACGGTTAAACAAGAAAATCGATGATGTGGATGAGAAGCTCGGCAGGAAGATCGATGCCGTAGCCGCCGATCTTTCCGCCCACCGGGCAGACACTGAAGCTCATCACGGTGTGTACCGGGTGAAGGAAGGGTAGGAATTGGATGTGGTTCAGTCCCTCTTGCCTCGCAGTATTGTCGAGCTGGGAAGAATGAAAAGGGGATTGGGGGAGCGAAAGAAGGAAGCTGTATGCAGTGGCGAGTAAGCTAGATGTTAACAGTTTCAAAATTGACGTCTTAAGCAAGAGAGTCGACGAGTTGGAAACCAAAGTGGACGGCATAGCTGCCGACCTTGCCGCCCACCGGGCGGACACCGAGGCGCATCACGGGGTGTATCGGGTGAAGGAAGGGTGAGGCGTGCGCGGGACAGGCACCCTCATTAAAAGGTACCTGTCCCCCTAAGCCCCCTAAGCCCTACCTGAGGTAGTCAAGAGCGTATTTGGAGGTTGGACACAGGAGGCACATATGTTGCCGAAGGAATTGCAAGAAAACATTGTTAGAAGGATTGTGGAAGCTGTTCATCCAGTAAGGATTATTCTGTTTGGTTCCCATGCCTACGGGACGCCTACGGAAGGCAGCGACATTGATCTTCTCGTTATAGAGGAAAAAGTTGTCTCGAAGAGAAAAGAGAGTGTGAGAATCTGGGAACTGCTGAGTGATTTGCCTTTTGCCAAGGACATCATAGTAGCATCCTGGGAGGAGTTCGATTTTTATCGTAAAGAGGCTGGCTCGGTTTTTCGGACGATTAGTGAAAAAGGTATAGAGATCTATGCCAGATAGTATGTTACGACAGTATGAATTGCTCTTCAGAAAAGGTAACGCTGATTTGAAGCTGGCAACTTATGCTCTTGCCATTGAAGACAACGAGTTGGACCACTGCTGTCCCATAGCCTTTAAAGCAGCGCCAGCTGTGGGTTTGGCGTAATTTTTGGTGGTCGAAATAGGTGTTCCAAGTTTCGTCGCTCGAACAAATTCAGTTGTAATAACCGCAACATCTGTT
>JAJZUC010000003.1 GCA_021847245.1 Deltaproteobacteria bacterium | reverse complement strand
CGCCGCCTGGAGGAGGAGGGGAAGGTGGTCCTGGCCGGTCGCGGAGGCGACGATGTCCTCGTCTAGGACCGCCCGCATCATCAAGGCCGGCCGGCAGGAGAGCGCGACGGTGCAGGGGTACAGCTTCGCCGCCATCGCCGCAGCGCCGCCGCCTTTCCAGGAGGAGCAGGAGTCCGATCCGGCCGCCGACGGCTTCGTCCCCTTCGGGCTCGTGGGGCCCCCCCCTGGCCAGGGGAGCGTCTCCGCAGCCATCGGGGGGGAAGAGACGGTGGCGGCCATCCCCGATCTGGAGGGGATGATCGTCCTGACGGAGGAGGAGCTCCAGGCGAAGATCGACGAGGTCTACTGCAACGGGATGGAGGAGGGGCGCCGCCAGGCGGAGCGGGGGCTTGCCAATGTGTTCAAGTCGCTGCGCGAAGGGGTTTCAGCCCTCACGGGGCTGCGGCAGCGGGTTCTGAAGGAGAGCGAGGAGGACCTCCTCCGGCTCGCCGTCATGATCGCCCGCAAGATCGTGCAGCAGGAGATCGCCCAGGACCCCGGGGTGCTCGCCTCGATCATCGCCGCGGCGGTGGGGGGGTGCGCCGAGCGCGACCGGGTGGTGGTCCGGCTCAACCCCGGGGACCATGCGCTGGTCGCCGCCAACCGCCAGGGGTTTCTTGCCGGCCTGGGCGAGGATGCCCCGATCACCCTTGCCCCCGACGACGGGGTCGGCCCCGGCGGCTGCCTCGTGGAGACCATCACCGGCACCGTCGACGCGCGGATCGAGGCCCAGATCGACGAGATCTACCGCACCCTCCTGGAGGAGCGGAGCACCCCGGTGGAGGCCACCCCCGTGCCGGCCGAGCCGGAGCAGCTCGGGGAGCTTTCGTCCCTTCCCGATGACGCCATCCCCCCGTACATGGGGACCGGCGAATGGGTGAAGCTGGAGGAGGAGAAGGCCCATGTCCCTGCATAGGGTCGACCTTACCCGCTACCTCTCCGCCGTCGAGGGGGTCAGGCCGATCCGCTTCCACGGCAAGGTGACCCAGGTGGTGGGGCTCGTCATCGAGGGGTATTGTCCCGACGCGGCCGTCGGCACCCTCTGCCACGTCCATCCCCACGACGGGGAGCCGATCCCGGCCGAGGTGGTGGGATTCCGGGACAACAAGACGCTCCTCATGCCGCTGGGCGAGCTGCGGGGGGTGGGGCTCGGAAGCCTCATCTCGGTGAAACGGAAGAAGGCATCCCTCGGGGTGGGGCCGGGACTCCTGGGACGGGTCATCGACGGGCTCGGCGAGCCGATCGACGACCGGGGGCCACTGGCGGTCCGGGAGGAGTACCCGATCTACGCCAACCCGGTGAACCCGATGAAGAGGCGCCCCATCCGCAACCCCCTCGATCTCGGCATCCGCGCCATCAACGGGCTTCTCACCTGCGGCGAGGGGCAGCGTGTCGGAATCAT
Source organism: Deltaproteobacteria bacterium (assembly GCA_021847245.1). Taxonomy (GTDB): domain Bacteria; phylum Desulfobacterota; class Desulfuromonadia; order Geobacterales; family Geobacteraceae; genus Geobacter. The sequence continues at coordinate 109,352 of JAJZUC010000003.1, read as the reverse complement.
GGCCGGCTCCGGTGTCGGAAAATCGACACTGCTCGGGATGATCGCCCGCTACACCGAGGCGGAGGTGAACGTCATCGCCCTCATCGGCGAGCGGGGGCGCGAGCTGCGCGAATTCATCGAGAAGGACCTCCAGGAGGAGGGGCTCAAGAAGTCGGTGGTGGTGGTCGCCACCTCCGACCAGCCGCCGCTGGTCCGGATGCGGGGGGCCTACATCGCCACCACCATCGCCGAGTACTTCCAGGCCCAGGGGAAGAAGGTCCTCCTCATGATGGACTCGGCCACCCGCTTTGCCATGGCGATGCGGGAGGTGGGGCTCGCCATCGGGGAGCCGCCGACGACCAAGGGGTACACCCCGTCGGTCTTCGCGGCGTTGCCGAAGCTGCTGGAGCGGACCGGCAGCTTCCTCGACGGAAGCATCACCGGCCTCTACACGGTCCTCGTGGAGGGGGACGACTTCAACGAGCCGATCTCCGACGCCATGCGGAGCATCCTCGACGGCCACATCCTCCTCAACCGCGAGCTGGCGGCCCGCTCGATCTACCCCCCCATCGACGTCCTCGGGAGCGCGTCACGGGTGATGATGGACGTGACCGAGAAGGGGCAGCAGGTATTCGCCTCCCGGTTCAAGGAGCTCCTGGCCGCCTACAGGCAGGCGGAAGACCTGATCAACATCGGCGCCTACAAGCCGGGGTCGAACCCGACCATCGACTACGCCATGGCGAAGATGGAGCAGATGGTCGGCTTCCTCAAGCAGGGGATCCACGACGGGGTCTCCCTGGAGCAGGCGGTGGAGGCCCTCGGCGACCTCTTCGACGAGGGGATGGCACTCTGATTGCACAATGAAGGGTGCACGTAAAACCCCGCTGAAACAGAAGGCTTTCGGAGCGCTGCCATGATGCACAAACACGGATTCCAGCTGCAGCAGGTCCTCAACTACCGGAAGGAAGTCGAGAAGGTGCGCAAGGTGGAGTTTGCCGTCGCCAAGCGCGAGTTCGAGAGCGCCACGGAGCTCCTGGACCGCCACGAGGCCGAGGCCGACCGGGCCCGGGTGGAGTACAACAACAAACAGGCGGCGGGGATCACCGCCAGCGAGCTGCAGATGTACGGCGACTTCTTCCGGAGAAAGAGCAGCGACATCCAGCTCCAGCGGCACCAGGTCGACACCCTCGGCCGGGAGATGACCGAGAAGCGGGAGGTGCTCCTGGATGCCGCCAAGGAGAAGAAGGCCCTGGAGCTCCTGAAGGAGAAGCAGATGCTCGCCTTCCGCCGCGAGATGGCCGAGAAGGAGCGGACCTTCCTCGAAGAGCTCGCCGTGCAGAAGAAGGTCGCCCGCTGATGCGCCTCACCTTCTGGATACCGGTTCTGGCGGCGTCGGGGGCGCTCCTCCTCGCGCCGCCGCTTTCTTCGCCCCCCGCGGACGAGGCCCATGCCTCCGGGGCCGATGCGGCGAAGCGCCCGGCGTCCTATCTGCCGGCATCCGGTGCCAGGGGGGTTGCGAGCGAGACGGCCCTGGAGATCAAGCGTCAGCAGCTTGTCGCCCGGGAGGCGGCCCTTGCCGTCAAGGAGCAGGAGCTCAAGAACCTGGCCGCCACCCTCGACGCCCGGGTGAAGGAGCTGGAGGCGGCCAAGGCGTCCCTCGACCAGTCCCTCGACGCCCGGAAGAAGGTCCGCAACGCCGAGTTCCAGAAGATGCTCAAGGTCTACATGTCCCTCAAGCCCGCGGAGGCGGCCGGTCTCCTCGACAAGCTCCCCGAGGCGCAGACGATGGAAATACTGAACCAGATGGACCAGCGCCATCTCACCAAGCTCCTGCCGCTCATCAAGCCCGACCGGGCCCTCAAGTGGACCCGGGAGAACATGGCGGCGAAGTAGGTTTTTCGATTTTCGTTCTTTGACAACCACATAGGTTGCAGAAACGTGGATTTTTTCCAAGGTCCCGACGGCCAACGCCGAGATTGCGGAAAAAGCCGCGTTTCATTCCACCAGAGGAAGGAGGTGAACAAGAATGGAAATCATGCAGTTGCTCCAGATCGTTCCGCAGGCAACCCCGCCGAACGGTGCCGCATCTGAAGCCCCTGCCGCTCCCGCTGCCGACTCCTCGCTCTTCGCCGCGCTCTTCGCCGGGCTGGTTGCCCGTCCCGTCGAGGCGGAGGCCGCCGCACCGCTTCCCGAAACCACCCCCGCGGCTGCACCCGAAGAGGCGAAGTCCGGCACCACCGACGAGAGCGGGGCCACCCAGACCGCCCAGGCCGCCCTGGTGTCTCCCCTCGTCATCCTGCCGTCCCCGCCGCTTCCGGGGGGGGCTTCCGTCGCTTCCGCGGTATCCGGGACGACCCCCGCTGCCGCTGCCGCACCGACAGTGACCACCGGGACCGTTGCCGCACCGCAGACGGCCGACAGGGCCGTTGTCCTCCCGAAGACGGAAATCCCCATCACCCGGGCGGTACCCCCCGCAGTTCCTCTCCCGATCCAGGCCCCGGGCCCGGAGACGGCAGCGGTTCAGCCCCGGCAGCCGGCACCGTCATCCCTTCCGCCACAACCGGACGGTACGGCGCTGCCGGGGAAAGACGGCACGGTGGAGGTCCTCCGGGTAGCCCTCGACGCTCCGGCGCCGAAGGAGGAGATCGGGCCGAAGCCGGAACTTCGGACGATGGAGGATGTTCCGGTGCAGCAGGAAGCGCCGGTTCCCAAGCAGGGTCCGACCGCCGCCTACCCCGACCGGATACCGGCCGTCGTGCGGGGGAACGACCATCCGCTCCGCGCGGCCCAGGCCGCACCGGCGGAAGGTGCCGAAGGGGAAGCCGCCTCCGGCAGCAAGGAAGTCGTTGCCGGGTCGGAGGTCAAGCCCCGGGAGGTGGCGGTGATCGTCAGGGACGAGGCCGGCGAACGGCAGTCGGCGGGAAACCGGGACTCCGGCAGCCGGAAGGAACCGGCGGAGGCCAAGGAGCACGACGTCGCTCCCACCCTCGCTCCGACCCCATCCCCGACCAAAGCCGCAGCACCGTCAGAGCCGTCGAAGGCGCTGCACGACAGTGTCATGGCCCAGGTGAAGGAAGGGATTGCGGCCCACGAAGGAAAGGGGAACGGTGAGATCGCGATCCGGCTCAATCCGCAGGAACTGGGAGAGCTTCGGATCAACGTCCGGGTGGTCGACCAGCAGGTAAAGGTGGAAGTGCTGGCGGCCAACAGCCACGTGCGGGACATCCTCCTCAACAACCTGGACTCCCTGAAGGAGAACTTCTCGCGGCAGAACCTGACCATGTCCGGCTTCGATGTATCGACCGGCACCGGCCAGGGATTCGACCAGTTCTTCCGCCAGGGAAGGGAGGCCGGACAAGGGGCCTGCCGCGGCTACTTCGGCGGCGGACAGGCAACGGACGAGACGATCGTCACGGCCCAGGCCTCGGACTACTACTACACCGACCGGCGGGACAACTCCCTCGTCGACGTCAGATTCTAAGGAAAGGAGGTGAATGCACGCATGATCAGCGGTGTAACAAACGACACGAACGCGGCGGCCGCGGCCATGAAACAGGCCACCGGCCTCAACAAGGACGACTTCCTGAAGCTCTTCGTAACCCAGCTTAAGAACCAGGACCCGCTCAAGCCTCAGGACAGCTCGGAGTTCATCGCGCAACTGGCCCAGCTGACCCAGGTGGAGCAGGCCTACAACACCAACACCAACCTGAAAAGCCTCCTCACCGCCATGAACGGCGCCTCCAGTCTCTCGACGGTTTCGTTCATCGGCAAGGAGATCAAGGCCGACGGCGACCAGGTGAATCTCACCGCGGGAACCCCGGCAACCCTCGGCTACCGGCTCCCGGCCAACGCCAGCCAGGTACAGGTCGATATCGCCGACGCCACCGGCAAGACGGTCCGGACCATCACCCTCGGCGCCACGGCGGCGGGCGACGGTACCGTCACCTGGGACGGCAAGGACGGGGCGGGTAATCCCCTTCCCGCCGGCAGCTACACCGTCACCGTCACCGGCGTCAACGGCGACGGCACGAAGTTCCCGGGGAACCCGCTTCTTCTCGGAAAGGTGGACGGGGTAACCCTCGAAGGATCGGAACCCTCGGTGACACTCAGCGGCATCTCGGTGCCGATCTCGAAAATACTCTCGGTAAAGGGGTGATCTGGGATGATCGACAAGATCTTTTTTCCCGAACCACTTCCCATAAACCCGGGACAGAAACCGGCGCAGCCCCGGACCCCGAAGACGGGCGAGAAGAAAGGCGACTTTGCCCGGATTCTCGACGGGAAGCTCCCGACCCAGGGGGTCAAATTCTCCAGCCATGCCCAGGAACGGCTCCGGGCGCGGGGGATCAGCCTGAGCGAGAACGATCTCAGGAAGCTGGAAGGGGCGGTCGACAGCGTGGCCCGGAAGGGTGGGCGGGAATCGCTCATCATGATGGGGGACGCCGCGCTGGTGGTGAGCGTCATGAACCGGACGGTCATCACCGCCATGGACCGGGCAAGCATGCAAGGGAATGTGTTCACGAACATCGATTCTGCAGTGGTTTTTTAGCAGCTAGCGACCGACAACCAGCAACGGGCCGGACCTTCCGAGGGGGCCCGGGGACGCCGACCGACCGAGGCGTCCCGCACAACCCCGGCGGCAGCCACGCGGCTGCCGCCCTCAAGGAGGCACATCAATGAGCGTTACGTCCGCAATGTATACGGGCATCAGCGGCCTTGCGGCCAACGGCGAGGCGATGTCCGTCATCGGCAACAACATCTCCAACGTCAACACCACCGGCTTCAAGTCGGGAAGGATGCTCTTCTCCGACGTCCTCTCCAGCACCATCAGCGGCGGCTCCCAGATCGGGCGCGGCGTCCAGATCCAGGGGGTGCAGAACAATTTCGGCCAGGGCTCCTTCGAGAGCACCCAGAACTCCACCGACCTCGCCATCCAGGGGGACTCCTTCTTCGTGGTGCAGAACGACGACGGCCGCTACTACACCCGCGCCGGCGCCTTCAACTTCGACAAGGACAAGATCCTGGTGAACCCCGACGGCTTCCAGGTGCAGGGGTACGGGATCATCCCGTCTTCCGGCCTTGCCGACGGGGTCCTGAAGCCGATCGACCTGACCGCCTTCGCCGCCACCCCCCCGAAGCAGACCTCCAACGTCAAGATGGTGGTGAACCTCGACTCCACCCAGGCGACACCGGCCCTTCCCTGGGACCCGACCAACCCGGTGGCGACCTCGAACTTCTCCACCAGCCTCTCGCTCTACGATTCCCAGGGGAATGCCCACACCGCCACGGTCTACTTCCGCAAGAGCGCCGCGAACAGCTGGGACTGGCACGCCATCATCCCCGACGCCACCGCCGGCAGCCCGGTGGACGGCACCCTCACCTTCGACGCCACCGGTGCCCTCGCCGCCCAGACCCCGGCGGCCGGCGCTGCCCAGAACATCACCTTTGCCGGCGGTGTCACCGCTCCCCAGCCGATCATGTTCGACCTGGGCGTCGGCGCCACCACCCAGTACGCCAGCTCCTCCATCGTCTCGTCCCAGACCCAGGACGGCTACTACCAGGGGACCCTCACCAAGGTGACCATCGACGACAAGGGATACGTGAACGGCGTTTACTCCAACGGCCAGCTCCAGAAGCTCTACCAGGTGGCCCTCGCCAAGTTCTCCTCCAACAACGGCCTCTCCAAGGCTGGGGGGAGCCTCTTCGAGGAGACCCTCGCCTCGGGGCAGCCGATGTTCTCCAACGCCAGCACCCCCGGAGTCGGCAAGGTCCTCTCCAACTCCCTGGAGCAGTCCAACGTCGACATGGCATCGGAGTTCGTCAAGATGATCACCACCCAGCGGGGTTACTCCGCCAACTCCAAGACGATCACTACCGCCGACGAGATGCTGCAGGAAGTCCTGAACCTCAAGCGGTAGCCGAGGTGATGCGGGGGGCCGGCGCCGGCCCCCCGTTTATCCGGTGAAGTTCTTGCCCTTTATCCCTGCGAGAGGTGACGGATAGTTGACAAGCCTCGTTGCCGTGCAGGTCCCTTTTCCCCGCGGTTTGACCAAGCCGGCCCGGCATCCGGGGGGTGCGCGCTGCCGGAAGGAGCTCCTCGCGTCAATTATTTGATCCGCATCTCCCTTCATCCCTTCCGTCGCCGGCGTGCCGACACCGCCGTTGACGGCCCCCCTCCCGCACAACCTCTCCCAGTTCCCCGTCATTACTTAGTTTTTTGCGTTGCCGTCACCGGCTGGTCCCGTTCCCCCATTCTGGCACTTCGGTTGCAAGAATGGCTTCGGTGCACGAAACCGCTTCCAAACTCACCAGGAAATAGAAGGAGGAGCTGATGGCTTCCGACGAGAAGGCGCCGGCAGAAGGCGCGCCCAAGGACAACAAGAAACTCTTCATCATCATCGGGGCTGCGGTCGTGGTGGTGATCGCCCTGGCCGTGGTCTTCATGGGAGGGGGCAAAAAGGATAAAGGGAAGGAAGGGGAGGCCGAGGCCAAGGTCGAGCAGAAGGCCGAGGCGGGCAAGGAAGGCGGCAAGGAGGGTGAAAAGGGGGGGGCGGTTTCCAATGTCTTCGCCATGGAGCCTTTCATCGTCAACATCTATGACGGCCAGGAGATTCGCTACCTCCGGACGAAGATCGAGTTCGAGACCGCCGGTGCCGCCGCCAAGGCCGACATCGAGTCCCGTCAGGCGCCGCTGCGCGACGCGATCCTCGTCCTCCTCACCACCAAGACCCTCCAGGATGTGCAGGACCTCCAGGGGAAGAACCAGCTGCGCGACGAGATCATGACGGCGGTCAACAAGATTCTTCCGCCCGGCAAGGTTACCAAGGTCTATTTCACCGATTTCGTGGTGCAGTAGGGGCGCCGCTGGCCGCGCCCTTGCCGGAACGTGGGGCGCGGCAAGCAGCGCCCCTGCATGATTCGACGTAACTAAGGACCCGTCCATGGAGAAGATCCTCACCAAACAGGAGATCGAGGCGCTGCTCGCAGCCGTCTTCGAGGGGCAGATCGAGCCCGAGAAGGAGCTGGCGAAGACGGAGGGGACCGTCCACGCCTACGATCTCTTCAACAGTGAGGCCAAGGGGAACATCCCTAACCTCGACATCATCTACGACGGCTTCATCCGCTACCAGCGGGGGACCCTGTCGAACCGCCTCGGCCGGATCGTGGAGATCAAGAAGATGGGGGCCGGCTCCTACAAGTTCGACGACTTCATCCAGACCCTTCCTTCGCCGGTCGCCATGGCGATCTACAAGGCCGACCCCCTCAAGGGGGCGGCGCTCATCGCCTTCGACAGTACCCTGGTCTTCACCATCGTCGACTGCATCCTCGGCGGCACCGGCACCTCCGCCGTGCCGAGCACCAACCGGATGTTCACCTCCATCGAGCTGAAGCTCGTCTCCAAGATCGTGAAGGATGCCCTCGCCGACCTGGAGAAGGCGTGGGCCCCCCTCTACGCGACGAAGATGAGCCTGCTCAGGATGGAGATGAACCCCCGGCTCGTCAACATCGTCCCCCCCGAGTACCAGGTGGTGACGATGGAGATGCAGATCCAGATCGACGAGATCGTGGGGAAGATGGTCTTCGCCGTTCCCTACATGACCATCGAGCCGATCCGGGAGAAGCTCAAGTCCGGCACCCAGTTCGACATGATGGCCATCGACCCCCAGTGGTCGTACCGGCTGTCGCGGGAGCTCCTGGAGGCCCCCCTCGATGTTTCGGTGGAGGTGGGAGGGGCGGTCATCAGCCTCAACGACCTCCTCAACCTGGCCCCCGGCGACACCATCATGCTCGACACCCCCTGCACCAGCGACCTGCGGGTGAAGGTGGGGGGAGTCGACAAATTTTCCGGCACACCGGGTCTGCGCCACGGCAACAAGGCGATCCGGATCGCCACCATCAACGGTAAAGGGAGAGCGCAGTGAGCGACCTCGAAAAGGAAGAAGTGAAGGACGGGGCGGGCAGCGACGACCTCGACCGCAAGAGCCTGGAGTTCATACTCGACATCCCGCTGCAGCTCACCGTCGAGCTCGGCCGGACCAAGATGCTCGTGAAGGATGTCCTTCAGCTCAACCAGGGGGCGGTGGTTGAGCTGACCAAGCTGGCGGGGGAGCCCCTCGACGTCTTCGTCAACTCCAAGCTCGTGGCCCGCGGCGAGGCGGTGGTGGTGAACGAGAAGTTCGGCGTCCGTCTCGTCGACATCGTGAGCCCCAACGAGCGGGTGGAGAAGGTGTTGTGAGACCCCTGACGGCGCTCGCCGCCGCGGCGCTCCTCCCCGCCGCTTCGGCCCTGGCGGCGGAGCAGCCGCTGGCAGGGGGGGGATTCAGCATGACCGGGGTCTTCCTCCAGATGCTCGCCTCCCTGGCGCTGGTGCTCGGCATCATCTACCTCTTCTACTACCTCTCCAACCGCTTCTTCCGGACTGGGGGGCAGCGGGCCGCCGAGCGGCACATCCGCGTCGTGGAAACCCGCTACCTGGCGCCCAAGAAATCCCTGGTCCTCGTGGAGGTGGGGGGAGAGTTCCTGCTGCTCGGCTCCAGCGGCGACCAGCTCAATTTCATCAAGCAGATCGACATCCTGGAAGAAATCGAGGTGGTGAGCGAGGAGCCGGCCCGCTCTCCGCTCGCCGCGGTCTTCCAGGGGAAGCTCGACGCCGTGGCCGCCCGGCTCGCGGTGATGAAACAGGGGAGGGCCGATGCGACCGGTGGTCCCCTCCGGCAATCCTAACACCACGGACGGTGTCCCGATGTTGAAACGCATTTTTCTCTTCTCCGCACTGCTGATCCTCGTCTGCGCCCCCCTGGCCCTGGCGGTGGAACCCGCCGGCATCCCCACCCTCTCTATCGGCGTGGGGAAGGCCTCCAAGCCGGGGGACGTCTCCACCGTCCTCCAGATCTTCTTCCTCATGACGGTGCTGTCGCTGGCGCCGGGGCTCATCATGATGACCACCTCCTTCACCCGGATCGTGGTGGTCCTCTCGTTCCTGCGCCAGGCGATCGGCACCCAGCAGGCCCCCCCGAACCAGATCATCATCGCCCTGTCGCTCTTTCTCACCTTCTTCGTCATGAGCCCGGTCTGGCAGCAGGTGAACACCCAGGCGATCCAGCCGTACCGGGCCGCCCGGATCAGCCAGGACGAGGCGCTGAAGCGGGCCGTGGCGCCGATGCGCAAGTTCATGCTCTCCCAGACCCGGGAGAAGGACCTGGCGCTCTTCCTCAACCTCTCCAAGATGCCCCGGCCCCGCAACGCCGACGACATCCCGACCCTCACCCTCATCCCGGCCTTCATGATCTCGGAGCTGCGGACCGCCTTCCAGATCGGCTTCCTGGTCTTCATCCCGTTTCTCGTCATCGACATGGTGGTCGCCTCGGTCCTCATGTCCATGGGGATGATGATGCTGCCGCCGGTCATGATCGCGCTCCCGTTCAAGATCCTCCTTTTCGTCCTCGTGGACGGCTGGGGGCTGGTGATCGGCTCGCTGATAAAAAGCTTTGGGTAAGGCCGTGACTGGGGCTGGCAAAAGCCTTACAAGCCCCGGGCCCCGAGCCCCGGAGGTTAACCAATGACTCCCGACCTTGTCGTCCAGCTCACCCGCCGCAGCTTCGAGGTGACCCTGATGCTCTCGGCGCCGCTTCTCATCGCCGGCCTCGTGGTGGGGCTCCTCATCAGCATCTTCCAGGCGGTCACCTCCATCCAGGAGGCGACCCTCGCCTTCGCGCCGAAGATCCTCGCCGTCATGGTGGCGCTGGTGATCTTCTTCCCCTGGATGATGAGCTACATGACCGATTTCACGCGGGAGGTATACGCCCTCATCGCCACGATGCGTCAGTGAAAGGCCGGGGAATGAGGTGCGAGGTGCCAAGGGATAGATTTTACCCTTCGCCCCTCACTCCTTACCCCTCACCAGATTATTTATGTTCCCCCTGACCACATCATTTCCGACGCCGAACGACGTCGCCTTCTTCGCCCTCGTCATGGGACGGATGGCGGGAATCTTCTCGTCGATCCCCCTCTTCGGCGGCCGGCGGGTGCCGATGAACATCCGGGCGCTGGTCGTCGTCGCCATGACCTTCGTCTGCTATCCGATCGTCAGGATGAAGGCCCCGGAGCTGCCGGGGGACCTGCTCGGCCTCGGCATTCTCGTGGTCCGGGAGACCCTGGTGGGGATCTGTCTCGGGCTCCTCTCCCTCATCATCTTCGCCGCGGTGGAGTTCTGCGGCCAGATCGTGGGGGTCCAGATCGGCCTCTCCATGGTGACGGAGTTCGACCCGAGCCAGGGGGGGCAGCAGTCGATCATCTCCATCTTCCAGGAGATGATGGCGACCCTTCTCTTCATCACCCTCGGCGTCCACCACGTCTTCATCGCGGCCCTGATCGAAAGCTTCAGCGTCCTTCCCCTCGGCTCCTGGCATATGAGCGACGGGCTCATGAAGTTTCTCGTCGTCACCCTGGGACAGGTCTTCATCCTGGCGGTGAAGCTGGCGGCCCCGGTGATGGTGGCCCTGCTGGCCACGAGCGTCGTCCTCGGGATCATGGCCCGCTCCTTCCCCCAGATGAACGTCTTCTTTGTCAGCATGCCGCTCAACATCGGGATCGGCTTCATCATCCTCGGCCTCTCCCTCTACTTCTTCCTCCACACCATCCAGGGGGCCTTCGACGGCCTCGGCTCCCAGCTGAAGACCATCATGAAGCTGATGGGCACGGGGTAGGGGCGCGATGTCCGACGAAGACAAGCACTCAAAGACAGAACAGCCGACAGCCAAGAAGCTGGACGAGGCGAAGAAGAAGGGGGTCCCCCACAGCCGGGACCTTACCTCTACCGTCACCCTCATCGCCGCCATGGTCGCCCTCTACTCCACCGGCGGCTTCATGGTCTCCACCCTCAAGCAGACCAGCATCGACCTCCTCGGCTCCATGGGGACCTACCAGCTCACCGAGGCGAGCACCCAGCACCTCCTCATCCGGCTTTTCCTGGTCATCCTGAGGGTCCTCGCCCCGTTCATGCTGGTCGTCATCGTCGCCGGCATCTGCACCACCCTGGTCCAGGTCGGCTTCTCCATGAACTCCGAACGGCTGGAGTTCAAGTTCGAGAAGCTGAACCCCGTGGAGAACTTCGGCAAGCTCTTCAACAAGGATTCCCTCGTGGAGATGGCCAAGGCGGTGCTGAAGATCATCATCGTCGGCTACATGGCCTACCGGATCCTGCGGGACGAGATGGACGGGATCATCTACCTGACCGAGAGCGACATCGCCGGCACCCTGGAGCTCGTGAAGCACCTCGCCTTCAAGATCGTCCTCCACACCTGCGGGGTGCTCCTGGTCCTCGGCGCCCTGGACCTCGCCTTCATCAAGTGGCGCTTCATCCAGAACCTCAGGATGACCAAGCAGGAGGTGAAGGACGAGCACAAGGAGTCGGAAGGGGATCCCCAGGTGAAGGGGAAGATCCGGCAGATGCAGGTGGAAACCGCCCGCCGCCGGCTGCGGCAGGTGATCCCCACCGCCGACGTCGTGGTCACCAACCCGACCCACTTCGCCGTCGCCCTCAAGTACGACCGGGAGACCATGGCGGCGCCGGTGGTCCTCGCCAAGGGGGTCGATCACCTGGCCCAGACCATCAAGGCCATGGCCCGGGAGCACAGCGTGATGCTCGTGGAGAACCGCTTCCTCGCCCGGGAGCTCTACGCCCAGGTCAAGGAGGGGGAGCCGATCCCCGAGAGCCTCTATGCGGCGGTGGCGGAGGTGTTGGCCTACGTCTACAGCCTCAAAGGCAAGATCTAGTGGCTCGCGTCCGTCTTTACGCCATCTTTGCCGCGGCCTCAATCGCGCAATCCTCGACGTAGCTCGGGCTACGCCTGCGGTTGCGCTCGGTCGGCCACGACAAATCTGGCGCAAATACGGACGCGATGACACGGCGGTGGTTGTTTTTCGGCTCGCGTCCGTCTGCACGCCATCTTCGGCTCGGCCTCACTCGCGTCATCCTCGACGTAGCTTGGGCTACGCCTGCGGTGCCGCTCAATCGTCGCAACCAAATCTGGCGCACATGCGAACGCGATGAAGCTGCAGTGACGTAGGGGAATGTAATCAAAAAAGCAGAAGAAGCACTAATCTTCCGCTAGAAGTTACCCCCCTTTGAAAAAGGGGGGCCAGGGGGGATTTTTCAGCGGCAATCAAAGGCAAATCCCCCTAAATCCCCCTTTGCTAAAGGGGGACTTGGCCTTGCGGAAGATTGGTACTAATCGGCTCAAAAAATGTCAGGTAGTTCGGAAAGGCCGGAGCTTGGTTGCTTCGGCCTTTTGTCATTAGGTCGGTGCATGGGCGCCGGCTTCCCCTTGGTTGATTTTTCGGAAAAGAGATGTGTACTTAACTGCATCGGCCACCTGTCCGGGATGGAGCACATTTCGGGCGCAATGCACATTTCTTCCGGAGTCACTCTTGGCGATCATTGTCGGCATCTGCGGTATTCTGCTGATCGGGCTGGTTCTGTGGGAGGGGTTCGAGACGGTCGTCAATCCGCGCCGGGTGACCCGCCGGTTCCGCCTGACCCGCCTCTTCTACCGGCGGACCTGGCGTCCCTGGGTGAAGATGGTCACCTCGTTTGTCCCGCAACGGCGACAGGAGACCTGGCTCAGTTTTTTCGGCCCGCTGTCGCTGCTGCTCCTGTTGAGTGTCTGGGCCGGCGGGCTGGTCATAGGCTTCGCTCTCCTTCTCTGGGCGACCGGCTCGACCATTCTGACCCATGACGGGAGCACCGGGTTCCTCACCGACCTCTACCTGAGCGGCACCACCTTTTTTACCCTCGGCATCGGGGACGCCGTCCCGGGAAACGCCACCGCACGTCTCCTCGTGGTGATCGAATCGGGGATGGGTTTCGGCTTCCTTGCGCTCGTGATCGGCTACCTCCCCGCTCTCAACCAGTCCTTCTCCCGCCGCGAGGTAAGCATCTCGCTGCTCGACGCCCGGGCCGGCTCTCCCCCCACCGCCGGGGAAATGCTCCGCCGGCACGGCCACGAGCGGGGGATGGAGGCGCTCCGGCAACTCCTCCACGAATGGGAGCGATGGTCGGCGGAGTTGCTCGAAGGGCACCTCTCCTACCCGGTCCTCGCCTATTTCCGCTCCCAGCACGACAACCAGTCGTGGCTTGCGGCCCTGACGGCAATCCTCGACACCTGCGCGCTGGTGATGGCGGGGGTCGAGGGTGCCTGCAAGCGTCAGGCGGAACTCACCTTCGCCATGGCCCACCATGCCCTGGTCGATCTCTCCCTGGTGTTCAGGACCAGACCGGGCCAAAAGGGCCATGACCGCCTGCCGCCGGAAAAGCTGACGGAGCTGCGATCCACCCTTGCGGCTGCGGGGATCAGCCTGCAAGGGGGGGAGGTCGACGTGAGGCTGGCCGAGCTGCGCCGGATGTACGAGCCGTATGTTCATGCCCTGGCTTCCCATTTTCGCTTCACCATTCCCCCCTGGGTTGCCGAGGAACACTGGGTGGACAACTGGCAGGCGAGCACCTATGAGCGGACAATTCGAAAAGCGGCAGACAAGGCCAAGGGTGAGCACTTCTGACAGAACTCAGCGGCGGCGAGGACCCGGCCAATCCGGACCTGCAGCAGTCCAGTTTTTCCGAAAGCTTCACACACATTTTCCCAGCTGAAAACCAATTTATATATCGGCACGTTACGCAACGGGATTGAGCATGGACGCCGCTCTTCCCCTTGGTTGATTTTTTCGAAAAGCGATGTGTACTTAACTGTATCGCGTTTCCTAACCTACCAAAAACAGATCAGTCCCTGGCAAAGGAGGAGCACTTTATGGCTACCCGGACGATTCACGGCATGTTGGCCCCCACAGAGTGCGCAGTGGCGTTGATCGACTTCCAGCCGGCGATGTTCGCCGGGGTTCATTCCCACGACCGGACGACCATTGTCCAGAACGTCCAGGTTCTGGCCAAGGCCGCCAGGCTCTTCCGGGTCCCGACCATCCTGTCCACGGTCGCGGCGCAGAGCTTCAGCGGTGCCATGATCCCCGAGGTAACGGGCATCTTTCCCGACCAGAAGCCGATCGACCGGACCTCCATCAACTCCTGGCTCGACCCGAACTTCCGGGCCGCCATCGAGCGGACCGGCCGGAGGAAGATCGTGGTGGCCGGGCTCTGGACCGAGGCGTGCGTCCTCTTCCCGACGCTCGACATGCTCCAGGCGGGGTACGAGGTCTACGTCCCGACCGACGGCTGCGGGGACATAACCTGCGAGGCCCACGAGCGGGCGGTGCAGCGGCTCGTCCAGGCCGGCGCGGTTCCCGTGACCTCGCTGCAGTTCCTCTTCGAGCTCCAGCAGGACTGGGGGCGCGGCGAGACCTACGAGGGGTGCATGGAGATCATGAAGGCGCATACCCCTTACGGCATCGAGGTCCGCTTCGTGAAGGAGTTTCTTGGCGGGCATGGCGGGTAAGCTCCAGGTGGACGGCAAGCTGGTGACCGGCCAGAACGTAGGTACGCATGGTGGGGGAGGAGGGCGAATTACCCGCAGCGGAAAGGAGGAGGATGATGGAAGAGCGGATCGACTTTGCGAAGGTTTCGCCCGGAGCGGTGCACCATTTGCTCGGTGTGGAGAAGTACCTCCACGACTGCGGGCTTGAGCAGCAACTGCTCGATCTGATCAGGCTGCGGTCATCCCAGATCAACGGCTGCGCCTACTGCCTCGACATGCACTGGAAGGACCTCCGCGCCGAAGGGGAAAACGAGCAGCGGCTCTACTCGCTGGACGCCTGGGAGGAAGCGCCGTACTACAGCGAGCGGGAGCGGGCGGCTCTTGCCTGGACCGAGGCGGTGACCCGGGTCTCCGAGACCCACGTGCCGGACGAGGTTTACGGGGAGGTGAGGAAGCGGTTCAGCGTGAAGGAGCTGGCGGACCTTACGGTGGCGGTGGCGACCATCAACCTGTGGAACCGTCTCGCCATTGCCGGCAGGGCCACGCCGGGGACCTACCAGCCGCCGCAGCAGCGGTGATGGACCAGCAGGCCTCGCTTGAAAAGTGATGTCCTCACCGGAGGTCAATCATGAAAGCGCAACTAATTGATGGTGGCATGATCGACCTGAAGCAGGAGACGATCGACGCATTGCGGAAGCGCCTGACGGGGCCTCTGCTCTTGCCCGGCGATATCGGCTACGACGAGGCACGCCGGATCTGGAACGCCATGATCGACCGCAGGCCGGCGCTGATCGCCCGCTGCGCGTCGACCGGGGATGTCGTCGAGGCGGTCGGGTTCGCGCGCAAGCACAATCTCCTCGTCTCGGTCCGCGGGGGGGGACACAACATCGCGGGCAACGCCGTCTGCGACGACGGCCTCATGATCGACCTCTCGCTGATGAAGGGGGTCCAGGTGGACCCGAACACCCACCGGGCGACCGTCGAGCCCGGCTGCACCCTTGCCGACTTCGACAAGGCCGCGCAGGTGCACGGACTCGCCACGCCGCTGGGAATCAACTCGACCACGGGGGTGGCCGGCCTGACGCTCGGCGGCGGCTTCGGCTGGTTGAGCCGGAAGTACGGCATGACCATCGACAACCTCCTCTCCGCGGAGGTCGTCACGGCGGACGGGAGGCGGGTGCGTGCCAGCGACACGGAAAATCGGGAGCTCTTCTGGGGAGTGCGTGGTGGCGGCGGCAACTTCGGCATCGTCACGAGCTTCGAGTTCCGGCTCCATCCCGTCGGGCCGGAGGTGCTCTGCGGTCTCATCGTCTTTCCGTTCGACCAGGCGAAGTCGGTGCTGACGCGGTTCGCCCGGTTCACCGAGACGATGCCGGACGAACTCACCGTCTGGATGGTCGCCCGGAAGGCACCCCCGCTCCCCTTCCTCCCCGAGAGCGTTCACGGGAAAGAGATGGTCGCGCTCGCCCTGTTCTATACGGGCGATCCCGCTGAGGGGGAGAAGCTGATCGAGCCGCTGCGCGGGTTCGGCACCGCGCTCGGCGAGCATATCGGGATGCAGCCATACACCGCCTGGCAGCAGGCCTTCGATCCGCTCCTGACGCCGGGGGCGCGCAACTACTGGAAGTCGCACAACTTCTCTCGGCTCAGCGGTGGTGCGATCGACGCCATCATCGAATACGCCGGCATGCTGCCGTCACCGCAGACCGAGATCTTCATCGGCACGATCGGAGGCCAGACGGCCCGCGTAGCCCCCGAGGCGATGGCCTACTCGAGCCGTGACGCCCAGTACGTGATGAACGTGCACTGCCGCTGGGAGTCGGCCGCCGAGGACGAGCGCTGTATCGCCTGGGCGTGCGAATTCTTCGTCAAGACAAAGCCGTTTGCCAGCAGCGGTGCGTACATCAACTTCCTTACAAGGGACGAGACCGACCGCATCGCGTTCGCTTACGGCGCGACATACAACCGGCTGGTGGAGCTCAAGAGTAAGTACGACCCGTCGAACCTTTTCCGGATGAACCAGAACATCAAACCGGCACCTGATCAACGCTAATGGCCAGAACGAAACGCACCGCTGCCAAGGGAAGCCGGTATTACCGGCACACACTCCCCGTGCGTCTCATGCACTGGATCAACGTCATCGTGCTCGTCATCCTCCTGATGAGCGGCCTCAACATCTTCAATGCGCACTCGGCGCTGTACTGGGGCGAGCAGTCGTACCGCGGCGTCCCCCCCTTTCTGGTGCTGGGAAGCAGGATAGACGACGAGGGCGAGGTCTCCGGCATCACCCGGATCTTCGGGCACGATTTCGATACCACCGGATTCCTCGGCGCCTCCCGCGACTCCGAGGGTGACGTGGTCGAACGGGGGTTCCCCTCCTGGCTCACGATACCCGCCACCCGCTGGCTCGCGATGGCGCGCCGCTGGCATTTCTTTTTCGCCTGGCTCCTCGTGCTCAACGGGGTCTGCTTCGTGGGCTACTCCCTGGCGAGCCGGCATCTGCACCGGGACATCCTCCCCACGAGACGGGATCTGCGTTCCATAGGGAGGTCGGTCGTCGATCACCTCCGCTTCCGGCGACCGAAAGGGGAGGCGGCGAGGCACTACAACGTCCTTCAGAAACTGGCGTACCTGTCGGTGATCTTTCTGCTCCTCCCCCTGGTCATCCTGATGGGGTTCGGCATGTCTCCCGCGCTGGACGCGCTCGTCCCCGGATGGGTCGGCATCTTCGGCGGGAGGCAATCGGTGCGGACGATCCATTTCATCGTCGCATGGGCGCTGGTGCTCTTCACGATCATCCATGTCTTCCAGGTCATCGTGAACGGCTTCTGGAACAACCTTCGCTCCATGATTACCGGATACTTCAGGGTTGCACCGGAGGTGGATGATGAGTGAGAAAAGCAGGCTCACCCGGCGGAATTTCCTGACGCGCCTGTTCCTGGCGGCAAGCGCAACGGCCCTCGGCGGCTGCCAGAAGCTTTCGGAATCCCCGTGGTTCGTGAAGATTCTGGGGGTCGGCGAAAAGGCGACGCGGCGGGTCCAGAGGCTGGTTCTCCCCCGCAGGGCGGTGGCCCAGGAGTTCACCGAGGCCGAGCTGTCACCGCAGTTCAGGAGCAACGGAACGTTCATGCCGCGCAATCCGGCATATCTGGCCATGGCGGAGGGGGGCTTTGCGGGCTATCGCCTCGAAGTCGGGGGGCTGGTCGAACGTCCGGGAACGTTTTCCCTCGCCGACATCCGCGCCCTCCCGAGCCGCACCCAGATAACCCGCCACGACTGCGTGGAGGGGTGGAGCGCCATTGGGAAGTGGAAAGGGGCACGCCTGAGCGCGCTCCTCGAAGCCGTGCAGGTGAAACCCGCTGCCCGGTACGTCGTCTTCCACTGCGCGGACCCCATGGGAGAGGATGGAAGCTCCCCCTACTACGAGAGCATCGACCTTGAAGACGCCTTCCACCCCCAGACGATCCTTGCCTACGAGCTCAACGACGAGACTCTGCCGGTCAAGAACGGAGCGCCGCTCAGGCTGCGACTGGAGCGGCAGCTCGGCTACAAGATGGCGAAGTATGTCATGCGCCTCGAAGTCGTCGAAGATTTTTCCCACATAGCCGGCGGGAAAGGGGGGTACTGGGAAGACCGGGGGTATGAGTGGTACGCGGGGATCTAATGTCTGTTCGGATCTAATGTCTGTTCGCTTCGTGAAAGACGTTGGAGGAGGAAAAGATATGAACGCACCCGAACTCATCGTGCATAACGGCAAGATTACCACCCTCGATGCCGCCCGGCCCCAGGTTTCGGCCGTTGCCATGGCCGGCGGCCGCATCACCGCCACCGGCGGCGAGGAACTCCTCGCCACCGCCGGCGACAAGACCAGGCGGATCGACCTCAATGGACGCCGGGTCATCCCCGGCCTCAACGACTCCCACATCCACGTGATCCGGGGAGGGCTCAACTTCAACATGGAGCTCCGCTGGGACGGGGTGCCGTCCCTGGCCGACGCCCTGGCGATGCTGAAGGAACAGGCCCGGCGCACCCCGCCTCCCCAGTGGGTGCGGGTGATCGGCGGCTGGACCGAGTTCCAGTTCGCGGAACGACGGATGCCGACCCTGGAGGAGGTGAACGCCGCCTCCCCCGACACGCCGGTCTTCATCCTCCACCTCTATGACCGCGCCCTCGTCAACGGTGCGGCGCTGCGGGCGCTGGGCTACACGCGGGACACACCCGACCCGCCGGGGGGGGAGATCCGGCGCGACAAGGCCGGCAACCCGACCGGGCTCCTCATCGCCAGGCCGAACGCGATGATTCTCTATGCGAGCCTCGCCAAGGGGCCGCGGCTCTCCCTTGATGACCAGGTGAACTCGACCCGCCACTTCATGCGCGAGCTGAACCGGCTGGGGCTCACCAGCGCCATCGACGCCGGCGGCGGCTTCCAGAACTACCCGGACGACTACCGGGTGATCGAGGAACTGGCCGCCAGGGGGGAGCTTCCCCTCCGGATCGCCTACAACCTCTTCACCCAGCACCCGCAGGGGGAACTGGCGGACTTCTCGAAGTGGGTGACGCAGACCTCACCGGGGAAGGGGGACGACTTCTACCGGATGAACGGCGCCGGCGAGATGCTCGTCTTCTCCGCCGCCGACTTCGAGGACTTCCTGGAGCCGCGCCCCGACCTCCCGCCGGTCATGGAGGAGGAGCTTGCCCGGGTGATCCGCCTTCTCGCCGAGAAGCGCTGGCCGTTTCGTCTCCACGCCACCTACGACGAGTCGATCTCCCGCTTCCTCGACGTCTTCGAGCAGGTCGACCGCGAGGTCCCTTTCAAGGGCTTGCGCTGGTTCTTCGATCACGCCGAGACCATCACCCCGCGCAATCTGGAGCGGGTCAGGGCGCTGGGGGGCGGGATCGCCATCCAGGACCGGATGGCCTTCCAGGGGGAATACTTCCGGGAGCGCTACGGGCAAGCGGCGACCGAGCATACCCCGCCGGTGAGAAGGATGCTGGAGATGGGGATTCCGGTCGGCGCCGGCACCGATGCCACCCGGGTGGCGAGCTACAACCCGTGGATCTCCCTCTACTGGCTCGTGAGCGGCCGGACCGTCGGCGGGATGCAGCTCTACCCGGAGGGAAACCGGCTTTCGCGCGAGGAGGCGCTTCGCCTCTACACCGCCGGGAGCAGCTGGTTCTCGGGTGAGGAGGGGAAGAAGGGGACCCTGGCGCCGGGAGAGCTCGCCGACCTGGCGGTCCTCTCGGCCGACTACTTCGCCGTGCCGGAGGAGGAGATCAGGGGGATCGAAGCGCTTCTCACCTTCGTCGGCGGCAAGATCGTCCACGGTGCCGGGGAGTTCGGCCCTCTTGCGCCTCCTCCCCTGCCGGTCAGCCCCGACTGGTCGCCGGTGGGTGTCTACGGCGGCTACTACCGTGCCGCGGCGGGGGGGACGGCAATCCGCAGGGGGTGCGCCTGTCCCGGTCACCGGCAGGTCTGGTCAGCGAAGGGATCACGGCTCTGGGGGCCGGGCTGCGACTGCTTTGCCTTCTGATGCCGTCAATGGAGGTGAAAATGGAATCCGTACGCAAGATAGCCAAGGTCTGGAAGAGCAAGCCGACCATCGAGGGGGCCGGGGTCCACCTGAAGCGGGCCTTCGGCTACTACCAGGTGCCGCTGTTCGACCCGTTTCTCATGCTCGACGACTTCCATTCCGGTTACCCTCCGGACTACCTCAAAGGGTTCCCCTGGCACCCGCACCGGGGGATCGAGACGATCACCTACGTCCTCCACGGCCGGGTGGAGCACGGCGACAGCATGGGGAACAAGGGGGTGATCGAGTCGGGGGACGTGCAGTGGATGACCGCGGGGAGCGGCATCATCCACCAGGAGATGCCGAAGGGTGACGACACCGGCCTCATGTGGGGATTCCAGTTCTGGGCGAACCTCCCCGCCTCCCGCAAGATGATGGACCCCCGCTACCGGGGCATTACCGCCGCGGAGATACCGGAGGTGGTGCTCAAGGGAGAGGTCCGGGCAAAGGTCATCTGCGGCGAGGTCGGCGGCGTCAGGGGGCCGGTTCAGGACGTGGTCATCGATCCCGCCTGCCTGGACGTCACGGTGCCGCCGGAGACGACCTTCGCCCACCCGGTCCGGCGCGGGCACAAGGTCTTCGCCTATGTGGTGGACGGTGAGGGGTATTTCGACCCGGAGCGCAACGCCTTCGCCCACGAGGTGGTGGGGGTCAACTACTTCGACATGAAGCGGGAGTGCGCCTGCGGTGCGGAGAACCTCATCCTCTACGGCGATGGCGACCAGGTGGTGATCACCACGCGGGACCGGCCGGTCCGCTTCCTCCTCGTCTCGGGCCAGCCGATCGGCGAGCCGGTCGCCTGGTACGGCCCGATCGTCATGAACACCCAGGAGGAGCTCCGGATCGCCTTCGAGGAATACGAGCGGGGGACCTTCATCAAGCACCGGTAGGGGCAGTGGCTGACGGTCCGGAAGTGGCTGCACTCTTGAAACGTTATTGTGACCATAGTATAGTGGTCATATTGACATCCGGAAGGAGGCAGCCATGCCGCAAATGGTCTCAAAGTCGCAGTTCAAGCCGCACAGCCTGGAGTATTTCCGCCGCATCGAACAGACCGGCGAGGAGCTGGTGATCACCGACCATGGCCGGCCAGTGCTGAAGATCGTCCCCTATGTGGAAGAGCCCGAGGTCTGGTTCCGAGGACTTCGCAATACCGTGTTGAAGTTCGAGGCCCCCACAGAGCCGGTGGCTGAGGAGGATTGGGAGGCGCTGAAATGATCGTCCTCGACACCCATGCATGGGTCTGGTGGGTGAGCAGCTCCGAAATGCTGGGCGCTGCCGCGCGCCGGGCCGTTGACGAAGCGGCCAGGGCGCATGAGCTGTTCGTCTCCACCATAAGCGCGTGGGAGGTTGCCATGCTGGTCGAAAAAGGGCGACTTTCCCTTACGCTTGACGTCCGCGACTGGATCGCGCGCAGCGAGGCATTGCCGTTTCTAACCTTTGTGCCGCTCTCCAACGCCATTGCCGTCGAGTCTGTAAGGCTTCCCGGCTTTCCCCACGCAGATCCTGCCGACCGGATAATCGTTGCCACGGCCTTGTCGCTGGGCGCCATTCTGGTCACGAAGGACGAGAAGATTTCGGCTTATCCCCATGTAAAATGCCTGTGGTGAGGGAGGTGGGCGGTACTCCGGGCACCCGGCATCTCACCGGCACAGCAGCTTGTAGGTCGCCTCGTTCAGGGAGCGGGGCCTTATGGGGTATTCCCTGGGGGTGTCGGGGTGTTCGTTGTCCGCGAGGTAGTTCCCGCCGGTATCGTAGGGGAGCGAGGCGATCTCGTACAGCCGGTGTTTCGAGCAGTTGGCCGTGAAGTGGATCTTGACGCCGGCCACCCCCTTCCGGGGGGTCACGTAGTGCCAGCGGACCCAGACGGAGGGCTGGTGGCGGAACGAGGCGAAGGAGAGGTAGTTGACGGAGGCGACGACGGCCTTGTCCTTGCGGTACAGCTGCCAGTCGGCGAAGGCGGTGCCGGTTGCCGCCGCCAGGATGAGCGCAGAGAGTCCCAGGCGTTTCATGTCGGCCTCGCGGGGGCGGTTCGGTCGTGCCGATACCGCCCCTTTCGTTCCTGTCAGGGCGGGGAGAACAGGTCGGGGCGGAGCTTCCGGTTAAGGGTGATTTCCCGCAAGGTTATTTCCGAGAGTTTGATGTCGCCGGCGAAATTGACCCAGTTCCGTTATCTCCCCCGTTGCCGCCACCGAGGCAATCTTCCTGATTGCGTCGGCTCCCCCGTAGGCCTTCAGCACGGCGGCGACGATCTCGGCGGCCCGCTCGGGCTGCCGCTCTTCCCCGCGGCAGATGCCGGTGAGAAGGATGCTCAGCACGAGGGTCGCGGCAGCCACGGCGCGCAAAAGTCGGGATGTCATATGTTCGTCACCGGCCGCGGCGTGGCGTCCGAGTTGGGGGGGAGGACCGGGTAGACGACCTTCGGCTGCCTCCCGGTGAGGGTGCCGAGGAAAGCGGTGATCGTGTCGGCCTCGTCGTCGGTGAGCCGGATGCCGAGCTGGGCGCTCCCCATGATCTTCACGGCGTCGCTCAGCTTCCAGACCTTCCCCGAGTGGAAGTAGGGCATGGTGATCGCTGCGTTGCGCAGGCCCGGGGAGCGGAAGACGTACCGGTCGGCGGCGGTGTTGGTCACCTTGAAGCGGCCGGTGTCGGCGGGGGGGCGGACCTCTGCCCCCGGTTCCTCGCGGACGCCGAAGGGGAAGTAGCCGGTGCCGCCGACGTTGACCCCGCCGTGGCAGGCGGCGCACCCCTTGTCGATGAAGAGGCGAAGCCCCTCCGCCTCCCTGGCGGAGAGGGCCTTGCGGTTACCCTTCAGGTACCGGTCGAAGGGGGCGTCGGGGGTCAGCAGCGTCGCCTCGTACACCTCGATCGCCCTGGCCACGTTGTCGAAGGTGACTGGGTCCTGCTGGCCGGGGAACGCCTTCCTGAAGAGGGGCTGATACCCCGGGATGCTCTTCAGGGTTGCCACCAGGTTCTCGGGCTTGTTGTTCATCTCCACCGACGCCTGCACCGGTCCCTTGGCCTGGGCCTCCAGGTCCTCGGCCCGGCCGTCCCAGAACTGGGCGATGTTGAAGACCGCGTTCAGCACCGTGGGCGAGTTGCGGGGCCCCTTCTGCCAGCCGTGGCCGATGGCGGTCTCCTGCAGGTCGGCGCCGCCAAGCCCCACGTTGTGGCAGGTGTTGCAGCTGATGAGCTGGGAGGCCGAGAGCCGCGGGTCGAAGTAGAGCATCTTCCCCAGCTCCACCTTTGCCGGGTTCGCCGGATTCCCCTTCATGGCGGGGGCCGTGGCGGGGAGCGGCTTGAAAAGACCCTGGGCGCGTTTCATGATGTCTTCCTTCCCCGAGGCGGCGCCGGCCGTCATGACCAGGGCCAGGGTCAACGAGATCATTCGTGTGTTCATTCCTCTCCTCCTGAGCCGGGATGATGGTCCTTCACTAGTGTAATCGACAATTCAGGCCGCACAAGGTGCCATGCGCCATTCCCTGCCGTCACTCTCCCTGTTCCGTCCCGACGGGGAGGAGCCAGCTCCTGAAGTAGCGGTAGGGGCGGATCCGCAGGTCCCGGCCGAAATTGAAGCGGGGCGAGAGGTTGATCTGCGAATCGGTGATGTAGAGGTAGCCGTCGGGGGAGATGGCAAGGCTGTCGGGCCAGTGGACCAGGCTGTTCTGCACCACGGTGGTGAGAGCGCCGCCGGGACGATACCGCTTGACGGCGTGCTCCTCCAGGCTGGTGACGAAGAGGCTGCCGCTGCCGTCCATCAGCATCCCGTCCGCCGCGCCGGTCTCCGCCAACCGCTCGACCTGCTTTCCCACCTCCGCCGCGCCGAGGCTCGGGTCCCGGAGGGGGGCGGTCCTGATCCGGTAGAGGGTCCGGGCGGTCAGGGCGTGGTAGTAGAGATACTCCCCGGCGGGGTCGAGGGCGATGCCGTCGGCATGGATCCGGGGGACGTTGCCGGCGCTGTCCCGCAGCTCCCGGCCGTCGATCTTCGGCACGTACCCCGGCTCCGCCTTGGTGGAGGGGTGGTCGGCCAAAAGCCGCCGGCCTGCTCCGGTCGCCAGATCGACGACGATCAGGGCGCCGGTGCCCGAATCGGTCAGGTAGGCCACATTGCGGCCGGTGTCGACCCGGACGTCGTTCAGGTAGCTGTGGGGAAGGGCGACGTCCGGCCCGAAGGGGATGACCTGTTCCACCTTGTCGGTGTCGAGGTTGACCCTGACCAGCTTGGGGCCCCCGGAGATGACCCCCCGGAAGGCCGGCGAGGCGGCATCCAGGATCCAGAGCCGGTCGCCGCTGTCCACAAAGACGCTCTGGACGCAGACGAAGTGGGCCTCCGGGTGGGGCGCCTCGTCGCTTCCCCAGCGGTTCCACCCTTCGTCGGGATAGGGGCGGGTCGTGCCGTCCGGCAGGACCTCGGCCACCGAATAGAGCGGGTCCCTGTCCCAGCGGGGGAAGTTGACGAAGAGCCTTCCCCTGGCGGAGATGGCGATGCCGGTTACCTGGTCGCTGAAAATCGGGTATTCTTCGAGCGCCTCCTCCGGCACCGGCGGGGCGGTGACGCGGCTTTGGGGGTTGAGGACGCACCCCCCGCAGCAGAGAAGGGCGATGAGGGCGCCGCAGACGACGGTCCAGACGGAACGCTGTTTCATGGCTTTCTCCTTCCGGGGTCATCAGGGGCAGCGGCCGGCTGCAGGTGCCCCGTTTCGAGAATAGCGCCCTTTCCCCGGTTTGCAACCCGGACGCCGGCGCGCCCCCCCGGAAGGGCTTGCGGCCGGAGGTTTTCCTTTTTTCGCCTTTTCTCGGCGGAGACGCTGCGGTACTATTTCTGCCGCGGACAACCGCGAGGAGGTGGCGATGCAGAAGGGAAAGCCGGCGAAGAAATACTCCCAGGCGGGGCGGGTCCACGACCTGATCCGCCTCATCGAGGCGCGGCACGGGATCACCATCGAGGAGATGGCCGAGGAGACCGGGGTTGACCGGCGCACCGTCCACCGGGACCTGAACGCCATCCACGAGGCGGGGTACCCCCTGGTCTCCGAGTGGCTTGGCGGCCGCAAGGCCTACCGCTTCCTCACCCGCTTCAAGGACGTCCCCCCCGTCACCTTCACCCTCCAGGAGCTGGTGGCCCTGTCGTTCTTCCGCTCCCAGCTCCACTTCCTGGACGGCACCCCCTTCCGCGACGATCTCGACGCCGTGTTCCGCAAGATTTCGTCGGTGCTCCCGCCGCGCTACGCGGCCCACATGGAGCGGATCGCCGAGGTGTCGCTGCCGCTGTTGCAGGGACGCCGCGACTACACCCGGGTCGCCGGGGCGCTCAGGACGATCCGCGACGCCCTCATCTACCAGTACCGGCTCCGCCTCGCGTACCGGGCGCCGGGGAAGGGACGCCCCACCGCCTACGAGGTGGACCCCTACACCCTCATCTTCTACAAGGGGGGGCTCTATCTCCTCGGCTACGCCCACAACCGCAAGGCGCTCCGGACCTTCGCCGTCGAGCGGATCGGCGGGGCGGAGCTGCTGAAGGAGCGGTTCGAGATCCCCGACGAGTACCGCCCCGGCGAGCGCCTGAAGGGGGCCTTCGGCATCGTCGACGAGGAGCCGTTGGCCGTCACGGTCCGCTTTTCGCCGGAAGTGGCCCACGCGATCCGCGACCGGCTCTGGCACCCGAGCCAGAGCCTGCGCGAGGAGCCCGACGGGAGCGTCCTCCTCTCCTTCGCCGCCGGGGGGCGGATGGAGATCGTCTCCTGGCTCCTCTCCTATGGCGCCCATGCCGAGGTGCTGGAGCCCGCCGGGCTGCGGGAGGAGCTGGGGGCGATCGCCGCCGCCATGGCCGGGCGCTACCGCGGTGTCCCGTCTTTGTAATCATTCCGGGACCGGAGGCTAAAGTTTCCGCACCCTTCGCCGATACGGGAAGAAAGAGCTTTTTCCCCATCCCGTATTGCGCGTGGCTGCAGGGGGGGTGCCGTCTCCCCGGCCCTGCCGACGCGCTGGAGCATGGCACATGTCACTGGCGCAGGCGCCCCGAAAGATTCGCCACTACCTTCCTTCCGCCCTGAAGCAGTTCTTCGTCCTGCTCCTGATCCTCTTTACCATCGAAACCCTCGTGATGATCCTCCTCCCGCTAGTGACGGCAGGGCAAGACCACCTGCTGCTCACCGTGCTGGACAGCTCCGCCCTCATTATCTTCGGCGGCCCCTTCATCTGGCGGTACATTGTCAGCCCGCTGCGCGGCGTCGCCTTCACGGCGGCCTCCCATGCGGAGACCCTGCTGGAGATCCTGGCCGACGGGGTGGTGAGTTTCGGCCAGGACGGCCGGATTGCCTCCTGCAATCCGGCGGCGGAGCGGATGTTCGGCTACCGGGTCGAGGAGATGGTCGGGATGGGGATCGACCGGCTTCTGGCCGGCCACGAGGAGAAAGGGGGGTATTTCCCCTTCACCACCCTGACGCAGTGCGAGAGGGCGTCCTGCCGGATCTCCTATGGGGTGGCGGGGCTTCGCCGGGACGGCAGCCGCTTCCCGGTCGATCTCTCCGTGAGCCGGGTGCTGCTGGAGGGGAGCTGGACGTTCATCGGCATCATCCGCGACGTCACCGAGCGGGTCGAGAGCGAGAACCGGCTCCACGAGACCAACGAAAAGCTCCATGCCCTGATCCATGCGTCGCCCCACGCCATCATCGCCATGGACTGCGAAGGAAACATCTCCCTCTGGAACCGGGCGGCGGAGCGGATCTTCGGCTGGGAGGCCGAGGAGGTGCTCGGCCGCCCCTATCCCGCCATCCCCGAAGGGCGCCTCGAAGAGTACGCCGCACTGAGGCGCAAGATCCTGGCGGGGGAGATCTCCACCGACCTGGAGGTCCAGCGGCAGTGCAAGGACGGCACCCTCATCACGGCGAGCGTCTCGGCCGCCCCCACCTTCGACGCCGCCGGCGCCGTCACCGGGATCATGACTCTCATCTCCGACATCACCGCCCGCAAGCAGGACGAGCAGAGCCTGGTCCTCCTCAAGCGGGCCATCGAATCGACCCTGAACGGCGTCGTCATCACCGACGTCACCAGGCCCGACAACCCGATCATCTACGTCAATCCGGCGTTCGAACGGATGACCGGCTTCGGCGTCCACGAGGTGCTCGGGAAAAACCCCCGGTTTCTCCGGGGGGACGACCGGGACCAGGTGGAGCTCAAGAAGCTTGTCCTGACGTTCCAGGAACAGCGCGACGGCTATTTCGTGCTGCGCAACTACCGCAAGGACGGCACCCTCTTCTGGAACGAGCTCTTCATCGCCCCGGTGCGCGACCGCGACGGGGCGGTGACCAACTACATCGGGGTCATGAACGACATCTCCGAGCACCGCCGCTACGAGGAACAACTCGTCTACCAGGCGACCCACGACCCCCTCACCGGCCTCCCCAACCGCACCCTCCTCCAGGACCGCCTCGGCCAGGCCCTGGCCCTGGAGGCGTTCCGCCGCCGGACCCCCCTCTGCGTCATGTTCCTCGATCTCGACAACTTCAAGAAGGTCAACGACACCCTGGGGCACACGGTGGGGGACATGCTCCTCAAGGCGGTGGCGAACCGGCTCAAGAACTGCGTGCGGGGGGGGGACACGGTGGCGCGGCTGGGGGGCGACGAGTTCATCGTCGTGCTCCCCAATGTCCGGGAGGTGCCGGACGTCGTCATCGTCGCCAGGAAGATCCTCGACATCTTCGCCACGCCTTTCCTCCTGATGGGGCACGAGATCTACATCACCGCCAGCATCGGCATCGCCATCTTCCCCAACGACGGCGAGACGGTGGACGCCCTCCTCAAGAATGCCGACGCGGCCATGTACCATGCCAAGGAGCAGGGGAAGAACAACTACCAGTTCTACTCCGAGGATATGAACACCCGGGTCTTCGAGCGGCTCGCCCTGGAGACGAGCCTCCACCGGGCCGTGAAGCAGCGGGAGTTTCTCATCCACTACCAGCCCCGGGTCGATCTGCGGACCGGGCGGATCTCGGGGGTGGAGGCGCTGGTGCGCTGGAACCACCCGGAGATGGGATTGGTGTCGCCGGCCCGCTTCATCCCCCTGGCCGAGGAGACGGGGCTCATCGTGCCGCTCGGGGAGTGGGTGCTCAGGACCGCCTGTGCCCAGAACCGCATCTGGCAGGAGGAGGGGCTTGCGCCGCTGCGGGTGGCGGTGAACCTTTCGGCCCGGCAGTTCCGGCAGGAGAACCTGATCGAGATGGTCGGCGCGGTGCTGGCGGAGACGGGGCTCGACCCCCGGTGGCTGGAGCTGGAGCTGACCGAGAGCCTGGTCATGCAGCAGGCGGAGAAGTCCGCCGCCGTCCTGCGGGAGCTGGCGGCGATGGGGATCGAGGTCGCCATCGACGACTTCGGCACCGGCTACTCTTCACTCAGCTACCTGAAGCGCTTCCCCATCGGGAACCTGAAGATCGACCAGTCGTTTGTCCGCGACCTCTGCCGCGACGCCGAGGACGCGACCCTGGTGCGGACCATCATCACCATGGCCCACGGCCTCGGCATGAGGACCATCGCCGAGGGGGTGGAGACGCTGGAGCAGCTGGAGTTCCTCTACCGCCACGGCTGCGAGGAGATGCAGGGGTACTACTTCAGCCGGCCGGTCTCCGCCGAAGAGTTCGCCCTCCTCCTGCGGGAGGGAAAGGAGCTCGATCCGGGCCGCTTCGGCGGCACTGTCCCGCAGGCGACCGCTCCCTGTCTCATGGGGAAAGCGGGGCGGTGCTGCGCGGCGTCGGAGGCGAGCGCGTAACGGTCCCACCGGGTGCCTGCTCCTGTTCCGTCCAGGCATTCCGTTTCCTTTTTCCCCGGCCCTTTTCGCCATCGGTTTCGAACCCGCCTGCCGTTCCGCCTCCTTTCGCTCCCGCGCCGCGTTGACAAACGACCTTCCATGCACTATAAGTGAAATTTTTCGGGAGGTTTTCGTGGAACAGGTGGACGACTCGGCGCTGCGCAACATCATCCTCGGCCGGATCCGGGAACGGGGGGCGATTCCTTTTGTCGACTTCATGGCCGCCTGCCTCTACGAGCCGGGGCTTGGCTACTACACCTCCCCCGGCCGCAAGGTGGGGGCGGAGGGGGATTTCTACACCAGCATCAACGTCCACCGGGTCTTCGGGCGGCTCGTCGCCCGGGAGATCTGCCGGATGTGGGAGGTGATGGGATGCCCCGCCCCCTTCGAGGTGGTGGAGGTGGGGGCGGGCCACGGCCAGCTGGCGAAGGACGTGCTCGACACGATCCGCGAGCTGAACGGCGAGCTTTACGCTATCCTCTCCTTCCGCCTGGTGGAGGCGGAGCCCTCCCTGGCGGAGGTCCAGCGGCAGTTCCTCGCCGACCATCTCCCCAAGCTCTCCTGGAGCACCCCCGCCGACCTGGCGGAAGGGCGCCTCCGCTTCACCGGCTGCCTCTATTCCAACGAGCTCATCGACTCCTTCCCGGTCCACCTGGTGGAGATGACGCCGGAGGGGCTGCGGGAGGTCTATGTGGCCGCCGCCGGCGACCGCTTCGCCGAGACCCTGGAGCCTCCCTCCACCCCCGAACTGGAGGGGTATCTCGCCCGCCTCGGCGTCACCCTCGACCCCGGGCAGCGGGCGGAGATCAACCTGAATGCGGTCCGCTGGCTCGCCTCGGTGGCCACGGCCCTCCAGCGGGGGTTCGTGCTCACCATCGACTACGGCTACCTCGCCCCCGAGCTTTACGGCCCCATGCGCCGCAACGGCACGCTCCTCTGCTACTGGCGCCACACCATCGAGGAAGACCCCTATGTCCGGGTCGGGAAGCAGGACATGACGACCCACGTCGACTTCACTACCCTCATGACGCAGGGGGAACCCCTTGGCCTCAAGAAGGCGTGGTACGGCGAGCAGTACCGCTTCCTCGTGGCGGCGGGGATGATGGAGGAGATGATGGCGCTGGAGGCGGCCGCGACCACCGAGGAGGAGCGCCTCAAGATTCGCCTCACCCTCAAGAAGCTCGTCCTCCCCGACGGGGGGATGGGGGACACCTTCAAGGTACTCGTGCAGGCGAAGGGGGTCGAAAATCCGCGCCTTCTCTGCATGCGTGACTGGGGGAAGCTCTTTTGACAGGCGATGCGCCGATGATAGACTTAAGCCATGGCCGCGAGAAGAGTACGATGGGGGCCATCAAGGCCATCGTCTTCGATCTGGACGGTACCCTCTACGTCAGCAGGGAGCTGGGGGAGGAGATCGCCGCCGCCGCGGCCCGCTACGTGGCCGGGCTGCGCGCCATCATCCCGGAGGAGGCGGACCGGCTCATCCGGGAGACGAAGGCCGAGCTTTCCGCCCGCACCGGCTTTCGCTCGACCCTGAGCCACGCCGTCGCCGAGCTGGGGGGGGACCTGCGGGAGCTGCACCGCCGCTTCGCCGCCGAGATCGATCCCGCCCCGTTTCTGGAGCGGGACGAACGGGTGATCCGGCTCCTCCGGGAGCTGGCGGGGCGGGCCGAGCTTGTTCTCTATACGAACAACAACCACTCCCTGGCAGGGCGGATCCTCGACGGGCTCGGCCTGGGGGAGGCGTTCCGGCGCGTGGTCACCATCGAGGAGAGCTGGCGCCCCAAGCCGGACCGGGAGGTTCTCGAAGGGATCATCCGTGGAACCGGCGTGCGCCCCGCGGAGTGTCTCTTCGTCGGGGACCGGTACGACATCGACCTGCGGCTCCCGGCGGAGCTCGGCTGTCAGGTCTATCTTTCCCGCAGCGTCGACGAGCTGCTTGCATTGCATTCCATCATGAGTGAGGACCCCCGATGAACGAAAACCGGAAAGAGATTCTCGACGCCATCATGCGCGCCATGGAGATCGAGAAGGAGACCTTCGACTTCTACACCAGGGCCGAGCACAAGACCTTCAACCCCGAAGGGAAGCGGATCTTCCGCTGGCTCGCCAAGACCGAGGAGCAACACTACCTGAAGCTCACCGAACTCTACGAGTCGCTCCACGAGGGGGGACGCTGGGTCTTCTACGGCGGCTCCACCATCTCCCTCGACCCGGCGGCGCCGGGGGAGAAGCAGGTCGGTTTCGACACCGACGATCTCCAGGCCCTGGAGATCGCCATGGAGATTGAAAAGAAGGGGATCGCCTATTTCGAGACCCTCATGGAAAAGACCGGCGATCAGGACGGCAG
Source organism: Deltaproteobacteria bacterium (assembly GCA_021847245.1). Taxonomy (GTDB): domain Bacteria; phylum Desulfobacterota; class Desulfuromonadia; order Geobacterales; family Geobacteraceae; genus Geobacter. The sequence goes on along the minus strand of JAJZUC010000003.1, from coordinate 78,230 downwards.
GAGCATGCTCAAGGCCCTGCGGGACGAGGAGGAGGAGCACCTGCGGGTGGTCACCGGGAAATACCGGGCGCTCAAGGGGGAGTAGCATCTCCCCGGCCCGGCGGCGGATGGCAGGATAACCCACAAGGAGGAGACAACGATGGTTGAAGAGGTAAAGAAGGTTCTCGACATGGTGCGCCCCGCGCTCCAGGCGGACGGCGGGGATGTGGAGCTCGTGGAGGTTAGCGCCGACGGCGTGGTGAAGGTGAAGCTCGTGGGGGCCTGCGGCCACTGCCCCATGTCGACCATGACCCTCAAGATGGGGATCGAGCGGACCCTCAAGGAGAAGGTGCCGGGGGTCAAGGAAGTGGTGTCGGTGTAACAGGCGTTTCCGGCCGACGTGCCGGCTCGGGGAAACAGGAGGTGTCCCGTGGCGTACAAGGTCAAGACGTTCGGTATGGAGATCCGGCCCCTGAAGACCATGCACGAGCTCGCGGAGCTCGATGCGCTGGTCAACAGGTTCGTGGCCGAGAACGGGGTGAAGCGGCTCGTTGCCGTTTCCGACACCCCCACAACCGATGACACGGGCGAGACCATCGGGCTCGTCAGGGTCATCGCCTACGAGGATTGAGCATCAGCCGAAGGCGCGGGTCACCCCCCGCGCCTTCGCCGTTTGTGTGACCCCATGTCAGTCATTCGCCGCAAGAATATCCGGGCGGCCGGCCGCGCTCCGCGGTTTCTCCGGTTTTTCCGCAGAAGCGCCGAGGCGGCCCACTCCCGCGGCAACCGGGTGGCACTCTACCGCAGCGGCGGGGAGTTCTTCCCGGCCCTGCTGGCGGCCTTCGCCGAGGCGCGCCACCACATCCACGCCGAGTTCTACATCGTGCGGGACGACGCCACCGGCGGCGCCTTCGCCGAGGCGCTGCTGGCCGCCGCCGGCCGGGGGGTGGATGTCTCCCTGATCTACGACTACATCGGCTCCTTCGAGACCCCCACCGCCTTCTTCCGGCGTCTCGAGCGGGGAGGGGTGCGCTGCCTCGCCTTCAATCCGCCGCCGTTTCGCCGGGGGCTCGCCTGGTTCGACAAGCGCGACCACCGCAAGATGGCGCTCGTCGACGGGGAGACCGCGTTCGTCTGCGGCGCCAACATCGGCGACGAGTATTCGGGGTTCGGTCGCGCCGCCGAGCGGTGGCGCGACGTGGGGGTGCGGATCGACGGCCCGGCGGTGGCGGTGATGGTGAGACTGTTCCGGGAGTTCTGGCAGGAGGAGGGGGGGCGGGTTCCTCCGTGCTGGCTCGCCGAGGAGGTTCCCGTGGCCGGGATGGGGGATGCCGAGGTGATGGTGGTGGCCGGCGGACCCCACCGCAGCCGCTCGTTCATCCGCAACGCCTTCCTGGCCGCCATGGCCGGGGCCACCGAGTCGATCCGGATCATGAACCCGTACTTCGTGCCGGGGCCGCGGGTGGTCCGCTCGCTCCTGCGGGCGGTCCGGCGCGGGGTCCGGGTCCAGCTCATCCTTCCCGCCAAGAACGACGTCCCGCTCGTGGGGCTCGTGAGCCGGAGCTACTATGCCCCCCTGCTGCGGGGGGGGATCGAGATCCACGAGCGCCAGGGGCCCGTCCTCCACGCCAAGGTGATGCTGATCGACGACTGGTGGGGGGTGGTCGGCTCCGCCAACCTCGACAACCGGAGCTTCCATCGCAACTTCGAGGTGAATGCCATCGTCGTGAGCCGCGACTTCGGCCGCCAGGTGGCCGACATGTTCGCCGCCGACCTGGCCGGTTCCCGCCCGGTGCTGCTGGAAGAGCACGAGCGCCGCGGCTGGCATGTCCGTCTCCTGGAGCGGCTCTGCGGGTCGGTAAGCTGGTTTCTGTAGTTGTCTCCCCTTTTCCCATGAGGTAGGATGGTGTCCGAACGACCACAATTGGCGCGAAAATGCGCCGCGGGGGGATCCATGTCGAAAAAAGCCGTCGTCCTCTACAGCGGGGGGCTCGATTCCACCACCTGTCTCGCCCTGGCCCGGGCCGAAGGGTTCGAACCGTATGCCATGAGCTTTTCCTACGGCCAGCGGCACCGCCACGAGCTGGAGGTGGCAAGGGCCAACGCCCGGCATTTCGGGGCGGCGGAGCACCTGGTGGTGGAGTTCGACCTGCGCAAGGTGGGGGGAAGCGCCCTAACCGCCGACATCGCCGTGCCGAAGGAGGGGGTGGGGGAGGAGATCCCGGTCACCTACGTCCCGGCGCGCAACACCATCTTCCTCTCCTTCGCCTTGGGGTGGGCCGAGGTGCTGGGGGCCTTCGACATCTTCATCGGGGTAAACGCCCTCGACTACTCGGGGTATCCCGACTGCCGCCCCGAGTACATCGCCGCCTACGAAAAGATGGCGAACCTCGCCACGAAGGCGGGGGTGGAGGGGACGGGGCGCTTCCGCATCCACACCCCGCTCATCCACCTCAGCAAGGCCGAGATCATCCAAAAGGGCCTCGGGCTCGGTGTCGACTACGGCCGCACCCACTCCTGCTACGACCCGACCCCCGAGGGGCTCGCCTGCGGCCTCTGCGACTCCTGCCGCCTGCGGCTGAAAGGGTTTGCCGAGGCGGGGGCGGCGGATCCGGTGAAATACATGAACGGTGAACAGTGAATAACTCAAAACTCAAAACTCAAAACTCAAAACCCCATCCCCTCCGCGACGTCCAGAAGTCGCTCGACACCCGCAAGATCCCGATCAGCAAGGTGGGGGTGAAGGATATCTCCTATCCCATCGTGGTGATGGACAAGAACCGGAAGTTCCAGCAGACCGTCGCCCGGGTGAACATGTACGTGGATCTCCCCCACCACTTCAAGGGGACCCACATGAGCCGCTTCATCGAGATCCTCAATGCCTACCGGGAGGAGATCGCCCTGGACAAGATGGAGCCGATCCTCCAGCGGATGAAGGAGAAGCTGGGGGCCTCGTCGGCCCACCTGGAGATCGAGTTCCCCTACTTCATCGAGAAGCGCGCCCCGGTCTCCGGTGCGAAGAGCCTCATGGAGTACACCTGCTCCTTCATCGGCACCCTGGGGGAGGAGCTCGACTTCGTCCTCGGGGTGACGGTGCCGGTCACCTCCCTCTGTCCCTGCAGCAAAGAGCTCTCGCGCTACGGCGCCCACAACCAGCGGAGCGCCATCACGGTGCGGGTCCGCTACGCCGAGTTCATCTGGATCGAGGATCTGGTGGCGCTGATCGAGGAGTGCGGATCGAGCCCGGTCTGGTCGCTCCTGAAGCGGGAGGACGAGAAGTTCGTCACCGAGCGGGCCTACGAGAATCCGAAGTTCGTCGAGGACATCGTCCGGGAGGCGACCCAGCGGCTCCTCGCGCTGGAGGCCATCACCTGGTTCTCGGTGGAGGCGGAAAACTACGAGTCGATCCACAAGCATTCGGCCTACGCGGCCATCGAACGGGACCGGCGGGAAAAATGTTGATCGAGTCCGGCAGTTGTCCGCATGCGTAATGAGTGCGTTTCAGCGAATGAAGTATGTGGGCATCTGCCGAATTAAGGATAAAATTTTTTCATTTGCGCACGCTATTTGCTTTGCCGCCCGGTCCGGGTTGTCGACAGCGGTTGTGGATAACTGTGTGGAAAAGGCCCAAAGTTGTGGATAAAGCTAGCGGTTATCCCCGGTGCAACTCCCCCCGAACCCCCCTCTTGTCATGTCAAAAACACTGTTGATCTTCGCCAAAAAACCGACTCCGGGGCGGGTAAAGACCAGGCTCGTGCCGCCCCTTTCGGCGGATGCTGCCGCGGAGCTCTATCGTTGCATGCTCTTCGACGTTCTCGGGAAGGTTGGCCAAATGACGGGGGTCGATCGCCAGCTCTGCTACGAGGAGGGGGAGGGTGCCAGGGGATATTTCGAGGGGGTCTTTTCGGGAGAGCTCTTCCCCCAGGAGGGGCATGACCTGGGGGAGCGGATGGCGGGGGCGTTTCGCCGGGCGTTCGACCGGGGGGACGGCCGGGTGGCGATTATCGGCACCGATTCCCCCGATCTGCCGCCGGAGTTTGTCGGGCTGGCCTACGCGCTGCTGGCGGATCCGGCGGTCGATGCGGTGTTCGGCCCGAGCGAGGATGGCGGCTACTACCTTCTGGCGATGAAGCGCTTCCACCCGGAGCTCTTTGCCCATATTCCCTGGTCTACGGAGCATGTTCTGGAGTGCTCCCTTGCCAGGGCGGCGGAGGCGGGGCTCGCCACGGCGCTTCTTCCCCCCTGGTACGACGTGGATACGGCCGACGACCTGCGGCGGCCGGGACTCGTGGCGCCGGAGAGCACCGCCCCCCTGACCCGGGAGTTCCTCCTGGGGCTTGCGCGCCTCACTTCACCACATTCACCTCATACCCCTGCCCCAGGTGGTCGATGACCTCCTGGATATGCTCGTACCCCCGGGTCTCCAGCTCCAGGAGGACCTCGGTCTTGCCGAGGGGGAGATCCTTGGAGCGGCGCTCGTGGGTGATGAGGGAGATGTTGGCGCGGGTGACGGCGATGTCGGTGGCGAGCCTCGCCAGGGAGCCGGGGATGTCGTCCAGGAGCACCTTCAGCTTCAGGTAGCGCCCCGCGGCCAGGAGCCCCCGCTCCACCACGGTGGCGATGGTCTTCACGTCGATGTTTCCCCCCGACAGAACGCAGACGGTCTTGCCGGCCGGCTTTCCGGCCCTGCCGTTCAGAAGGGCCGCCAGGGTCACCGCCCCCGCCCCCTCCACGAGAAGCTTGGTCCGTTCCAGCAGCGCCACGATGGCGAGGGCGATCTCCTCCTCGTCCACCAGCACCACCTCGTCCACCAGTTCCCGCACGATGGGGAAGGTGTTCTTCCCCACCTTCTTCACGGCGATGCCGTCGGCCAGCGTCACCGTGAGGGGGGCTTCCAGGATCTTTCCCTTTTTCACCGAATAGTGCATGGAGGGGGCGGCCTTCGACTCCACTCCGATGATCCGGACGTGGGGGTGGGTCTCCTTTACCGCCGTGGCGATCCCGGCGATGAGGCCCCCCCCTCCGATGGGGACGAGGATCGTGGCGACGTCGGGGAGTTCTTGGAGGATCTCCAGGCCGATGGTCCCCTGGCCCGCCATGACCAGGTGGTCGTCGAAGGGGTGGACGAAGAGCGCCCCGCTCTCCTTTCGGGCCTGGAGGGCGGCGGCAAAGGCCTCGTCGAAGTTCTTCCCCGCCAGCACCACCTCGGCCCCGTACTCCCTGGTTGCCTGGACCTTCTGGGGAGGGGTGCTCTCGGGCATGAAGACCGTGGCCTGGACGCCGAGGAGGTCGGCGGAGAAGGCGACCCCCTGGGCGTGGTTTCCCGCCGAGGCGGTGATGACCCCGCGGGCCAGCGCCTCCCGGGGCTGGGCGAGCATGAAGTTGAGGGCGCCGCGGATCTTGAAGGAGCCGGTCCGCTGCAGGTTTTCGCACTTGAAGTGGACCGGGATCCCGAGCCGTTCGCTGAAGTGGTGGGAGTGGATCAACTCGGTGCGCCGCACCCGCTTCTTGAGGCGGTCGGCGGCTTCGTGGATCAGGGAGTAGGGGAGCATGGCGTCAGGGGGCTCCTGGACGGTCAGTGGCCATGACCGTGGTCGTGGGGGTGGGGGTGCTCGTGGTCGCAGGCGTGGCCGTGGGTGTGGTGATGGTCGTGGCCGTGATGGTGTTCATGGCCGTGGCGGGGACGGTGGCGCAGCTCCTTGATGACCGGGGCCTCGACGCACATGGTGCACTCGGCCTGGAGGGTGGTGTGAGAGATGTGGTAGCGCTCGAAGAGAAACTCCTCGATCCGTCGCAGCACCTCCGCCTGCCGCCCCTTGTACTCCGGCCTGACGTCCACGTGGGCCGAAAGCGCCAGGATGTGGGAGCAGATGGTCCAGATGTTCAGGTGGTGGACGGTGTTCACCCCCTCCAGGTTTACGATGGCGTCGGCGACCCCCTGGGTGGTCATCCCCCGGGGGACCCCTTCGAGGAGGATGTGGGTCGATTCCCGGACCACGCGCCACGATCCGGCGAAGATGACACAGCCGATGGCGATGGAGATGAGGGCGTCCAGGAGGTACCAGTTGGTGTAGTAGATGATGGCGCCGCCGATGATGACCCCCAGCGACGCGGCGGCGTCGCCGATCACGTGGAGAAAGGCGCTGCGGACGTTGAGGTCGTCGTGGGAGTGGCCGTGGAGGGCCGAGGCGGCCACGAGGTTCATCGCCAGGCCGATGGCGGCGATGACGAGCATCGGGAGGCTCTTTACCTCCTGGGGGCTCAAGAGCCGCCCCCACGCCTCGTAGAAGATGCCGAGCGCCATGAGGAAGACCGTGGCGCCGTTGATGAAGGAGGCGAAGACCTCGGTCCGGTGCCAGCCGAAGGTGCGGGTGTCGGAGGCGGGAAACGACGAGAGCTTGATGGCCGCCAGGGAGAGGATGAGGGCGAAGAGGTCGAGGAAGACGTGGGCCGCGTCGGAGAGCAGCGCCAGCGAGTTGGTCCAGATGCCGCCGGCGATCTCGGCCAGCAGCGTCAGGGTCGTCAGGGCGATGGCGTATTTGAACCGTCCGGTGATGCTCTGGTCAAGGTGTGTCTCGGCGTGCATCGGATACCTCGCAAGACGGCCGGGGACCGAAGTCCCGGTGATTCCTTCATGAGAAAAAGTGTAGCAGAGCATTCCCTGCCGGTCAATCCGAATGAACCGCTCCGACCTTGCAATTTCGCGCCGTTGCTGATATGGTAGCGGCCACAGATTTTTTGGAGGTTTCTAATATGGATGTCGTCCATCACCGGCTTCTGATCCTCGGTTCCGGCCCCGCCGGCTACACTGCCGCCGTCTACGCGGCCCGGGCCAACCTGAGCCCCGCGCTCATCACCGGCCTCCAGCAGGGGGGGCAGCTCATGACCACCACCGACGTGGACAACTGGCCCGGCGATGCCGACGGCGTCCTCGGCCCCGATCTCATGGAGCGGATGCGGCTGCATGCCGAGCGGTTCAACACCACCTTCATCCATGACCACATCAACGAGGCGAATCTCCTGGAGCGCCCCTTCCGCCTGGAGGGAGACAGCGGCGTCTACACCTGCGACGCCCTCATCATCGCCACCGGCGCGTCGGCCCGCTATCTCGGGCTGCCGTCGGAGGAGAAGTTCAAGGGGAAGGGGGTTTCCGCCTGCGCCACCTGCGACGGCTTCTTCTACCGCGGCAAGGAAGTGGCGGTCATCGGCGGGGGGAACACCGCCGTGGAGGAGGCCCTCTACCTCTCCCACATCGCGAGCCACGTCACCGTCATCCACCGCCGCGACCGGCTCCGCGCCGAGAAGATTCTCGCCGACAAGCTGATCGAGAAGACCAAGGGGGGAAACGTCACCATCGAGTGGAACCACGTCCTCGACGAGGTCCTGGGGGACGAGTCGGGGGTGACCGGCATCAGGGTCTGCCACCGGAGCGGCTCCACCAAGGAGATTCCCGTGCACGGCGTCTTCGTCGCCATCGGCCACACCCCCAATACCGAGCTCTTCGCCGGCCAGCTCGACATGGAGAACGGCTACATCCGGACCCTCTGCGGCAACGAGGGGAACGTGACCGCCACGAGCATCCCCGGCGTCTTTGCCGCCGGCGACGTCCAGGACCCGATCTACCGCCAGGCGATCACCTCCGCCGCCACCGGCTGCATGGCGGCGCTTGATGCCGAGCGGTATCTGGATATGCTCAAGCCGTAAGGCTTGAGCATGAGAGAGGAGTGAGGCGTTAGGGGTGAGGAGTAACAACTCGACGCTTAGCACCTCACACCTTACTCCTCACCCCTAACGAGGTTTTCAATGCTCGCCAAAGCCCTTTCCAGCGCCCTGCTCGGGATCGACGCCGTGATCGTCGACGTGGAGGTCGACATCGCCCAGGGGCTGCCCCAGTTCGCCACCGTGGGGCTCCCCGACGGCGCCGTGAAGGAGAGCAAGGACCGGGTCAAGTCGGCCCTGAAGAACAGCGGCTACGAGTTCCCTCCCCGCAGGATCACCGTCAACCTGGCCCCCGCCGACCTGAAGAAGGAAGGGGCTGCCTTCGACCTCCCCATCTCCGTCGGCATCCTCGCCGCCACCGGCGTGGTGAAGGGGGAGCGGCTCAAGGAGTACCTACTCCTCGGCGAACTCTCCCTCGACGGGGGGGTCAAGCCGGTGCGGGGCTGCCTCCCGGTGGCGGTCGCCGCCCGGGACGCAGGCTTCCGGGGGATCGTCGTCCCCCGGGAGAACGCCCCCGAGGGGGCCGTGGTCGAGGGGATCGACGTGGTTGGCGTCTCGGAGCTCGCCGAGGTGGTGGAGTTCCTGAACGGCGCCCGGGAGATCGCCCCCCACAGGGTGGACGTCCATGGCCTCTTCGAGCAGGGGGCCGAAGGGGGGGACGACTTCTCCGAGGTGAAGGGGCAGGAGCACGCCAAGCGGGCCCTGGAGGTGGCGGCGGCCGGCTCCCACAACATCATCATGATCGGCCCCCCGGGCTCGGGGAAGACCATGCTGTCGCGCCGCATCCCGACCATCCTCCCCCGCATGTCGTTCGAGGAGGCGATCGAGACCACCAAGGTCTACAGCGTCATGGGCCTTCTGGACCGGGAGCATGCCCTGGTCGCCCAGAGGCCTTTCAGAAGCCCCCATCATACAATCTCGGACATTGGACTTATCGGCGGAGGCAACACCCCGCGCCCCGGCGAGGTGAGTCTCTCCCACCACGGTGTTCTTTTCCTCGACGAGCTCCCCGAGTTCAAGAAGCACGTCCTGGAAGTCCTCCGTCAACCCCTGGAGGATGGCCGGGTCTCCATCTCCCGGGCCCTCATGTCCCTCACCTATCCCTCCCGCTTCATGCTCGTGGCCGCCATGAACCCCTGTGGGTGTGTGAACCTTTCTCTACTGGCACAAAAGAAGGGATATAATAGAAGACAAAATGGAGGGATTCCTCGCCGACATCAACCCGGTCCAAGAGTTCCTTCACTACTTGCTGCCTAGCTTCGTAGCCAAGCATTCCCCAAAGCGATGTAAGCGTGGTAGCTCTTTCGATAACGTAGGATCTGCCTATTTCGCTCGTCTTGATGAAATCGATCTCCGCCTGCAGGCGTGGGATCTCAGCGAAGATGCTTTCCTTCCTGTACTTGAGAGGATCGAATCTCTCCCGAAATTCATTCTGATCGAGAGCCTGCTTTCCGTACAGATCAATAAGAACGTCTATCTTGTTGTTCACATCTTTCTGTTCCTTCTTCAGAAGTTCCAGCCTTTCCTGTTTCTCCTGGAGCTCTCTTTCCAGGTCCTCATTCGCCCCAAGCTGTTCCGGTGTAACAACAATGCCTTTTAAAGCATCGTGGAAATGCTGTTCGATGATGTCTTCATTGATCTTCGTTCGGCATTTTTTGCAGGCATAGCGTGGAATCTTCATTGACGGGTACGGTGCGACATAGAGCTTCGAACCGCATTGGCATTTGAGCAGGCCGGAAAAGAGAAACCTTCCGTTCTTCGGAACCTCTTTGAAGTTGGGGTAACGGGTCGCCGTTTCTTGGAATATCTTGTTAACAGCTTCCCAGTCTTCTTCTGACACCAAGGGTTCGACGTTGAAGTAAACCCAGTCCTTCTCAGGCTTCAGGACCCAGTTCTTCTTGTTCCCCAGGCTCTTCGCGTAATTGGCCCTTCGAATTCCCTTGTAGACGGTCTCCGAGAGCATCCGCTTGAGCGACGTGGGGCGGAAGACGCACTTGTTCCTGGAATAGAGCCCTTCTTCCTTGAGAATGTTGCAGGTGGTGAGCAATTTGCCAGTTTCCAGGAAGAGCTCATAAGCCCTCTTGACGATGGGAGCCTCTCCTGGATTGGGTACAAGCTTCCCTTCAACCCAATGATACCCGAAAGGCCCCTTACCACCGGTGTTCTTCCCCATTTTTGCACGAACTGGGATAGAAGCGGCAACGCGTGCGGATATCTCTTCCCTTTCCCACTGGGCTAATGCGCCGATCACGGTGTAAAGAAGACGGCCAGCAGGTGAGGAAGTGTCTATGCTTTCTTCCAAGCTGACAAGGGCTGCATCGTGTTTCTGGAAATAATCAGAAATTTCGAGGAGCTGCTTTGTATTGCGGGCGAGACGGGCGAGTTTTGAGAAGATCAGTGCCTTGATGCGGCCTGCTGCCACATCTTCGAGCATTCTCTTCGCTTCGGAATTATCCAGAACGTCTTTACCGGATACCCCTGAAAGGTCGTATAGCTCAACGACTTGCCACCTCTTGAGTTCGGCGTACATCCTGGCGCGCGCTTCATGATTTTTTGGGGACTCCCCCCGGGCCTGGTCCTCCGTCGATACCCTTATCCAGATTCCAACATGCATAAAGCTACCCGCCTAGATTATTCCGCCAGCCCAGACGACCCTTCCGACGACATTCAGCTTTTCAGTATCTTCCCCGTGCAATATCTCAGGTTCGTATAACGGATTGTCACTCCTGATGACAACAGAACCGTCGAACTTTTTCTGAAGACGTTTGACGAGCAGGGCATCATCAAATTGAAGAACATATATTGCACCATCTTCAACCCTTGATATGCGGGTATCCACCAATATCAAATCTCCGTTGCTCAGGGTCGGTTCCATACTGTCGCCATGAACGGCAATCAGTGCAAGATTGTCCCTCGGGATACCCAGGACGTTCTTAACCCAGTCAGCCTTGAAATATAGATGGTCGACGATCTGTTCGCTATGAATGATGGCACCACCACCGGCACTCGCATGTACTTCATATCGAGGAACCCGAATATATCCTTCCTTCTCCATAATGAGATGCTTTTCCTCCAGCTTGTCTGAAGGGACTACGCCTTCTTCCGAGAACACCCACTCCAAATCGATGTGGTTTCTGATGCACAGACTGATGATCCTGTCGTAAGGGATCGTGTTTCGCCCCTTCCAGACCCCCAACAGCCTCGGGTCCACTTCTAGTGCCCTTGCGACATCAACATCCCCTTTTACGCCGAGGGCAGATTTCAGCTTTTCGATGATTTCGGAAATCTTGAAGTCTTCATTTTGTGCATTTTTTCTTGACATGTTGTCATCCTTATGTGATAATAATCATCATGATGAAGATTTCGATGAAAATAAAGATCCTGATGATGGAAAAAGGAATCTCAGGATCGGATATCGCCAGGAAGGCAGGCGTCCATCGGACGGCCGTCTATCATGTAATCAGCGGGAGGGCAAGATCTCAGCGGATTCAGAGAATTATCGCCAGAGAGCTTGGTGTCCCATACGAGAGTTTGTGGGCTCGATGAAAGCTGTTGAGATATCATCAGCTTGGATTTCTTGCGCCCCAATTACTCATCATCTTATAGCACAAAAAATTACACAATTCATCAAAATGTTTTTCATCTCTTCTTTATGTTGCAAGAGACGCCGTGAAAGTCACCGTAGAATACATAAATTCGTGTGATCCGGAGGCAAGATTTGAGCGTCTGATGAATATCATCCGACGCGACCTCGAACGGCAAGCCTTTGAGAGGAGTGCAGGAAAGGAGATCGTTCCCGCGGTTCTGCCATCTCCCGTGACGGAGGTGGCCATTGCACTGTAATACTCAGGCCATCCCGGGTTCCTCTTCCAGATTGCCCAAGGAAACCGAAGTCGACTCTTTCGAGCGAATTCTTGCGAGCCTCGCAGCAAAACCCAAATACCTCCCAGAGTGGCCGGATGGTCAACGAGCCATGCCGAACGAAGTTCTCCGCTCAGCCCTCTTTAATTGCCGAAACAGAAATCAGCAACGCATCTTCCTCAAAGACATTGAAATAGCCGTCATCGGCGACGGGCAGATCATGTACCGCGGAGAAGAGCTGCGCCAGGATGACGAGCTTGTCTGGCTCCATCTCATTCACTTGGCAAAGAAAGTCGCCCTCGGAGAATGCGTAGAGTTTACGCCCTATTCTTTCGTCAAGGCCCTTGGGTGGCCAATCAAGGGGCAAAGCTATGAGCGTCTCCGCACCTGCCTCAGCCGGATGCAGGCTACCGCGATCCGCATCCATTCCAAGCGGCTCGGATGCTTTATCAGCGTATCGTTGATTCTCAAGTTCAAATCAAGGGACGAGAACAACGAAAACATGTCGCGATGGCAGGTTTGGGTAGGCGAGGAAATGCGGCTGCTGTTCGACGATGACTTTCTTACGAGGGTGAACTGGGAAACCAGAAAATCATTGCCGGACGGGATCACGTCAAAGCTCTTCGGATATTGGGCGAGTCACCGGCAGCCATACCCGGTAAAAGTCGAGACCCTGGTCAAGCTATGCGGCTCCGAGATGGCGCAGAAAAACTTCAAGATCGAACTCAAGAAGGCCCTTGGCGAGCTCGTCAGGATTGAGTTTCTTGACAGTTGGGAAATCGTGGAGGACCTGGTTGCGGTCAAGAGGAGGTATTGACCTTTGACTTACCAGCTATTGACCTTTGACCAACCAGCTATTGACCTTTGGCTTACCGGGCATTGACCTTTGACCAACCGGTATTGACCTATGCCAAACCAAAACATTGACCTTTGACTTACCGGACTGTTGACCTTTGACCAACTGCATGTCCGGAGAATCGCAAGCAATGACAGTGCATTGCGGGGTTTTCAACAACCCGCTAACCATATTCTAACCCTTTTTAACCAAATAAGGGCAGCAAGTCAGAGGAGGGATCGCATGAACTGCCAATTTCCATACGATGCAATGGCCATCGTCATAACTCACTTGCGACGGTCTGGAATGACGATCTCCAAAGCCGGTGATTCCTACCGGATCGTAGAAGGGATCTTAAATCTCAACGTCGTCAGCGAAGCTGTACGGGACCGGGCAATAACAATTGCCGAAGACGGTTCTATCCAGATATGCGGGGCGTATATCCCCACAGGATGGGACATCGTTCGGATTCGCCGGAAAGTAGAAGATCATTTGCGGAAATCTGCCTCCACAGAAGAAATCATCCGTATCGCCTCATGCCTTGGCGTCACGCTGATTTCTAGCGACAGGGAGATCGCGAAGCCAGACTTCTCGGTTCCAGGCATTTAGCAGCTGTTTTCATAACCGCATATTTCATTGCTGGCACGGCCAAGCGCTTTCAGGCGCGGCAAAGCCGGTCTTCGGAGCTCGACTCCGTGGCCGGCTTTTTTTGTTTTTCGGAGGCAACATGGATTTCCTGATGGCTGTCGAGTGGGTTCAAGAAAACAGGGAGGGCATCAAGTTGATGATCTCCCAGTATCGCAAGTTCTCGCCCTACGAAGAGAGCGACTACATCCAGGAAGCCTATGAGGCGGCAATGGTGGCGACCTTGCGAAGCGAATCGAAGGGGATACCGTTCGAAGCCGCCTTCTGGACCATTTTTCGGAACCAGATCAGCGTCATGACCCCGAACCTCAACCACCACGGCTCGAACTCGATCTCATCTCACCTGTGCTCTTTCGACATCGACAACGTGTCAGCCAATGATCAGAACGGTGAAAGCGATATGGTCATAGAGGCGGTATTCGAGGCGATCCAGCAGCATCTCACCAAGAAGGAGCAAGAAATCTTCTCCTTGTCTCTCGGCTTGACCGAAGCGGGAGCGTTGTCCAGCTATGAGATTGCCAAGCTCCTCGGTTGCTTGCCGACCAACATACGCAACACGTTCAGCAGGGTCTTCAGCCGATTGAAGAAGCTGGTCGCCGAAGGCGTTGTCGATCCGGCGAGGATCAGAAATGAGCAGTTCAACTCCAGGCAGAGAAGTTCGGCAGGTGCCTGCATGTGAAACCTCCCGAACACCAGCCACAAGGACAACCCACTATGGATCTCAAAACCGCCGTGAAGACCTTCAAACCGGTCACCGGCAAGGTCATGAGGAGATTGTCGCAGGACAACATCATTTCCTTCCCTCTCGACGATGCCGATCAACGCCTTCTGTCTTCTCTCAGTCACATCTGGAGGCACGACTGGTATGTCTCCCAGATGAACAAATCGTTCAGGCCAGACAAGAGAGCGGCAATGCTGGCTTTCCCGGAATTCGGAAAGATCGAGCGCTACATCCTCAGCACTTATCTGAATCTGAAACCCCGCATGAAGGTATCGGTGACCGAGATGGCCGACAGGATTCACGAGTTCTTCGAGGTCGAGTACCCGCTGAGCAAGATAAAGAGGGTCAGACAGATCGCTTACAACCTCCGCCGCAGATCGAGGGAGGAGTCATGCAAGCGGACCATGATCCAACTGGCTCTGCTGGAGGAATCCAAGGAAAAAAATTCGCGGGAACGTCTGTCATTTTCACCAGATAAACTTTCAAAATGAACGTAGTTCATTATGAAAGTTATTGTTGCGCCCTGCTGCGCATGGCATCGAACGGAGGTGGACATGGAACGGGAAGACTTGATTCAGGATATCAGGGGGCAGATCGTCGTTGCGTTTCTCTCTGGAATGAGCGTTGTGGAAATCACCAGGGCACTCAAGAAAGGCAATGTCGAGTTCGTGTACAGCTTCCTCAGAAGTATCGGTCACATCAAGGGCATGGACAAGGAGTCCTATCATCAGTCTTTCGATATCGACTGGCCTCTCGAAGCGGCGCTCCGAAAGATCGGATACACATTCGCCAGATGGTGTAAGGGATGGGGATTCGATCCAGCCGTTGCGGAATTGGTCCTCAAGGACCGGCCCAATGTGGACCATACCCCGAAGGAACATGAGGCCATGAAGAGGGACTTCCCGGAAGCCTATGCCAAGGTGTTCGGTAAAGACACCGAACGAGCATCTACAGCAGCCAAAGCGAAAAAGCTGTATCCCACGATTCGCCTTACGTGGGACAGCTCGCGGGAAGCCTTCCTTGCCGAGATCCCCGGCCCTCCAGCATTAAACGCGTGCGGTGCCAACATGGATCATGCGTTTGAACGGATCAAGGAGGTATGGAAACTTTACGAAAGTCTATTGAGGCTCAAATCCGCGATCGACAACCACACCGTCAGGGAATCCTTTTAGCTCGCCAAAATGGTCGCTGTTTTGGCGGATAGCCAGGCAACGCCCCGAATATGGTTGCCAAATCTCCGCCAAAATCGTCACCGTTCGGATACGTCCCCATTTTTTTCTCCAATTTCCTCCCCAATAGATGTCCCCCCGCTAGATATGGGGGTAAGGGGGAACGTTTGTTCCCCCTTAACGACACCATAAGGGAGGCAAACATGAACGTGCTGGTCTGTGATCTGGGGTTTTCTTCGGCCAAATGGATCTACAGGGAGAGGAAAGGCAGGATAATCTCCGCTTTCCGGTATGACGGAGACAATCTTCTCATCGGCGAGGAGGCGCTGCTCTCTTCCGGCTCCTCCTACCTAAAGACAATGGAGGAACTGGGAAGGTACTACCCTGTTTTCGTGGAACATTGTCAGCAAATCGCGGAAACTTCCGGGGAACTGGTACTGGCTGTCGGCCTGCCTTATTCCTACTGGCTGGAGCAGAATAAGCCTGGCGGAGCGGTTCCCACCATAGCCAAGGCTCTTTCCGGCGGCGCGATCAGCGATGTCACCGTTTTCCCGCAGGGGCTTGGCGGCATCAGGGATTACCTTGACCAGGCGAATGAACGTCCAGACGGCAATGTCCTCGGCATCGACATCGGGTTCAATACCGTTATAGTGACGCTCTTCTCCCCGGCCAGGAGGCAAATCATCTACGGCAAGACACTCAACAAGCGCGGGGTCCATCAGATGGCGACGAGCTTCCTGCTCCCCCGCATCAAGAACCTCGCTCCGTCAGGGACGTTCACTCCCGTCGAGATCGCTTTCCTCATTGAGAAAGGATACCTGCAATACGGCTTTGAGCGCCATGACGTGACCAGGGAAATCCATGAAGCGGGAGTAGCCTACGTCGAGCATATCCTGAAGGATGTCCAGGGGGAATTGCAGGCCCACGTCGGAATGCATGCCGACTTCAACCGGGTCCTGCTGTTCGGCGGAGGGGCAGCACTTCTTAAAGACGACTTTCCGGCAAAGAACATCGAGGTTGTCATTCTGCCTGAGCCGGAATTCGCTAACGCACGGGGATTCCTGTCGCTCGCCGGCGCAAAGTGAGGGTGACATGCCACAGTACACGATCAAGATCAACACATACGATCCAGTCATCATCGAGGCTTTCGCCCGCTTACGGAGGAGCCGGAAGCAGGCGGCGTTCACGCAGGAGGCGCTGAAACACTTCATTGCCTCCGACAAGGGAGCTCAGGTTATCAAGCTCATGAGCCAGGAAACCCGACCATCACCAGGGCCGGACTCGCCTCAGCCGCTGAAGGCTCATCACGAGACGGGGCCTCCGGCCTCATCGGTGACCGCTCTCCAAAAGCCATCGCTGGAACCATGCAGCGATGTCCTGGAAAAAATTTTGAAGTAGCCGAATGCCCCGTTTTCCGCGGGGCATTCTCATTTTCCCGCCTCGTTTCAGTCCGCACAACTGTCCCCCCCATAGATATTACCCGTGAAAGAAACATTTCGGAGGTCCCATGCCCGGAAGATACCTCGCCATCGGATTGGCACTCCTTGTTCCCGTAACTGCCGAAGCCTCAGTCATCAAGCAGAGGCCCTTTGACTACTCCTTTGATGTGGCAGACGTGAGGGGAAGCGACGTCTTCGTAGTCTGTTCGAACTCTCCCGATGATCGGCTCTCCGTGCTGCCAGCTCCCCCACCACTGGCAGTACGGTCGAGTCGTGACGAAATCCCGGTGAAAGAAGTGCTGAAGACGGCGCCGCCGGCAGTCGATGCCCGCAAGGATTGCGTCAATTGTCTCCTGGGAACGGTCAGATTTGCCTTCGACAGTTGGGAGATGCCGAAGAACCAGCGGGCAAAACTCGACGAGGTGATCAAAACGGTTCCTGAAGGCGTAGTAGTCAACATTGACGGTTACACCTGCGATCTTGGCAGCACGTCCCACAACCTGCGCCTCTCACTCAAGAGGGCGAACAAGGTCGCTGCATATCTGCGCGGGAAGGGCGTTCCCGTGGGGAAAGTGAAAGGCCTGGGCGAGTGCTGTCCCGTGTCCGATGACAGGCCGCAAAACAGACGTGTCGAGATAAGCACACAGCAAAAGGAGGAGAAGTGAGAGTTCTGACGAAGAAAAAGCTCAAGATCGGCGGGATCATCCTGGTCATCGTCACCACGGCGGGTCTTTCCGCGGCGAACGAGAGCCTGAAGTCCGAGGAGAAAAACCTGAAGAAGAGCTTTCCGAATCTGAGAGTGGACAATTTCAGGGAATCACCCGTGAAGGGGCTGTACGAGATCGTTGCCGGAAACCAGGTTTTCTACTTCAGCCCGGACGGCTTCCTGATGTTCGGCGAACTGTGGAGCAAGGACGGGAAAAACCTGACCGCCGAGACACGCGAGAAGGTCCTGGCCGAGAAACTGAAAAGCATCCCGCTGGACAAGGCCCTGAAAATCGGTTCCGGCCCGCACCAGGTCATAGAGTTCACCGACCCTGATTGTCCCTTCTGCCGCAAAGTGGACGAACTCCTCGCGAAGAGGACCGACATCACCCGCTATGTGTTCTTCTTCCCGCTTCGGAGAATTCATCCCGATGCGGAAAAGAAGGCCCGTTACATCCTGTCGCAGAAGGAGAAGGAGAATGCATTCCGTGAGGTTCTCAGCGGCGCACTGGACGGCAAGCCGATACCGCAGGATGAAAACAATGCCTCGCAACTGGAGGATATGGAAAAAGTCGCACAGAGCATTGGCGTGCAAGGGACGCCGGCCATCTGGATTGACGGCGTTGCTATCAACGGGGCGGACATCCCGCGCATAAAGGCGCTTCTGGACGGAAAGGGGGTGAATGTCCCGAAATAACGTAAGACGAGTCACGAGGGTAGCAAGTCGTCACACCACAACAAGGAAGGAGAACAAAATGAAATTTAACAGGAAAAAGATGTTGATACTGTTCGGGCTCGCTGTGGCGGTCACCCTCGTGGCATCACAGGCCATGGCCCTCACCGCCCCCGTAGCCGGATCGTTCGGTTACGAGGCCTATGACTTTTTCATCAACAAGCTGGTGAAGGGACCGTTCGGGGCGATCGCCTCGGTCCTCCTCATCCTCACGAGCATCATCTTCTTCGTCAAGCAGACCCTCGCACCGGCAATTACCTGCATCCTGGCCGGGGTCCTGCTCATCAACGCAAGCGCCATCGTGACCTCTCTCGGCTGCGTAATGTAACTGAAACAACAGACGGAGGGGGGATTCACTCCCCCCTTTTCAAGGAGAACGCGGGATGGTCCGTTTCCCCCAATATCTTAGCCAACCCTTCCAGATCCTCTGGTTCGAGCCCGACGACATGGCTTTCATGGCGGTCGGCTTCATTTTCGCGCAGAAGTTTGGCGGTGTCTTCTGGTTTTTGATGTTCGTTCTTCCCTGGATATATGGCCGCATGAAGAAACGGTATCCCAGGGGCTTTCTGCGCCACACGCTTTACTTCACGGGGATCGCGCCAATGAGGGGTTATCCCCATTTCTTCCAGAAGCATTTCCTCGATTGATCGCCTGACAGGGAGACAGACAGTGAAACTGGATATTTTCCTCCAACGCAATTCGAACATCTTTGCCGAAAACCGGCTGCTCAAGTTCGCCATCATCATACTGGGGGTGGCGGTCGTCATAAATACCGTCGGAGTCTTCACGGCCCTCGACAAGCAGAGGGTCATCCTCGTTCCGCCGGTCATAAACTCGAAGTTGATGGTTTCCGGCGACAAGGCTTCAGACGAATACCTGAAGGAGTTCACCAGGTATGTTCTCGGACTGGCCCTCACCTACAACCCGGCAACCGCCCGGACCCAGTTCAGCGAGATTCTGGCTGTCTACGATCCTTCGGAGTTCCAGAAGGCGAGGAAGGAATTGTACGAGCTGGCCGACAAGATCGAGAATGCCCGCGCCTCCAGCGCTTTCTATATCCAGTCGATCACCAACGATGCAGACAAGCGTCGCATCGAGGTCGCAGGCACAAAGAACACCTACATGGCCGAGCAGAAGGCCGATTCCGTCCAGACCACCTACATCATCGAATACCGCTTCGATAGCGGAAAATTCATCCTCACCCGTCTCTACGAGAAGACGGCGCAGGGTGAGAACAAGGGGGCATGATGCACAAGGTCGCTTTTCTGGTCGCCGTTATGGCGCCGATGATGGCGTTCGCAGCCGACCATGGCAAAACCGAGCAGACAATAAAGCAGCGGAGTGTGGCGCCGGTCGAGAAACCGGCAGAGCAGTTCCCTCCCGAAGGGGAGTTCCCAGTCGTGGTTCCTCCGGAAGTTACAACGACTATCCGGCTCTCAAGCTCCGATCTCAACCGGATTTCCTGCCCTGCGGAGATCAAGGAGGCCCTGACCTCGACCGAGAAGGGGGTCACCATCAAGATCACCGGGAAGGACGCCTTCGTTAAATTCAAGGTGACGAAGCGGGGCGACAAGATGGTCTACTCCAGCACGCCTACCGAAGTCTACGTCGTATGCGGTGACGAAACCTACAGCATGATCGCCTTCCCCCAGCGTATCCCTTCCCAGACCATCCGGCTTTCCTCCGGCAAGGAGAAGAAGATCAAGGAAAACATCTCCCTCTATTCCGGGCTGCCTTTCGAGAAAAAGCTGCTCAAGGTCATCAGGGAAGTCTTTACCGAGCAGATCCCCGATTCGTACACGGTCACCAGGGAAGTAAAGCGTTTCGACGCGTACAAGGAAATCAGGGTGACGCTCCGAAGAACGGTGGACATCGAAGGTGAAGGGCTTCGGGTGAAGGAGTACGAGGTTGCCCTTAAGGAGGGAATTCCCCAGTTTAAGATGAACGAGAAGATGTTCATCCGCACGGAACTCGCGGAGAACCCGGTCGCGGTTTCTCTCGAACGGCATCTGCTCAGGGGAGGAGACACCTCCAGGCTCTTCGTTGTCGAGCAGCGGGCCGCAAGGCAAGGGATGAAAAGGCTCGACGGAGAGCTTCCGGTAATGGACCCCAGACATTCCGAAGCCCACCCTCCCCAGAAGAAGGGGCAGGAACACGAAGCGGGCTTCAAGGGACAGGAGGCGGACGATGAAAAATAGGCTCCTGTCCTACTGGAACAGTCTGAACTCCGGGCAACGCCGCACGGGGGTCATTTTCGGGATCGGGATTCTCACCGTTTTCCTGAGCGTCGCGATCTACCTGACGAGCAGCAGGAAAGAGCTGAAGACGGAAGAGGAAAAAAAGAGCTCGCCCATCAGCATCGAACCGAAGCTATTGGAGAAGAGCCAGTTTCTGGAGAGCCAGAAGGAGCTTACCCGCCGCGACGAAAAGGTGGCCGAGCTGCAGAAAAAGCTCGAGGAGATCTCCCAGCAGAAAAACGGCCAGGTAGTGTCGAATCCCCAGCAGCCGGCGCCGACACCGGCACCCGGACAGCCGGTCATGACTGCGGCCCTGCACCAGCAAAGCCAACAGGCCGGCGCAAGCGGAGCAAGGCCATCCGGCAGCAAGCCGGTTCCACCCCCTCCGTCGCTTCCCCAGAGTGCCATCCCGCCACCACCCTCCATGCCGAGCGGTGCGCAGGGGCAACCGCTTCCGCCTCCGGAGACGGAGGTCGGCGACATCTCTCTTGTCGTAGGTGTCACGCAAAGCGCCACCCCCAAGGATGTCGGGGCAGATAAAAAAAAAGAGAACACGACGGTCTATCTGCCACCTTCTTTCATGGAGGCGACCCTGCTTTCCGGGTTGGACGCTCCAACAGCCTCTGAAGCGAAAGGTAATCCCGTGCCGGTACTCCTGAAGGTGAAGACCCCCGCGGTACTCCCCAACAGCGTAAAGGCGAACCTGAAGGGGTGCTTTGTCATAGCGGACGGGAGGGGAAACCTCGCCACCGAAAGGGCTGAACTTCTCCTCGTTTCCCTGTCGTGCCTCGACAGGAAAGGACAGGCGGTAATCGACCAGAAGGTGAAAGGCTTCGTCGTGGACGAGGACGGCAAGATAGGTCTGCGTGGCAAGGTGGTGGCGAAGATGGGCTCCATGGTCGCTCGGAGCATGATCGCCGGCTTTTTCGGCGGGGTCGGCGACGTCCTCAAGGCTTCGGCGACGACGACCTCGGTCAGCGCTCTAGGGACTACACAGTCGATCAACGCCAACGATCTGGCGGTTGCCGGGGTCGGCAACGGACTATCCACAGGCTTCAAGGAGATCCAGAAGTTCTACATGGAGCTGGCCCGGCAGACGCTGCCGGTCATCGAGGTGGGCGCCACCAAGCCGGTCACGCTGGTGGTGAGCGAAGGAACGAACCTGGAGATCAAGAAGATCTCGAAGGGAGGGGCTAAGTGAAAAAGGCCGCATTACTTGTCAGCGCGCTTTTCCTGGGCGGATGCGCGTTTTTGAATCCATACGAGAGCGATTTCAGCTGTCCGGAAGGCAACCGGGGGAAATGCGTCTCCGTGCAGCAGGCATACGAGGACAACGGGTCCGTTCCACCGAAGGCCAAGGCGGAGGCCGCAAAGGAGGGCCGTTGTACATCCAGGTACAGCGATGTCGATGGCGCCGTGTCGTTGGACACGGTCTGTTCAGACCCGCAACCGCCGCCATCTTCAGCCCCTGCCGCAACCATGGTGCTCAACCAGGAAGACCGGAACTATAACCACTACCGCTCGGCACTCTTCGAAAAATTCAACGGTCTCCTGAAGGAACCGGTGACGCCGGTGGTGGCTCCCCCTAAAGCGATGAGGGTTCTGCTTCTCCCCTACACCGGTCAGGAAAACGAATTCTACATGCTCAGGTACGTCTACTTCTTCGTTGATGAGCCCCGCTGGATTCTTGGCGATTCAGTCCTTGAGGAAGAGGAGGAATAGACGTGGGACTGTTCGATCTCATCTTCGGCAAAGACGGCGGAGCCACCGTTGCGGGACTGCGGGCCATGACAGAGCGCGACCGGTTCGCCGAGTACCTGCCGTGGGAAGCCTACGGCCCTGAATCCCGGCTCTATATCAATATCGACAACACCGTGGGGATGATGTGGGAGTGCTCGCCGCTGGTCTTTGCGGGAGAGTCGACCATGAGAACGCTTGAGGGGCTTTTCCGTCTCAATCTTCCCGACGGGGCGATCATGCAGTTCATCCTTTTCGCCGACCCGAACGTCACGCCGATCATCCAGGACTTCAACTCGATGAAGTCCCGGAAAAGCGAGCTGATTCAGGATGTCGCAGAAAACGTCTCCGATTTCTATTTGTCAGGGGTCGAGGGCCTCCCGAATCTGTCCGGGATACCTATCCGCAACTTCCGGCTCTTTTTCACCGTGAAATTCCCCGACAGGGAACTGCCGAACGTCAACATCGACGAGATCAACGGGACGGTCCAGGAGATCCTCCAGGGTGCCGGGCTTTCGCCCAGGAGTGTTGAGCCTGGGGTACTGCTCGATTGGTTGCGCCGGATGATGAACGACACCCCGTCGGAAAACAACGGCCACTACGACGACCGCAAGGAGATCCGCAAGCAGGTACTCCTCGCCACCCCGATCGAAACCGGCTTCTCCCGGTTGAAGTTCGGCTCGAAGTGCTTCCGCTGCGTGACGCCGCGCTCCTACCCGCGAGAGGGAAACCCGATCCAGACTAACAAGCTTTTCGGCGGGATCATGGGGCAGCCAACCGACTCGGACCAGATCAGGACGCCGTTCTTTTTCACCCTGAACATCATCCTCAAGAACCAGAAGCAGAAGCTCCACACCAAGTGCAACCTCGTTCTCCAGCAGAAGGGGGTCGGTTCCTTCGCCCCATCCCTCGCCCGCAAGCAGGAAGAATACATGTGGGCGGCCGACGAGCTGGAGCGGGGAACGAAGTTCTTCAAGATCATCCCAGTGCTCTGGGTCTACGGCAGCGATGAATGGCTGGTGAACGAGTCGGTAACCAGGGCCAAGCGGGTGTGGGAGGGACAGGGATACGTGATGCAGGAGGACAAGGGGATTCTCCCCATTCTCTTCATCTCCGCCCTTCCGTTCGGCCTCTACGACATCAAGAGCAACGTCGAAACACTCGACCGGGACCAGATCATGCCGGTTGGGAGCATTGCCGCCACCCTGCCCGTGCAGGGGGACTTCTCGGGCCTGGGACGGCCGGCGATGCTCTTTGCCGGCAGAAAGGGACAACTGTTCGGCCTCGACATCTTCCACAAGAAGGGGGTCAACAACCACAACGCGATGGTTTGCGCGGAGAGCGGAGCCGGCAAGAGCTTCTTTCTCAACTATCTCCTCTTCAACTACTACGCCTTGAAAGCGAAGGTGAGGGTGATCGACATCGGCGGCTCCTACAAGAAGATGACTATGCTGTGCGGCGCCCGCTATCTGGATTTCTCGGAGGATTCGGACGTCTGCCTCAACCCGTTCACGAACATCGTGGACGTGGAGCACGACATCCCAATCATCGCCCCGATCGTGGCGCAGATGATCTTCTCCTCCGGCAACTCCAGCCCGAGCGAAACCGAGATGACCCTCATCAAGGAAGCGGTCCGCTGGGCATGGCAGCAGGAAGGGAATGACGCCGGGATCGACACCGTCCACGAGTATCTGTCCAACTTCGACCGCTATTCCAACGTCGGCGGCGAGGTGAAGGAAGCGGCTGCCCGCCTCGCCTTCAATCTTGGGGATTTTCGGAGTGACGGTCCGTTCGGCCGCTTCTTCAACGGCAGAAGCACCTTCGACATCGCCAACGACGAGTTCGTTGTTCTCGAACTCGAACAGCTCGTGCAGAAAAAGTCGCTCTTCAGGGTCGTCACCCTTCAGGTGATCAATGCCGTGACCCAGGACCTCTATCTCTCCGACCGTTCCGACCGGCGGTTGATAGTGTTCGACGAGGCCTGGCAGTTCCTGGGGGAGAGCTCGACCCTGAAGGAAGTCATCGAAGAAGGGTACCGCCGCGCACGGAAGTACGGCGGCAGTTTCACCATCATCACCCAGTCGGTACTGGACATGAAGCGTTTCGGCGGCGTCGGAAACGTCATCCGGGAGAACTCCGCCTTCAAGTTCTATCTCGAATCCAAAGCATTCGAGGAAGCGCGGAACGAGAAGATGCTCGACTACGACGACTTCACCATGGATATCCTCAAGTCCACCAAGAGCGCCAAGCCGAGGTACTCGGAGATCTTTATGGATACGCCATACGGCGTGGGAGTGGGGAGACTGGCGGTCGATCCCTTCTCCTACTACGTCTTCACGTCGGATGCGGACGAGATCACGGAAATCGAGCAGCTGGTAGATGGAGGCATGGGGTACGAGGATGCGATTAGGGAGATGGTCAGGAAATATCGCGGCGATTAGCGTTATGGCAACAGTCATGGCCGGCAACGCCCTGGGAGGAACATACGACGACGCCAAGAGTGCCGGGACGGGCTCCGCGCAGACTGCGCTTTCCCGTTTCGGGAGCCAGGACGGGTCGAACCAGAGCATCTCCCAGCCGTTGACGAGCCCGACGAAGCTCTTGCAGACCGTGGACGGTTCACAGAGTTTCCAGGCGAACATCACCTCGCCCTCTTCGGCGAAATTCCTGGAGGTCTTCATCCAGCCGGCAGGGACCGGCGATCTGCAGAAGGTCATCGTCAGCCAGGACCTCGACACCAACGGAACGTTCGATTACGTCTACACCCTTCCGAGAGCGGTTTCAGGGGTCTGCGGCAACGGTTATATCGCCTGCGATCCGGGGACCTGGAACCATTGCCAGTATTTCAAGTGGACGGCCGGTCCCGACGGAAAAATCGCCGATTCCGCCGCATCGATCACCGACTTGGGGGGCTGCTACTGCATCAATCAGAGCTGCGGCAGCAACCTCGTCTGGGCGAACAGCGCGGTGATCCTCCAGGGCCTGGGAGGGGGAATCGTCAATGCCATCCATAATGGCAATTCCGCCTTCACCATCACCAGCGTCAACTACGACCTCACGACGATCGACTACTTCGGCCGCGTAACCGGCAACTCGACGACCGCCTCCGGCTCCATCAATTCGCTGGCCTCATCGCCGACCGTAAGCACCCTGAGCGGCTACTACACCAACTGGGCCGGATTGACCGCGGCCAGGGACAACGCCGCCATCGCCCAGTCCACTGACCCGAAGAGCCTTTACTACCTGATCTCCAATTCCGGCGCCTCCACCCAGGCAAGCGGCAAGATGAGCGCCTGCACCGTGACGCGCAACGGCGCGGTGCAGACAACGGTCCGGACGATCAATGACTCGGGGACCGGCCAGCTCTGCACCGACCACCTGGTCTACATAAAGGTCCACAAGGTGAGCGATTCCGAATATCAGATGCAGTACGTCGATACCGGCCCCGGCGGTCTCGGGACGGCCCATTCCAACTGCGGTGACAATCCTGGCGGAAACGGCTGGCATACCATAAAAGACATCATTCTTACTCCGCCCGACCCGAACCGGCTGGAAAAGATGATGCAGGCGAACCTCACTCTATCCAACATATCCGGCCCTGGCTGTTCCTCCGGCTCCGGCTCGGCAGACGGGATAGTTAACGGCTTCGACACCGCCATCCAGACCAGCGTTGTCTGTCCGGCTTCCGGCGCCCAGTTTCCGACGTACAACTGGAGCTACTACATCCAGATAAAAGAGGACCAGTACGGCGAAGGGGTGGACAACCAGTGCGCGACGCTCGAGAACGACCCGGATTGCCGACTGCAGAACGAATCTGTCGACGGTGTTCAGACCATGCTGAACTTCAACGCCACCGGGCTCACTCCACTTCCCAGTTGCCGGCAGTTCATCGGCCAGGTGGGGACCAACACCATCTGCCGCAACTGGTGGCAAAAGAAGCGCACCTATGTCTGCGGCAACCAGGCATACGATTTTTCGGCCATCGGAACCAGGTTCGGCAAGGTCGCCACGACCGTCACCGACAACACCACTAGCCTCGACTTCCAGGACAAACGCCTCACGTCCGGAGGCTGGAGCGATGCGAACGGCAACTTCGCCCTTCCCGGACGCGACCAGTCCGCCACCTGCGAACATGCCTGCAAGACCAGAAAACCCAAGAACGACACCCAGGTGACGGTATCGGGCGATGTCACGGAGATGAGGAATCCCGCGACCTCATACGACTTCTTCTACCGGGTGTGCGACCGCAACAACGTCTGTCCCGCAGGTCCGGGGGAAGAGATCGTCAAGGACTGCCAGTGCATCAACGATTTCAACGAGGCGGCGACAATCATCCAGACGCTCCGGACGGCGGGGAAAGACACCATCTGCACCACCGGCGCAAAGAAACCGCTGTAGGTCGAGGTGAGACAGCATGATGTTCCGAATCCTATACGCCATGATCCATGCAACCCTGATCGTCTCCCTCAGCGGCATCCCCCGGACGGCCCTCGCCGCGGTGAGCTGCCAGGATCAGATCAACCCGAACACGACGATCCGCTACAGCGACACCCTCGTCTCCTTCGTCTCGTACAACGGCAAGACCTACGCCATCGCAAAATCGGCGGCGACCGGCGGCACCTCCGAAACGGAGACTTTCTTCGACTTCTCGGCCAACATCACCAGGGCCTACACCATGACCGGCGACAGCACCGGCTCCCTGAAAAATCTCCTCTCGCTCGGCAAGTTCGGAGCTGCAAAGCCGGTGAAGATCGACAGCGCCGACACTGAGAAGTTCATCCTCACTCAGTACGGCAAGTACCTGGGAAGCGCCTCCACGCCCAAAAGCACCTACCTTGACGCCTGGAAGGAATACGGCGCGAGCGGTTTCACCACTGTTGACGGCTCCGCGCTTTCCTACACTAACTGGGCTTCTCCAGTGTACAGCGGACAGGACCCGCAGGCAGTCGTCATGGGCGGAGACGGCAAATGGACGAGCGGGCTTGACGGGACGAGGAGCGGGCAGATCGTCCAGTTCGACGGGGTGCTCGATTGCGCCGCCTCGTTTTCGCCTCCGCAAACGGGAGACGGCACGACCACTACACCTCCGACGACCGGAACGAGTGGTCCCGATCTCTCGAAGCCGGTCTGCGGCCAGGATCTCAACAACAACGGCTACGCCGCCGACCCGGGGGAGATAGCCAACTGCATCCAGACGACCCAAGGGCTCTTCTGTCCCGTAGGGTCCGTCAACTGCGTGGAGACCTATTCCGCCCCGATCTGTCCCAGCGGTTCCGCTTTGAACACCTCGCGGGACATGTGCCAAGCCGATGCCGTCGTCACCTGTGGGAGCGGCTACAGCTACGATCCGTCGTTGGACAAGTGCGTTCGGTCGATCGATTGCCCGGAAAACGGACTATTCAATCCGGTAACCGACCGTTGCGAGAAGCTAGTCCAGAACGACTGCCCGACCGGATACTCCTACGACGGCAACAGCTCGAGTCCAACCTACGACCGCTGCGTGAAGTCCGCCACATGCAACGACGGCGGTTCGTTCATCGCCAGCAGTGACCGGTGCGAACGTGCCTGGATGCCGGTCTGCGACTCCGCCAATGGCTATTCCTACAACTCCGCCACCGGACAGTGCCAGCGCTCTCCCGTCTGCTCATCCGGATCCTACAATCCCGCATACGACCTGTGCACGAAGCAGTACACCATCTCGTGCCCGTCCGGGTACAACTACAGCGCCACGACCGGACGCTGCGAGATGCAGCCGGTCTGCCCGAGCGGCACATCGTTCAACGGCATCACCAACCGGTGCGAAACGTCGGCAACCACCATCACCGGATACACCCAACCGATCACCGGCAAGACGGAGATCATCAAGTACAAGGCCAGAGGAAACACGAGCACCGGAATAACCCAGTACTCGACCTCTCCGCCGGCTCTCGACAGTCTCAGCTTCGACTTCATCCTGCAGAACGGCCAGGTCGTGCTCAAAAAGGAGTGCGCCTGGGGTGGCGCTGGAAACTGCGGCTGCGACCGGCCGCACTGGAATGGGTGGTGCCGGGCCGGAACGGACCTGACCCAGACCAGGAGCGGCAACACCCTCACCGTGGTCGCCACCATCTTCGACTGGAACTACGACTATTACTCCCCCTACTGCGATCCCGGCTACACCCTGTTCTACGATTACGATTCAGGGTCTCCCTACTGCATGGGGTGTCCGACCCAGGCTTATGACTGGGAGAGTGGAAGCTACTACACCTACTACTCCTGTTCCGGAGAGGTGCGATACCCCGCTTCCAAGTCCTACACGACCGGCGCGGCGGCAAGCGCCGACCTGTCGGAGTTCGTTTCGTGCCCCGCGGGCTATACGCTCACGGCTCCCCCCACCACTACCCAATGCGTAACGATAACTACCCAATGGGGGAACCAGACCGGCATCACCGACTGCACCCAGTCCGGCCTTTATATTTGTTCCGCCCCGGTAAACGCCTGCAATGCCGGCTACACCCTGTCGGGAAGCGTCTGCTACCAGAACCCGACCTGTCCCTCCGGTTCCTTCGACAGCACGACCCATACCTGTTACGCCCCGGCCTCCCTGCTCTGCGACGACGGCTTTCGCCTCGACACCGCATCGAACACCTGCGTCAAGTCACCTTCCTGTCCGGGAGGTGTCCTCAACACCGGGACGGATGTCTGCGAGGCGACCGTGACGAAGGACTGCGGCACCTATGCCTTCGACAGCGGCGCCAATGTCTGCTATTCGGCGCCGGTCTGTTCCTCCGGGGTCTACGACGCCACGTTCAATCTCTGTCTCGGCGCCCTGACGAGAAACTGCGGCTCCTATGCCTGGAGCCAGCCGGATTTCAAATGTCTGCAAGCGGTCTCGTGCCCCAAGCCTGACGGCTTTTCGCAGGCGGCGACCGTGGCCTTTTCCGGCACTCTCGACAAGTGCGTTTCCGAGGCGCAGCACGACTGTCCGACCGGGACTGCTTACAACGGCCTTCCCGTCGAGAAATGCGAGGCGGTGCCGATCTGCACCGGCGACGGAATCTACAATACGACGGTCCATAGCTGCTTCCTGGGAATGAACACCTGTCCCCTCGGGACCCAGTACACCTGCATGGACAACAACGGGGCCATGCAGTGCTCGCCTAATCAGTGCTTCACCGCAGGGACTAGCGGTACCGAAGAGACGACGATCATGGACGAGTCGATGATGCAGGACGACGGCCAGCGGGACCAGAACGGCAACTGCCTCGACCAGCTCTTCGTCTTCAACGGCAAGGCTTCCCGCTGCCGGCCGCCTGGACTCACCGTGGGGATGATCAACAACTGCTGCGAAAGCGACAGCATCGGCACGGACGACATGGGGAGCAACATCTCCATGGTCGCCAACGGCATCCAGACCGCCTACGAAATCGGCCAGGTGGCCTACTACTCGAATCTGGTTACGAGCGGAGCGGCCACCCTCACCCCCCTGGTCGGCACAACATCGGTTGGCATCGTGACCGCAACCGGCACCACGACCGTAAGCGGCGCCGTCGCCACCGGCGTGTCCACGGCCGCGGCAAGCGGAACCACTGGAGCCGCGGCAATCGGTTCCGGCCTGCAGGCATACGTGGGAGCGTTGCTGAATCCGGCCACGATCGCCGTGGCGATCGTCGTCATGGTGGTCATGAAGGTCCTCATGGGAAGCGGCTGCGACCAGGGAGACATCCAGACCGGAATGCAGGCCGCGTCCAAGGATTGCCACTACATCGGCGATTACTGCGAGAAGAAGTGGCCGCTGGTCGGCTGCGTCCAGAAGGCGAAGGGGTACTGCTGCTTCAACACCAAGATGGCGCGGATAATCCACGAGCAGGGGCGGCCTCAACTGCAGTCGTTCGGAGCGGACGGCGCCTGGGGTTCACCCAGCTCCCCCAATTGCCGTGGCTTCACCCCGGACGAGTTCCAGTCGCTGGATTTCTCCCGCATCGACCTCTCGGAGTACTTCGGCGACATCCAGAAGGACCTGGCGACGAAAATCCAGGGAGCCCAGACATCGATCCAGAACCGGGTGGAGCAGAAATTCCAGGCAACGACGGGGGCCAACTGATGAAGGGCGTTATCGTCATGGCAACGGCGCTGTTCGTGGCGACCACAACCGATGCCAGAAACCTGAGTACGGTCGGAGCGACATACCAGATCGCCGAGCGGGACGCCCTGACCGAGATCGAGCAGCGGGCGAAAGGCGTCGACTGGAGCAAGGTCGTAAGAAGGAAGGCTATCGAAGACTACGACGGTCCGCAGGATCGGGTGCTCCTGCCACGCGCTGCCAAGGACAGAAGGTTTCCGGTGGACATGACCTGGACCCTGGCGACGGATATTCCGGACGGCAAGGGGGGCGTACTCTACCCACAAGGGTACACCTTCAACCCTCTCGATTACATCACCTTCACCAAGACCCTGGTAGTGATAAACGGGAACGATCCGGCGCAGGTGAAATGGTTCGCATCGTCGGAATACAACGGACGCATCGACGTGATGCTTCTTCTCACCGAGGGCTATTACCGGAGCCTGGGAAAGAGGCTCGACGTCCCCCTGTTCTATGCCGACGGCGCGATCGTCGATCGGCTGCGGTTGGAGGCGGTCCCTTCGATTGTCAGGCAGGAGGGAAAAGTCATGGTAGTCAACGAATTCGCGGTGCCGCGATGAGCCGTCAGGTTTCCGGAAGGCAGAAAGGAAGATGAAATGACAAGACGCTTTACCGTCCTACTGGCACTTGCAGCCGGGATATTACTCCCCGCCGCCTTTACCGAGGCCGCAACCGTCTGCAAGGGGACAGCAATCAACCCGGTCACCGACATCTGCTGGCAGTGCATGTTCCCGGCCCAGATCGGCAGCGTCTCATTCGGCATGGGGCAGGAGTCGGCCCCGGGTAACATCACCACTCCCACCTGTGTCTGCCCCGACAGCAAGCAGGGGATCATTGCCGGACTCTCGGTTGCCTTCTGGGAACATGCCCGGATGATCGAAACGGTGAAGGACCCTTACTGCTTTCCGATCCTGGGGACCGGCATGGACAACCCGAAACCGGGGTTTTCCTCCGGCACTTCCAACGGGCCGGCCTACAGTGACAACGCTTACTCGTTCCAGCAGGCCCACTACTATACCTTCCCGGCCTGGTCGATCCTGAAGCTCTTTATGGACTTTCCCTGCGCCGAGCAGGGGGGATTCGATCTCGCCTACATGACGGAGGTGGACCCCATGTGGAACGATGACAGCCTCTCCTTCATCATCAATCCGGAGGCGCTCCTGTTCGCCAACCCCGTTTCCCAGGTCGCCTGCGTTGCCGACAGCGTAGCTGCCACGGTCACCAACCCCATCGACCCTCTGTTCTGGTGCATGGGGTCGTGGGGCTCCTTCTATCCCTTGACCGGGAGCGTGGACTCCAGCGACCCGCTGAGCGTCAACGCCGGACTCGCCGCGAGGATGCTCTTCAAGCTGGGGCGTGAATCGCTCCTGTTCGATACAGGCATCAACCAGTGCTCCTCGGGCGGGGTCATCACCCCGATCCTCGTGAAGAGCAACTACCGCCTGCAGATCGCTCGGCCGGTCCGCGGCACCGCATGCAATCCCATCGGCAGGCCCGCTATGATCTGGGGTTCGGGAAAGAATCCGCCTTGGGGGGCCGGCGCCAATTCCCCCGACAATTTTCTCTGGTCGATGACGAGAAGGAGGGTCTGTTGCGTCGGCTATGGCCTCAACTGATGATTGCCGCGATCCTCGCGTGTCCCTATTCGGTATCTGCCGCTGGGAAAGCGGGGTATATCGCAACGCCGGACGCTTGCTACGTCCCGGAAAAGGTGGAGGGTGAAACCGTTTACCTGAGACAGGCCGGAGTCTGTGAGGGGAAGCCCGGTCGAGCCTTTGTCGGCGTCGCACGGGAGACGGTGAAGGTTTTCGTGGACGGGAAATTCTGGAAGGAAGTGCGGGTGGAGGAGATGGGAGTGCCTGACATCTCGTCGAGCCTCGCCCGGGCCGACCGACAGGCGGGGGCGCTGACGATACCCCAAAACCCCAGCAAGGTCGAGATGGAGAAGGCTGCCGGGAAACTCGACAACTATTACCGCTCGCCGGAGTTCCAGGGGCGCCTGAAGAGCGAGACGGAGAGGATCAAGGCCGAACTCTTCGGGGAAAGCATTGGCAAGTTTTACCCCGACACCCTGGCGCAAGAGAGGAAGGGAAAGCTCTTCGAGACCGAGAGGATCTACGTATTCGTTTCCTCGTCGATTCCGCTTCAGACGGTGCGCAACTATGCCGCCTCAGTCGCCCGTCTCCACGACCCCCGGATCACGCTGGTCATGAGGGGGTTCGTCGGAGGGATGGCGAAGATCCAGCCGGCCATCGACTTTGTGGGAAGCGTCCTGAAGGAAGATCCGGACTGCGATCCTTCCGGGAGCGACTGCCGGATGCGGCCGGCGAGCATGATCGTCGATCCCCTTCTCTTTCGTAGATACGGCATCGAGAAGGTGCCGGCGGTCGTCTACGCGCAGGGGGTGAAGGCCGAGGACCCCGGATTGAGCGAGGGGGATGCCCGGAACGCGAAACTGGCGGAGAGCTTCACGGTCTACGGCGACGCGAGCCTGGAATACATCCTGGAGCTGATCGGCAGGGAAACTGGTTCCCCTTCCCTGAAGGGTCTCGTGTCGGCCCTGTCGGCCGCTCGGCAGTGACTATGCACCAATTAAGGTGGAGATTTTGGATAGTGAATGGGTGACTTCAAAGGAGATGAAATTGGACGCGGAAATGGGAACTAACTTGGAGCACAAAGATGATCCAAAAAAGCGAACACTCGAAAAGAAACGGCCCGTGGCGAAACCGGCTGGGCTCTTTGGACTGGTGGCGCTCTGCCTGGCCGTCTCGACCCTCACGTCGGTGGCCACCCTGTTCTGTTACGACCGCTGGTATGCCCAGAAGGTCGTGGCCGTTGACGTCAAGGGATACATCGAGGCCCAGCGGGAAAACTACCTGGCGGGCAAGATGAGCGATGACGATCTGAGGAAGAGCTTTGACCGGCTCGAGGCGGTGGTCACCGCGATCCCGAAGAACAGGGTCGTCATCATGGGTGACGCGGTGGTTCGAAATGCCGAAACGATCAAGCCTTGATTACCGGGATTGGAGGGTCTGGCTGTTCATCGCACTGATAGTCGTTGTCGGCAGCCAGCTCCCCAGCAGGATCAGCGTGACCCTCACCCCTTCCCTCAAGCACCGGGTCTACTGGCTCGCCAGGGACCCGGACAAGGTGAGAAAGGGCGACTACGTGCTCTTTCACTATCCTGAACGGGTAACCAGCCTCGCCCGGGGTGAGGTCTCGGACCTGATGAAGATCCTCGGCTGCGACGAAGGTGACATCCTGACCGTGGACGAGACGAAAAGCTACTACTGCAACGGCAAGTACCTGGTCCGGGCCAAGGACGTCTCCCTCAAGGGGGAGAGGCTCGAGAGCTTCGTTTTCAATGGCCCGATCCCGGCAGGCTTCATGTTCGTAATCGGCCAGCACAAGGACAGCTACGACTCCCGCTATTTCGGCTTGGTGGAGAAAAGCCGGATCAGGGCGAAAGCGTATCCCATTTTCTGAGAGGTGACGGTATGCCCATCGAAAAACTGAATCCCCTGCACTACATGGGGCAGGCGGAATACACCGGGTTCTGGCAGAAACTCTTCGCCACGGCCCTCTTCGGCTTCTGGGGGAGGTTCCTGTTCATCGCCTTCATCTTCCTGGCCTTCTGGGTCGGGGTGCGGCAGAGGAATCCGACCCTGGCAGCCATCTGTCTCATTCTCGCGTCCATCGTTGCCTACGGCGGCGGCGTCATGAACCTGGTCAGGTCACTGGCCGGATAGGAGGATAGCAATGTCGAAACAGAGTGGCGGCTCGCCGGACGTGATGCCGGTGCCGCAGAGCAACGAGATCCACCCCCGGGGGCTTCTGGAGGCGATTTCCTACATCGATCAGAACTTCGCCAACGAGCTCGGTGGCTGCATGACTAATTCCCGTTTCCTCACCACCAAACAGCGGCTTGAATTCATGGAGGTGGGGTTCCGCAGTTCCTTCGCCTCCGGGATCGTGACAGCGCTCCTGACGCCGGTCGCGATCGGGGTCATCGAGCAGTACATCCCCATGTTCGGAGACCCCACGCCGACCATGTTCGACAAGTTCAGCGCCTTCCTTCTCGCCCTCGGATTTTCCCTCGGCTACGCGATCTTCATGGCGAAGACGGCCACCTGCTATATCGGCGGGTACACGAGGGCTATGGTACTGAACCTTCTCGGCGGGATGACGGTGGGTGCGGTGCTGAAGGCGGTTCTGGCATTCATCGCCTTCCATTTCATCTACTTCAAGGTCTTCACGGACAAGAACATCCTCTGGGTGACGGAGAAACTTTACCATGCCAGGGCGTCTTCCAAAACGGTTGCGGCCATCTACTACTGGGTGCAGGGATTCAAGGGGATCTTCCTCACTTCCGCATATTTCATCCTGGTCTCGACGGCCGTGTTCATCATCATCCCGCTCATCGCCATGGCGTTTGCCTGGATCAGGAACCGCAGGCTTATCGCCGCAGGGGTAGTGAATGTCGATGCGAACAACGTCTAGGATCGCCATTGCCCTTCTTATTCTCGCCATTCCAAGCGCGGCCTTCGCCACGACCATGGATTTCTATGTCTATGGCGGGTTCGACGCGGTGGTGAACGCCTTCAACAAGCTGGCGCTGATCTTCGGTGACAGCACCTACAAGTCGCTCTACGCCATCTCGATAGTGGCCGGAATTTTTTTCGGGTGTCTCTCTCTGGCATCGAAGGCTCTGGGTACCGGCAACGGCTCTCCCATGGCTTGGCTGGTGCCGTCGCTCATCGGGATCATGGTCTACCTGGCACTGGTAGTACCGAAAGGGACCCTCCAGATATACGATCCTGTCTACAACAAGAACCAGGCCGTGGGGAGCATCCCCGAAGGCGTGGTAGTGGTTGCAGGAATTCTGAACACGATCGAGCGGGGGCTCGTGGAGATCGTGAGCACCTCCGGGGACCCCATGTCCTACCAGACACAGGCGGGAGGAAAGGGATTCCTTGGCCTGGCGCAGCTGACGAGCCTTCCCTTGTCCGCTTCCGACAGCAACCTGGACGCCTCGTTGCGGCGCTACGTCAAGGATTGCGTTACCTATGAACTGATGCGTCCTGGAAGCTCCTTGTCAGTGGACGAGCTGCGTAAAACGACCACAAGTTTCACGACTTCTCTACAGAAGGCGCAGAATCCTGCGGTCTGGACCGTCTACTACGATTCCTCGACCCCGAACGGCCAGACACTCACCTGTACCGACGCCTGGACGAACATCACAGCCGCTCTCACCCCGGCCAGTCTTTCGAACAACATCAGCGCTGTCTGCGCGAGCCTCGGCTATGACGTGACAGACGCGGCCTCACTCAACCAGTGCAAAACGGTCCTGGAGAACGTCAACGACGGGACCACCTTGGGAGCTGCCTCGCTCGACGACTTCCTGAAGCAGGCCTACATCTCACAGCGACTCGAGGAGGTCTTCCGGAGCGGCGACGCGACCGGTGCCACGAACTATCAGTTCCTTCTGAGCGCTTCCGGAGCCATGAAGGCCGCCAACGAGTGGCTGCCTATACTGAGAGCGGTGCTCACCGCGATCGCCGTGGGGCTGCTCCCCTTCCTGGCACTCTTCATACCCACACCTTTCATCGGCAAGGCCGTTGGGCTCATTGCCGGCCTGTTCGTCTGGCTTACCGCCTGGGGTGTCACCGACGCCATTGTCCATCAGTTTGCCGTAGACTACGCCAACAAGACCTACGAGCTGGTGCGGCAGAACCGGCTCGGAATGGATGCCCTCTACTTCTTTCCGGATCAGACCGTGAAGATCCTGGGCATGTTCGGGACTCTGCGAATGAGCGGCATGATGCTTGCCACCGTCATCACCGGTATGCTTGTGAAGTTCGGAGGTCACGCCATGGCAATGATGTCAGGAAGCCTGGCAGGACAGATTCAGTCAGCCGGCACGAGGGCCGCCCACGAGATCGAGGACCCTGCCGGCAGAGCCTCTGCGATCCAGCGGAACGTATCCGCCATGCCGGCGCAGGCTTGGGCGAACGAGCATAGTTTCTGGTCGCGGGGCTCCGCGGCGAAATCGCACATGGACATGAATACGGGGAGCGGCCTGGCACTCGGGACAGAAGGGTTTTCGCAGGGATATAACTCGATGCAGACGAGCATGGGGACAACCGACGCCTTTGTGAAGTCGGGAGATCCAAGGGCATCGGCGGCACTCGGGACGGCGATGCTGAAGGCGCCGACGGGACAATTCAGCACGAATGCCGGACAGGAGTGGATACGTCATGCTTCGCCGGACGGGAAGATGGCGACCTTGACCAGCGGGTCACAGAAGCTGGCCCTTTCCAATGGTCGGCTTACCGATGCAAACGGCATGCACCTGGGAATCAAGTACAACGAAGGGATCAAGGCCGGATATTCCGTTGCGAGGAGCAACGCTGAATCTGAAGCCATACGGTACGACATGGCAACAGGGCGCAGTTTCCTCTCAACTCTTTCCAATAACGAGGGGACCACTTCCGTCAGCGGGATCGCCCAGAAATATGGGGTTTCGAAAGGTATGGCGCACGAGCTAAACAAGACCCTTGCCAATACCGCTTCCATCATCGGGAACAAGTCTACGGCTATCAGGGACGAACATGGCAATATGGTTTCAAAGGACGCCTTTGGCCAATTTGTAGCAACTGCAGAGGCAGGAACACCTTTTGGAACCATTGCCCCTATCAAAATTTCAGCGTCTGGACAAGGGGGGTACAAGGTTTCAGCGCAAACAAAGGAGGGAACAACACATACTTATACTGTTGATGTGGCCGACAAGAAGGGAGTTGAACGTTCGGTAGGCGAGGCATGGCGTGATACAACTTCGAAGCTCAGATCCATGGAGCTTTCATCAAATGACCAGAAGGCTATCAGTGAAATGCTCCAGGTTTCGGAGACAGAAAGCTCTACGACCCAGGCCAGCCAAGCATGGAACAAGGCAAAGACGCTGGAGCGTAAAGAGACAGAGGAAACTTCCCATGCCGTTCAGGCAAGCCAGGAGTATGACGCCGCACTCATCGGCTGGTATGGGGACAAGTATTACGGAAATGTGGCTTCTGAGCAGAGATATGCGGAAGCTGCTTCCGACCTCAACCTATTGGCGACTAGGGCAGACAAGGGAGCGATCAACAAGGTTTTCGGAGATTTCATAGAGGAAAAGGCGCTCGCCCCTGCCCCTGTCACAGTACGTGGTGATAAGCCACCTGTGGAGGCTCCCGGGGCTGCGCCCGAGTCCCTCGAGCGGGTTTCGCAAATGGTCTCAGACGCGAACAGCCGTATAGAAGCGGGTCGAGCCAGTATGGATCGACCTAAGGCAATCCCCGACAACATTCGGGAAAGGATTGCCGGTTCTTCTCCATCAGTAGGTATTGGTAAACCGAACCCCCAGCTGAAAAGATACATGAATCTTATGAAGGAGAACGTGGAAACCGGAGGGAAAGAGATGGAGCGAATTACAGCATCTATTGTTGGCCCCCTCGCTCAGATGGCGCCTTTCATTCCTCTAGTTCCTCCAACTGCGCGTGGAGCAGGTGAGGGAAGGCTTCCCGATAATAAGATCACAGACTTCGATCCAAAGGTGATGACGGATACGTTCATGGGGGGAGCCATATTCAAGAAGTCTGGAATCGCTAAACCTGGATTACCGTCGAAGTTCACAATCGGAGGGGAAAAATAGATGGCTTCATTAGCGCTGAAATGCTTGAAGATGCCCGATGGCTTGATTTTCCTTGTTCCAGAGCAAGATGATGGCCAGCTGAAGATCATTGCATCTGCGGTTCAGGTAGCCGTCAACGATGTTGGCGTCTACATCCGAGCCGAAGACATCATACTGCCGATCTTCGACGAGCTGTTAACGCATATTTTGAAGAATCCCAACGTCCAGGTCTGGATTGTCGCAGAAGGCCGTTTTGTTGAGGAAAATTCGATTACGCTTGAACTGGACCGTGATGCGATATTGGAGGCGAAGGGGGTGTGGGAGTATAGAAAGAGCCGGGCGGCCAAGGCCCCGGCTTAGTCATTGGATCGATGGAAAGCGTTGCTCGATAAATGGTCGTATGCAGGATTTACCAACATCTCTTGCCTTTGCCGATCGAGGTCAGCCATCATAACTTTCTGCTCTTCAGTTAGTTCTGGCTGTACATATTCCCCATGTTTCGCCCGAGCCCAGACAGATAGTCCCCAGACCCCTGCGACAATGAATACGACGATATCGAGGCCTCCGAAGAAGGAACGGAAAAACAGAGAGAAAAGCCATATCCCGAAGAACGCGGCTGCAACGGTGTCGCTAAGCTTCCAAACTTTTCCAGTCATCTCTCTAGATTCTCCTTTCTCATGAATCTGGTCTCAACAGGACTTAACAAGCACTTTGATCCATGTTCCTTGAGGTGTCAACAAAAATGAACTGAAATATTATCATAAAACACAATTATTTCACATATTTTTGTCACTCAGTCTCATCAGAACAGAGAGGCGTTTTTCAACAATCCATCTGGTATCTGGCAGATACATTTTGAAAGGGGGCCCCAAATGCACATGATCGATAAAATGGCCTTGGTCACCACTTTGGAGAGGAATTCCCTGATTTTGGTACAAAAAAGTCTTTATGCCAGAAATCTAAATCTCTACAAGCACTCCATCCTTACTGCAGAGATAGCAAAGGATATAGTGGTTTGCACCGACAAAGACTTCGGTATTACTCCTGCTCAGGCCTACCTGGCTGGAATGCTTCATGATGTCGGTAAGCTTTTTGTCCAAGACAGGATTCTCGATAAAAGACATCCTTTG
This sequence comes from Deltaproteobacteria bacterium, assembly GCA_021847245.1. Lineage (GTDB taxonomy): Bacteria > Desulfobacterota > Desulfuromonadia > Geobacterales > Geobacteraceae > Geobacter. The sequence continues at coordinate 39,532 of JAJZUC010000003.1, read as the reverse complement.
ACGGAAAAAGAATGGGAAGTCATGGAGAAACATCCTGCATGGGGCCATGAATATGTCAAGGGTACCGTTTTCGAGCACTATGGGGATGTGATTCTCCATCATCATAAACTCCCTGATGGCTCTGGATACCCGAAGGGGCTGGCATCTAAGGAATTGGATGAGCGTGTTCGTCTTATTTCCGCTGCTGACAAAATCGCGGCGTTTATCGAAGATCGGCCTTATCGAAGGCGCATTCCTCATACGGAACTCATATACCAAGAAGTGAGATCAGTAGCGGAATTGTTATTCGATGATGAGAAAGCTGAGACGATCATTGCCACTGTCATGGGAGCCATTGCCATGGACCGCTGGTCACCTCTCCACAAGGAGCAATTTTCTACAATTGCCTGGAGGGAACTGTGAAGATCACCGAACGGATACTGGTCGATTTATGCCGTAAGATGAATGCTGATCAGCTTAAGCGTTGGGATTCAGGGTTGAAAATCGAACGTCGCGGAGATGAGTACTTCGTAATACGACTTTTTCGAAAACCTCAAAATGGAAGACCAAGGTGTCTCGACCTTTATCGAGGATCTTCCCGTGAAATCAAGGCCTTTTGCGACGGTTTTACCCATGCTGCTGAACTCGTAAATAGCGCCTCTGCCGAATGAAAAATTAATAGAAGATACAGATACCTGCAAACATCCCCCCTACATCTGAAGCCATCCATTTCCACGCAAGTTAATTAGCAATCAAGTGGTTACATCGAAGCAAGTCTTTGCGGTTATTTGCGGCAAAAAGCGGTTGACAATCGGTTTCTGCCAAAGTATTTTGAGTAAAATTTAAGCTGGGATTAGTGTATCCAGGCTGGCCCGCTTCTCCTCCGGTGAAACGTGGCAACAATTCTGCCATGAGGACCAAATTGATATGGCCGAGATAGAAGATCGCTGGTTATCAGTAGACGAGATAGGCAAGTACCTCGGTGTCAGCAGTGACACCGTTTACCGCTGGATCGACAAACATGTGATGCCCGCCCATCGCATGGGCCGTCTTTGGAAGTTCAAGAAAGACGAGGTCGACGAGTGGGTGAAGGCTGGCGGCGCGGCGGACAAGACGAGACAGGATCAAGCTGAATGAGCAGGAAGAACGGAAATAACAATTCAGTCGGTCTGGATATCGGGACCCTCTCCGGGCATCTCTGGGAGGCGGCCAATATCCTGCGCGGTCCTGTCGACGCGGCCGACTTCAAGACTTACATCTTCCCGCTGTTGTTCTTCAAGCGGCTCTCCGATGTCTATGACGAGGAGTATGCCGCGGCCCTGGAAGAGTCCGACGGCGACGTGGAATTTGCACAGTTCCCCGAGAACCACCGGTTTCAGGTTCCGGAGGGCTGCCATTGGAAGGATGTCCGGGCCAAGAGCGCCAATATCGGCCATGCGCTCCAGAAGGCCATGCGCTGCATCGAGCAGGCCAACCCGGACACCCTGCACGGCATATTCGGTGACGCCCAATGGACCAACAAGGACCGCCTTTCTGACGCGCTGCTCAAGGACCTGATCGAACACTTCTCATCGCTCAACCTGGGTAATGAGCACTGTAAGGCGGACATCCTCGGCCAAGCCTATGAGTACCTGATCAAGAAATTTGCCGACCTGACCAACAAGAAGGCTGGTGAATTCTATACTCCGCGCTCCGTGGTCGCGCTGATGGTTCGCATCCTTGCACCCAAGGCCGGGGAAACTATCTATGACCCGGCCTGCGGGACAGGCGGCATGCTCCTCGAGGCGCTGCACCATGTCAAAGAGCATGGCGGTGACGAGAACCTCATGCTGGGCAAGCTATATGGCCAGGAAAAAAACCTGACCACCTCCTCCATCGCCCGGATGAACCTCTTCCTCCATGGTGCGGAAGATTTCCATATCGAACGCGGCGACACCCTGCGCTTGCCCGCCTTTTATTCAGGCGACAGCCTCGCCACCTTTGACTGCGTCATCGCCAATCCTCCGTTTTCCCTGGAAAAATGGGGGGACGACGTCTGGATCAATGACCCCTACGGCCGCAATTTTGCCGGGTTGCCGCCAGCCAAATCCGGCGACTTCGCCTGGGTTCAGCACATGGTCAAGTCCATGGCCCGCAAGATCGGCCGCATGGCCGTGGTGCTTCCCCATGGCGTGCTGTTCCGCATGTCCAAGGAGGGCGAGATCCGGCGCAAGCTACTGGAGATGGACATCCTCGAAGCGGTGATCGGTCTCGGGCAGAACATTTTCTATGGCACCGGTCTCGCGCCCTGCGTGCTGGTCTTCCGCGACAGCAAGCCCAAGTCCCACCGCCAGAAGGTGCTGTTCATCGACGCCTCGAAGGAGTTCAAGGCCGGTCGCGCCCAGAATGAGCTTCTCCCGGAACACGTGGACAACATCCATCGCTGGTACGAAGGCTACCAGGATGTCGAAGGGATCTGCCGGGTGGTCACGCTCGACGAGATCCGCGAGAACGATTTCAACCTGAACATCCCCCGCTACGTGGAGCCGGTGATCGAGGAGGAATCCATGACCATCGATCAGGCCATCGCCAACCTCAAGGAATCGCTGCAGGCGGCGTACGCGGCCGAGGATCGCCTGAAGGGGCTGCTGCTCCGGGAGGGACTGCTGTGAAGATCTACCAGTATAGATCACCCATCGGTCGCTTCCTCATCAAACCGCAAGCGAACAGTCGCTGGGGGCTTTGGTTCAAAGACGACCTGCTTGGCTCCTATCACTCTGCCATGGCTGCCGCCGATGACGTCTATATGCAGGCGACCGGCGATTACAACTGGGACTCCCTGGATGGCGTCGATATTCCAACGGACATTTCTGAATGGGAAGTGGTAGCGCGATGAAGAAGAACAAACACATTTCCCAATCGGAGCTGGAATCCTACCTCTGGGGCGCAGCCACCTTGCTGCGCGGTTACATTGACGCCGGGGACTACAAGCAGTTCATTTTCCCGCTGCTGTTCTACAAGCGCCTGTGCGATGTGTACGACGAGGAGCTGGCCGATGCGCTGGAGGAATCGGGCGGCGATCAGGAATACGCCGCGCTTCCCGAGCAGCACCGCTTCCAGATCCCGGAAGACGCCCACTGGAAGGCTACCCGCACCAAGGTCAAGAACGTGGGCAAGGCTATCCAGGACGCCCTGCGGGCCATTGAGACGGCCAATCCCGACACCCTGTATGGTGTATTCGGCGATGCCCAGTGGACCAACAAGGACCGCCTGCCGGACCACATGCTGCGCGAGCTGATCGAGCATTTCAGCTCGCAGACTCTTTCACTCTCCAACTGCCCGGAAGATGAACTGGGCGTGGGTTATGAGTTCCTGATCAAAAAATTCGCCGACGATTCCGGCCACACCGCTGCGGAGTTCTATACCAACCGCACCGTGGTTCATCTGATGACCGAGATGCTCGAACCCAAGCCGGGTGAGTCGATCTATGACCCCACCTGCGGTTCGGCAGGCATGCTGCTCTCCGCCGTCGCCCATCTGAAACGGCAGAACAAGGAATGGCGGAACCTGCGGCTGTTCGGCCAGGAGCGCAACCTGCTCACCTCGGCCATCGGCCGGATGAACCTGTTTTTGCACGGCATCGAGGACTTCCGCATCGTCCGGGGCGATACCCTGGCCAATCCCGCCTTTGTCGAAGGCGACCGACTCATGCAGTTCGACGTGGTCCTGGCCAATCCGCCGTACTCCATCAAGCAGTGGGACCGCGATGCCTGGGCCGCCGATCCGTGGGGCCGGAACATCTACGGTACTCCGCCCCAGGGCCGCGCCGACTATGCCTTCTGGCAGCACATCATCAAGAGCATGAAGGCCAAGACCGGCCGCTGCGCCATCCTGTTTCCGCATGGAGTCCTCTTCCGCAATGAAGAACTGGCCATGCGCGAGAAGCTGGTCGCCCACGACGTGGTGGAGTGCGTATTGGGCCTCGGCCCCAACCTCTTTTATAACTCACCGATGGAAGCCTGCGTCGTCATCTGCCGCATGAACAAGCCGAAGGAGCGCAGGAACAAGGTGCTCTTTATCAACGCGGTGAACGAGGTGACCCGCGAGCGGGCTCAGAGCTTCCTCACTGACGATCACATCCAGCGCATTGTCGCCTCCTACCAGGCCTTTGCCGACGAGGACGGCTTTGCCCGGGTGGTCAGCAATGACGAGATCCGTGAGAAAGCCAGCAACCTCAGCATCCCGCTCTACGTGCGGGCGGAAAACGGAAACGGCAATGGAAACGGCGCGGCCGAAGCGGTCAGCCTCAAACAGGCCATTGCGAACTGGCAGGAAAGCTCGATGGCTTTGCGAGAGTCGATGGACGGTCTCTTCGAGTTGCTTGAGAACACACGGGTGATGGGAGGTGCCGAATGAGCACGCAAAGCCTGAAGCCCGGCTGGAAGATGGTCAAGTTCGGCGACATCGCCCAGAACGTTGCTGTGCGGGTGGACCCCGCCGATGCCAAAACCGATGTCTATGTCGGGCTGGAACACCTCGATCCCAGCACGCTTCATCTTCGCCAGTGGGGGCATCCGTCTGATGTGACCGGGCAAAAGCTGGCTTTCAAAAGGGGCGATGTTATTTTCGGCCGCCGCCGTGCGTATCAACGCAAGCTCGCCGTGGCCGAGTTTGACGGCATCTGCTCGGCACATGCCATGGTTGTCCGCGCAAAACCTAAGATGATTCTGCCGGATTTTCTGCCGTTCTTCCTGCAGTCCGACATGTTCATGGATCGGGCCATCGAAATATCGGTGGGCTCGCTCTCTCCGACGATCAACTGGAAGACGTTGAAAGTGCAGGAGTTCCCGCTGCCGCCCATTGATGAACAGAAGCGCATTGCCGAGATCCTGTGGGCAGCGGATGAAGCGCTGGAACAATTTTCTAACGCATCAGAGAAATTACAGCAGACACGAGAGACGTATCTTCGGGGTCTATCATCGAATGGTGCGGCTAAGAAATGGAAGGTAACAAAGCTTTCTAAATGCTTTGAAATTGTTTCTGGTCAAGTCGATCCCAAAGAAGAGCCTTATCGCTCAATGCCGTTGGTTGCTCCTAATCACATCGAGCAAAACACTGGACGTTTGATATGCATTGAAACGGCCAGGGAGCAAAACGCAATTAGCGGCAAATATTTGTTCCAATCGGGAGACGTTGTTTACAGCAAAATTCGTCCCAATCTTCGCAAAGCATTCATCGCCGAATTTGATGGCTTGTGCAGTGCCGATATGTACGCACTTCGTCCCTTGCCTGATCGGATAATGACTCGATTCCTTTTGTCGATTCTGCTTGGCGAACACTTTACCTCCTTCGCACTTACTCGCTGTGTAAGGACCGGCATTCCCAAGCTCAACAGGCAGGAATTGTCTGAATACGAGCTGCCGCTACCGACAATTGAGGATCAAAAACAAATTTCCTCACATCTCGAAGCGATTGATGCTGAAGAACAAAACTTGATCAGACATCGGGATGAAGTACTTGAGCTTAAGCGGCAGATTAGCCGGGAATATTTGGAGACAGACCATGTTTAACGAAGAAAACACGGTCGAACAGATGGTTCTCGACACGCCCTGCACTGGCGTGACTTCGAACATGGTTACCTGAGAGCTATCCAGCCACGGCGGCGCATGCAAAAGAAACCAAGGAGGGTTACTCCATGGCATTTAAAATCCCCCAGAAATCTTCGGTATCCATCAAAGACCCTGAATCGTTATTCCGTGACCTGCGGGACCGTACCGTAGAAGGCCTCCTTGCGCAGCAGGCCGATATGCTCCGCAACTATTTGGACCATGTCGACAATCGTGATATCGCACTTGAGCTACCCACCGGCAGCGGCAAGACCCTGGTTGGTCTCCTGATCGCAGAGTGGCGTAGAAGAACGAAACGGGAGCGATGTGTACTGCTTTGTCCTACCAAACAGCTTGTCCATCAGGTGGTTGAACAGGCCAAAGAAAAGTATGGAATCAACGCTCTTGATTTTTCGGGATCCAAACACCAGTACCCGGAGGCTGATAAGACCGCTTTTAACAATTGCGAATCAATAGGTGTTGCCACCTATAGCGCTCTGTTTAACACAAATCCGTTTTTCAGCGACGTTCATACACTCATTTTTGACGATGCCCACGCCGCTGAGAATTATGTGTCGAGTTTCTGGTCATTGGAGATCCGGCGCTATCAGGACGAAACTACCTTCGATGCAATCTGGCAGATCATCGCACCTTACACCACAGAAAATGACCAACTCCGTTACGATCAGGGCAACGACGGATCGCTTGATACATCATTCGTCAACAAAATTCCGACGCCTTATCTACTCAAGTGCAGGACAGCGCTGACGGTTGCAATTGATAATGCCTCTAGAGATGCTGAAAGCCCAGAGGAATACGGTTATCGATGGCGCATGATCAGAGATCACCTTCACGCCTGCCATCTCTATTACACCAGCAATTCAATACTCATTCGTCCTCTTATTGCTCCAACCAAGAGCTTCGCACCCTTTCAGAATGCGCGGCAGCGCATCTACATGTCCGCAACTCTCGGTGAAGGTGGGGACCTGGAAAGAATTTTCGGCCGTAAAAAAATCGAACGAATACCTGCTCCAGAAGGCTGGGATAAGCAGGGAATCGGCCGCCGATTTTTCGTGTTCCCAATGCGGATGTGGGATGAAGCAACGTCATTAAGTCTCGCGATTTCCTGGGTTACTAAATTTGACAGAGCTCTCGTCCTCACTCCAAGCAACCGCGATGCCGACAAAGTCAAAGAAGTCATCAAAGAACTCCCGGCAACGCAGAGCCATACACTCTTTGACGCTGAACAATTGGAGGCATCGAAAAAATCATTTACCAAGGCCGGTTCCGCCATTGCTGTTCTGGCGAACAGGTATGACGGAATCGATCTGATCGGAGACGAATGCAGATACTTGATAATCTATGGTCTTCCGGAATCTACAAATCTTCAGGAGCGTTTCATCATCAGCCGATTTGGCGCATCTGTACTTTTCCAGGTGCGCATCCGCACCAGGATTACTCAGGCAGTAGGAAGATGCACTCGCTCATCAACCGACTATGCTCTCGTAGTTATTATCGGCGATAAGGTGCATCAATATTTCCATATGCCGGAAAAAAGAGAAACACTGCATCCGGAGCTTCAGGCCGAAGTCAATTTTGGTGTCGAGCAGTCAAAAGTCGATAATCCCTCTGCATTAGGGGATAACATCGACATATTCATTGCCCACGGACCAGAGTGGAAAACGGCCGATAATCATATATTGGAAACAAGAGATGAACTGACTCAATTGCCCATACCTTCCGCAAGTCCGCTCGGAGAGTCGGTTGTTCATGAAGTAAAATTCCACGATGCCCTTTGGTCCGGCGATTTTGACACTGCACTCTCGTCAGCAAAAGATGTGCTTGCCAAACTTGCAGGTGGGCACGATCTGAAGGGATATTCTGCTCTTTGGAATTACCTTGCTGGCTCTGCTGCATATCAGGCAAACAAAATGCCGGCAGCTCAAGAACATTTTTCGGCAGCATTTTCATGCGCAAGTACGTTGCCTTGGCTTAAGCAGCTTCAAAACCTGATCTCCACTCAGACTCAGGAAGCACCTATCGATATTATTTACGGGGAACGTATCGAACGTATAGAAGGAGTCCTCGAACGGTTTGGAAAATCCGGCAGCGCAAAAATTGAAAAGTATTTTCAGACTATAAGGGAAGGGCTTTCAAGTCCGGAATCGAAACCGTTCGAAGAAGCTCAAGTTAAGCTTGGTCACCTGCTGGGTTTTGAATCGGGTAACACTGAGCGTTCTGGTGATCCGGATCCTTGGTGGATCTTTGGGCGACAGGGCGTTGTATTTGAGGACTACACTGCAACTGGCGATAAACCCATTGTTTCCAAAGAAAAAACACTACAGGCCAAAGCTCATCCGGATACCCTCGCAGCCGAACACCCAGGTGTAAATTTCTCGGTCGTACTTTGTTCGAGTTCAGACAAATTACATTTCGCTGCTGAACCTCATACGGGAAGTGTATTTTACATCAGCGTTGAAGAATTCAAAAAGTTTTCAGAAGAGTGCATGACAACAATGCGTGCGCTCTGGGACTCTTACCAGTCCCCCGGAATCATTGAATGGCGAGAATTTGCTGCACGCAAGTTGGTTGAAGCAAGACTGGGTAGTGATGACATTCTGGCAAGATTGACGAGCAAAAAGCTTTCCTCGTTGGCAGGAGGCGGACAGAAATGACCTTCTTCAATGAGGAAAATACGGTTGAACAACTCGTGCTGGACACTCTGACTGACAGAGACAACCAGTGGTGCATTGCCGAGCCGCAAGCTGATTATCTTGATTCACACCTCACCCTTCTCATTTCAAACCTCAAATGGCGCTTCGTGGCCGCCGAGGAGTTGCCGCGCCAGCACTCCGACGTGTTGGTGGAGTCGATGGTGCGCGACGCCCTCATCCGCCTGAACCCGGAAATCAAGGCCCAACCCGACCGCGCCGACGAGGTGCTCTACCGCCTGCGGACCATTCCGCTGTCGGTGCAGAGCGAAGGCTTGGTGCGGGCCAATGAGCTGTTTGCCGAATGGCTGCGGGGCGAAAAATCCATGCCCTTCGGCGAGCGCGGCGAACACACACCGGTGCGGTTGATCGACTTCGAGAACCTGAGCAACAACGATTACGTGGTCACCAACCAGTGGGTCTATCCGGTCAAGGAAGGTGGCCGCCGCTTCGACATCGTCATGCTGGTCAACGGTATCCCGCTGGTGGTCGGCGAGGCCAAGACGCCAGTGCGCCCGGCGGTGACCTGGGTGGACGGGGCCAGCGACATCCACAACGGCTACGAACAGAGCGTACCGCAGATGTTCGTGCCCAACGTCCTCTCCTTTGCCACCGAGGGCAAGTGCTATCGCTACGGCTCGGTGCGCATGCCCATCGATATCTGGGGGCCGTGGCACGAGGGAAACAACAAGGCCGAGGGGACGCTGGCGGACGTGCAGCGCTCCATCCGCTCCATGCTGCGCCCCCATGTAGTGCTGGACATCCTGCAGAATTTCACCCTGTTCGCTACCGATAAGAAGCACCGGCGCATCAAGATCATCTGCCGCTATCAGCAGTACGAAGGCGCTAACCTGATGGTGGCCCGCGTGGTCAAGGGCTATCCCAAGAAGGGCCTGATCTGGCATTTCCAGGGCTCGGGCAAGTCGCTGCTGATGGTGTTCGCGGCGCAGAAGCTGCGGATGCACCGCAAGCTCGGCAACCCCACGGTGATGATCGTGGTGGACCGCATCGACCTGGACACCCAGATCACCGCCACCTTCAATGCCGCCGATATCCCGAACATGATTGGAGCCGCCACCCGGCAGGAGCTGCAAAGCCTGCTGGCGGCCGATACCCGCAAGATCATCATCACCACCATTCACAAGTTCGGCGAGGCGGACGGCCGCCTGAACGAGCGCTCGAACATCATCGTGATGGTGGACGAGGCGCACCGCACCCAGGAAGGCGATCTCGGGCGCAAGATGCGCGATGCGCTGCCCAACGCCTTTCTCTTTGGTCTGACCGGCACGCCGATTAACAAGCGGGACCGCAACACCTTCTGGGCCTTCGGCGCGGACGAGGATGAGCAGGGCTACATGAGCCGCTACTCGTTCCAGGACTCGATCCGGGACAAGGCCACGCTGCCGCTGCATTTCGAGGCGGTAGACGTGAAGCTGCATATCAACAAGGACGCCATCGACGAAGCCTACTCTCAGATGACCGATGAGCTGAGCGAGCTGGATCGTGACGACCTGGCCAAGCGGGCCGCCAAGATGGCGGTGCTGATCAAGGCCCCGGCGCGGGTGAACGCCATCTGCCAGCACATCGTCAAGCACTTCCAGGAGAAGGTAGAGCCGAACGGCTTCAAGGCCCAGGTGGTGACCTTCGACCGGGAGTGCTGTGTGCTCTACAAGAAGGCCATGGACGAGTTGGTCGGCCCGGAGGCCAGCGCCATCGTCATGCACACCCAGGGCGGAAAGTCTGACGAGTACGCGGAATGGAAATTGGCCAAGGATGAGGAGGAAAAGCTCCTCGACCGTTTCCGCGATCCGAACGACCCGCTCAAGTTCCTGATCGTCACCTCCAAGCTGCTGACCGGCTTCGATGCCCCCATTCTGCAGGTAATGTACCTCGACAAGCCGATGAAGGATCACAACCTGTTGCAGGCCATCTGCCGCACCAACCGTGTCTACCCCGGCAAGACCCACGGTCTGATCGTGGATTACCTGGGTATCTTCGATGACGTGGCCACGGCCCTCGATTTCGATGAAAAGGCGGTGCAGAAGGTCATCACCAATCTGGATGACCTCAAGAAAGAGCTGCCCGGCGTGGTCGCAAGATGCCTGGCGTTCTTCCCTGGCGTGGACCGCACTGTCGGCGGCTACGAGGGGCTGATCGCGGCGCAGGATTGCCTGCCGGATAACGAGACCCGGGACAAGTTCGCGGCGGAATATTCGGTGCTCTCACGTCTGTGGGAGGCGCTGTCTCCAGATCCCTGTCTCGGCCTTTATGAAAAGGACTACAAGTGGCTGACCCAGGTGTATGAGTCGGTGAAGCCGCCGAGCGGCAACGGCAAGCTGCTCTGGCACGCCCTGGGGGCCAAGACCATCGAGCTGGTCCATGAGAACGTGCATCTGGAGACGGTGCGCGACGATCTGGACACTCTGGTGATGGACGCCGAGGTCCTCGAAGGGCTGCTTGATGCCAAGGACCCGGACAAGAAATCTAAGGAAATCGAGATCAAGCTCATCGCCCGCCTGCGCAAGCACAAGGACAATCCGAAGTTCGTCGCACTGGGCGAACGCCTCGAAAAGCTCAAGGAGCGGCATGAACAGGGCCTGCTCCACAGCCTCGACTTCCTCAAGGAGCTGCTGACCCTGGCCAAGGAGGTCGTCCAGGCCGAGAAGCAGGTGGACCCGGTCGATGAACAGGCCAAGGCCAAAGCTGCCCTGACCGAGTTGTTCGCCGAGGTGAAGAACGGCAAGACACCGATGGTGGTCGAGCGGATCGTGACCGACATCGACGAGATCGTGCGCCTGGTCCGGTTTCCCGGCTGGCAAAACACCAAGGCCGGAGAACGCGAGGTCCAGAAGGCCCTGCGCAAAGTGATTTACGTGAAGTACCAGGTCAAGGACCAGGATCTGTTCGACAAGGCGTTCGGGTATATCCGACAGTACTACTGAGAAGGGATGGTAATGGGGATCTATGGCTAAAACTGGTCAGGCAAAGCAGATCATTGAAAACCGCAGAGGTGACACCTTTGGCGGTTGGCCTGCCCGTACCCTGCTGGAGGCGGGCGATATTCCCATTGCCCAAATCGCCGAGCTTGCCCTGCGTGAAGGACAGAGCTCGAATCCTTTGTATCGGGTCCACCGCTGGTTTGCTCGCCGGGTGGGCTCTCAGTTCCGTTCGATCCTCACCGCGCTGACCCTTCCCCCTGACAAGGCCAACGCCTTTTGGGATACGTATCTCGGCAAGACCTCCGTGCATGGCGCTATCGTTCTCGATCCCTTCATCGGCGGAGGGACAAGTTTGGTGGAGTCCATGCGCTGCAACGCTCGGGTGATTGGTTTTGATATCGACCCGGTTGCGACCTTTATTACCCGATTTGAATTGGCCGCCTCCCGGATGGAGGATCACTATCTGGAAATCGAGCAGATCTGCAAAGAGGTCGCCCAACTCATTACGCCGTTGCATCGGACCATGGTGGACGGAGTCGAACGGGATGTTCTTCATCATTTCTGGGTCCAGGTGAAGCAGTGCTCGAATTGCCAGAGCGATGTAGAGCTCCATCCCCATTTTCAACTGGCCTACTCCAAAGAGAAGGGGCTGCAGTGGGTATTCTGCAAGGACTGTCATGCGGTCCACGAATTGCCGATTGAACGCAAGGTGCTGCACTGCTCTTGCGGCAAGCGCACCACTGTCAGCGCGGGCACGCACGGCAACGGGATCATGACCTGCCCGACCTGCAAGCACACACAGAAGATCGCAGCGGATGACCTTGACGGTGCCGAACGTCCCGCTTGGAGACTCTTTGCCCAGGAGTATCTGGTCGGAACCGGCAAGAACTGCACAAGGCATTTCAAGCGCATCGAAGAAGCGGACCAGGCGTTGTACGACCGAGCAACCCGTAAGCTGCGGATGATCGGGAATGGCCTACTTGTGCCGACGAGAAGCATTCCCCGCGAGGGGCGTTCGGATGGACGACCTCTGATCCACGGGATTCGGCTTTACGCAGACTTTTTCAACGACCGGCAGAAGCTCCACCTGCACCTTCTCGGTTCGGCCATCGGCCGAGTGGAAAGCGATGAGGCGCGGCGCTGCCTTGAGCTGGCCTTCAGTGAGCATCTCACCACGAACTGCATGTACACGGCCTATGCGTTTGGCTATCGCCGAACCAGTCCAATGTTCTCCATTCATTCATACCGGCACATCACTCGTCCGGTCGAGCTGAACCCTTGGCAGGATGGCGTCGGACGGGGAACGTTCATCAACACGGTCCGGAAAATATCTAAGGCGATTGCCTTTGCCAAAGCGCCCGAGGAGCTTCATCCGGAAGGCACCAGAGTCGCTTATGAAGATGATTTCGAGCGCAAACAAGCCTGTCTTGGCTCTGTCGATGATGTATTGAGCGGCAGCGCCACGGCGGCGATTGAAACCCAGTCTTCCGAGGAACTCCATTTACTACCGGACGGCTCAGTGGATCTCGTGCTGACTGATCCGCCGTATTTCGACAATCTGAGCTACTCGGAACTCTCAGACTTCTATTTGGCCTGGCATCAGGCTTTGGGAATCGCACCGCCCCCGTATGACGATAACGTCACTTCGGCTCCGATACTGCAGAATCTCGCCATCACGCGACGATCCGACGAAGCTATCAAGGGATACCAGGAACGACTTCAGCAGATTTTCATGGAATGCAACCGCGTGCTCAAGCCGGACGGGATCTGCGTGTTCACCTACCACCATAAACTCTCATCGGCATGGGATGCTCTCGGCACGGCTCTGCTTCATTCGGGGCTCTCGGTAACCAAGGTTCTGCCCATGCGTGGCGAAGGCCAAGGAGGCCTTCACACTTACGATGGCACCATCAAGTGGGACGCGGTGCTGGTCTGTCGCAAGGGTAATCAGGTTACTTCAGCAAGCTTGGACAATGCGGCGGTTCCGCGTACCGCAATCAAACAGGCCAAACAGCAAGCATCCGCATACGCTGAAGATCTGGCTAAGGCACGAAAGATCGGTTTCCGCGACCCAGATCGCCTGAACCTTGAACGCGCCATGATCGTGGCATCGGCTGTTATAGATCCAGCCAATCCCCATCTTGTGCCACTCTCAGACGCCTTAAAAACAAGCACTACAGGATGACGGTGACAGATGCCATAGGAAGCTTTATCACGAAAAGTCCGCTTCGTCGTCGCTTTGAGCGCGACGGCTACATGATCTTCATATTTTCGGGAGGTATTCGATGCCCCAGATAAATAAGCAGGCGCTAGCGCAGTACATTCGCTCGGGATGCGCGCGCCAACTCGCGCTAAATCTCCGGCCCGACAACGTGCGGTTTGGTGCCGAGCGCAATGCCGAGGGCATGCCGTACCCCCAGTCGCCTCGCCCTGGTCTCCGGCAGATCCAGGAGGCGGGTGACGAGTGGCAGGCCGAGAAACTCCACGACCTGACCCGCACCTTCCCGACTGGATCGGTCGTAGGCGTGCCCTACCAGAACCAGCAGGGGCAGACGCGGTACCGGACGGTCACCTTGGATGCAACCCGATTGCGGGCGGCGAGCCCCGTCCGTTTCCTCGTCGAGACGGAGTTCGACCCCGCTCCTCAAGGCGGTGAACTGGAGCAAGCGCTCGGGCTTTCCCCGTTTCGCGCAGCTCACCAACTCGAATTCGCCCATCTGCGCCCGGACATCATCGTCGCCCTCCCTCCTGGGACCTTCTCGAGGTACCTGTCTCCCGATGGAACTCCCCACGATCTCCCACCCAATGATGCGCGAGTTTCAGCTGCGGGTGATCGACATCAAGATGACCGCGGAGCCATCGCCGGGCTACTTCGCGGAGGTCACGTACTACAGCATGGCCCTCGCTGCCTGGCTGGTCGACAACCAACTCGACCACGAGTTCGTTGTGGTACCAGACGCAGCTATCTGGCCTGGTTCGCATGACGCCTCCCGGCTCATGGTCACCTACAACGAGATTTTGACCGCAGGTGTTCAGCCGACCCTGGCGCAGCTTTGGGACGCTATGCAGGAGGACCTCGAGCCCGTTCCGCTCGAGGTGTTCGCCTTTCGCGTGCGGAGGTTCTTCTCCGTAGACGTCCCAAATGCGCTTGGATCTCACTGGCAGAGTCTGGACTGGCACGTCGACAACAGGTGCTCGTTCTGTGAGTACCTCGGTGAGAACCGGGGCCAGAACGCCCAGCCTCCTGTGGCGCCCCACGCGCTTCATTGCCTTCCGACAGCGGCCACCACCGACCACCTGAGCCGTGTTGCCTTCGTCACCCAGGGTGCCAGGCTGAGCCTTGTTCGCGGGGGCGTCCAACAAGTCCAGGCACTTGCCCAGCGCTTGCCGCAGGACGCGGTGTTCGACACACACCAGGCCCTGAGAGCAACCAGGACCGTGGTCTCGGCGAGGGCAGCTGCACTCCAGTCACGGATCGCGACCGTCGCTCAGCAGAGCGGTACCTCGGCCAGCATGCCGAAGTGGACCGACCTCAGACTCTATATCTCGGTCGACTTCGATATCGGCAGCGCGATCACGGTAGCGTTCGGACTCAAGGGTTTCTGGCGAGAGCCTCGCGCCATCCAATCCCCGCTCACCCAGCCGCATTCGATGCAGACGTGGCAGGCGACGGCAACCATCGTCACTGATCGCGACATCCAAGCGGAGCAACGAGAGCTCCTAGCTTTCCTTCAGAGGATCCATGACATCCTGACCTGGTGCCAGCAGCAGGACACTCAGAATCTGTCCCGCCCTCAGTTGGCCGGACTGACGCGATCCCAGCAGGACGACTACCGCACCAAGATCCAGATCTACATCTGGGACACCCTGCAGTATGAGCACCTGACCAGGGTAGTGGGTCGCCACCTGGACCATATCCTCGCGAACCAGAACATCTCCTACCTTGCGTGGCTGTTCCCGCCAGAGGACCTACTCGAAAACCCCGACATGGTTACGCGTCGCTCACCTCTGACCATCGTTCGAGACGTGGTCCGAGGTCTCGTCGCGGCGCCCGTCGAGCACTACTATAGCCTGCTTCAGGTGGCTCGTCATTTCCACGAGTCGGGGCTCCCTCCGAACGTCGCGACCTTCAATCCGCACCCACTCTTCACAACGCCTCTGAGCGACCAGATCCCTTCCGAGCGGGCCCACGAGATCTGGTCTAAGGTTACGACTCCGAACCACTGGCAGACACAGCTCACGCGCTACCAGGACACCGTTACGCTTCGGCTACGGGCGCTTGAAACGGTGGCGAAGCGGTTGGAGCACGAACTCCGTACCGTACTCATTCAGTCGGCACCGGTCATTCGCATCGAGCCACCGCAGCGGCAGTCACGTGTCAGCGCGGATGGGCAGCTCTGGTACAACTTCGCCCGCCTGAACGCCGCGCTCGACGACCTTGATGTGCAGCAGGTGCGAGCGATGCCCGTCCACGAGCGGGTGGCGCGATTTCGGAGTGCGCTCCTGACCCAGCGATTGACCGGAACGGCCGCGACTCAGGCGCTTCAGCAGCTGAACGTCTCAACCCGTCCGGGGCTGCGCGTGTATGAGCTCTCGGCTGACTCGGTCGACCTGAAAGCCAAGCCAGGAGACTTCTCCTTTGCGCTGAGCCCTGCGGCCGATCAGGCGTTCCTCGATCGGAAGATCTCGAGGATGGTTCGGGGGACTCCTCTCGACACGCAGCTCCAGCAGCAACTCGGGAACCGGTTCTGGAGAGCCACAATGGAGGCGATTACTGCCGTGACGGTGATCGCGCTCGACCGGAATCGTGGTCTTGTCGCTCTGGCCCCCAAGGACGGGATGCCAGGAATCCTCGACTCAATCGAGCGGCACGGGGTCGCGTCGTTCGCTGCAGACGTCACGCTGGATCCGACGAACACCGATTTCTTCACCCGGAAGCTCTCGGCGAGCAATGGAAGCGGCGCGCTCCAGGTGCTGGCGAATCCGCCCCTGGCTGCGCAGCGCGCCAACGCGAGGGCGGTGGCCGCGACCGGACAAGCCGGATGTCGCGGCCCGAGGCGCACGGCACATCGCCCTCCTGCGGACTTCCTGTGGAACGCCACCGCGATGAGTGGCGCGACGACGACGCAGGCACCCGCAGCGATCCAGGCGCGACTCGTCGCCTACCTCCAGTCGGCGGGCCGCTCGCTGAACCCATCGCAGGTCCACGCGTGGCAGCATGCGCTCACCCACCGGGCGAGCCTCATCTGGGGGCCTCCCGGCACCGGCAAGAGCCTCACTGTGCGCGCCGTGATCGTCGGCGCAATCCTGGATGCGCAGGCACGCGGGCAGACGATACGAGTGCTGCTCACTGCTTCGACCTACACGGCAATCGACAACGTGCTCGCGGACGCTGCTGGAGACATCGAAGCGCTGCTTCCGGGGCAGTGCGACCGATTCCGGGTGCGCTCTCGTTTCCAGGAGCCTTCGACCAACACTCCGCAGCTCACTGATGTCGAGATTGACCGGGGCAACCCTTCCCCGGTGCTCATGGGGTTGAAGGGCGAGTTGGAGCGTCCCACCCGCTGCGTTTTGGTGGGAGGGACTCCCGAGCAGGTGTACAACCTCCTCACGAGCAACCAGGGCAGTGCCTGTGATGAGCGATTCGACCTCATCTTGGTCGACGAGGCTTCGCAGATGGACGTCGCACACTCGGTTCTTCCGTTCTGCGCGATCGCCGCTAACGGATCCATCGTGCTCGCTGGCGACCACCTGCAGTTGCCGCCGATCCACAAGGCCGAACCGCCGGCCGGGCTCGAGGACATGGTGGGCTCCATCTACGAGTACTGGCGTTCGCGCTACGGGGTCGTCGAGTGCGCACTCGACGTGAACTACCGCTCGAACGACACGCTGGTGGCCTTCGCCCGAGAGGCGGGCTACCGGACCGCACTGACGAGCCGCTCGCCGAACCTGCGCCTTGAGCTGACCTCTCCGCTACCTGTCAGCCAGCCTGGGAACTGGCCCATCACGCTCCATTGGACTCCCGAATGGACCCAACTCCTCGATCCAGACCAGCCCGCCACTTGCTTCGTCTACGAGGACGGACGGAGCAGCCAGCAAAACGAGTTCGAGGCCGATGCAGTGGCGGCGTTGGCGACGCTTCTCCATGGTCGTGTAGCGTCTGCACTCTCCGGTGAGGTCGACCCGCTCACGGGCGGGGTTCGACCGCCGTCATCAACTCCTTACTCGACCACCGAGTTCTGGCAAAAGGCACTTGGCGTCGTGACGCCTCACCGCGCGCAGCAGGCGGCCATCGTATCACGGCTGCATCAGATATTTGGCGCCTCTGGAGCCGTTGCAGATGCGATCCGCGACGCTGTCGACACCGTCGAGAGATTCCAGGGCCAGCAGAGAGACGTGATCATAGCGTCCTACACGCTGGGAGATCCTGATCAGATTGCAGAGGAAGACGAGTTCCTCATGAGCCTCAACCGCTTCAACGTCGTGGCTTCCCGCGCCAGAGCAAAGCTGATTACCTTGGTGACGCAAGAGGTGGTGAACCATCTCTCCGACGAATTGGACACTCTCCGTCAGAGTCGCCTGCTGAAGGCATATGTCGAATCCTTCTGTAACGATTTCCGACCCATGACTCTCGGTTATGTTACGGCGAACGGCATCCTCCAGGTTGATGGGGTATTCAAATGGAGACAATGACCGATCTGGTTGAGCGGACATCTCCAAGGCCGAATGGTGCTCCGTCTACCATAAGATGCAAATTGAGGGGACCATATGAGATTGAAGGAGAGTAGACAAGATGAATCCTAAACCTGAAGGAGCCGGAGCCAGAGCCTGTTGGTTTGTCGGAGCCACATACGGCGGAACTGATGATCAGACCCCCCGTTTTCTGCAGGAAGGCATTTGGGGAAATGGTTATCAGGACAAATACCTCGACGCAGTGAAGTCTATCCAGGTGGGGGACCGCATTGCGATCAAGTCGTCCTATACGCGGAAGCACGATCTCCCCTTTGATAACCGAGGCCAAACCGTTTCCGTCATGGCGATCAAAGCCATTGGCACGGTAAAAGAGAATCTCGGTGACGGCCGCACCTTGAAGGTTGACTGGAAACCTTTCGATCCTCCGCGTGAGTGGTACTTCTACACCAATCGAAGCACGGTCTGGCGGGTCTTGCCTGGCGACTGGACCACAGATGCTTTAATCGGATTCACATTCGAGGAAAAGGCGCAAGACATCAACCGGTTCCGCAATGCTCCTTACTGGCGTGAACGATTCGGTGATAGCGCTGTCGACAAGCGCCGTTTCAACTGGACTCGCTTTTACGAGGCGGTAGCTGACAAACTCCTTACCTTTCGGAATAGGCGAGATGAGCTGATTGCTGGAATCCACGTTATTGCCTCTAAGGTGGATGGCCTCTCCAACCTGCAGGATCAATTCGCGGATGGTTCCTCTGGCCCCCTGAAGGACATCTGCCCATTTACGGCCATGGGCATATTCAACCGGGGGATCACCGATGCAAATCGCAAAGCTATTGCAAGCGAACTTGCCAGTCTGCTTGGAGTGTCTGAGCCTGTTCCGGACTCCTTTGAAGGGATTCCAATTCTCAATAATCAGAAGTCATGGTTTTTCGGTTTCGACAACAAACGCCAACCAGATGACATTGACACCCTCTGGGAAGCCTTTGCCCAGGCAATTGCTTTTGCGGAATCGGATGACGCGGAGGCGCGGTCGGCATTTGTCTCAGCCTACGACAACGCGACGCAGCGCTATGGTGTGGGGTGGAACCTTACCATGGGGCTGTACTGGATTCGTCCTTGGAATTTCCCGACCCTTGATGGTCAGTCCCAGCGTTACATCAGCAAGAAGCTCAACATTCAGGTTGGCATGAACGGCCCCAAGGGCCGCTGCAATGCCACTGATTATCTGGCGGTGCTGGACACCCTTGAGGCTCGTTTCCAGGAGGATGCGTATCCCGTCCACTCATTCCCGGAGCTGTCACTTGCCGCCTGGCTTTTCAAGGATAGTGGGACATCTGCCCACCCGAATGCCACAGACCCTGATTCGCAGGATGACGAAGCGGATGCCACACCCGAGGCAGAGGTCACGGCTGCACCCATCGAACCGTACTCCGTCGATGACATTCTGACGGATGGATGTTTCATCGCCCGGGAAAAACTCGAAAAAATTCTCGAGCGCCTTCGGACCAAAAAAAACCTGATTCTTCAGGGGCCGCCAGGCACGGGAAAGACCTGACTTGCCAAGCGATTGGCTTTCGCTTTGATGGGGCAACGCGACGACAGCAAAGTCCGAGCGGTGCAGTTTCACCCGAACCTTTCCTACGAGGATTTTATTCGTGGTTGGCGGCCGGTGGGAGATGGCAAACTCACGCTGGTGGATGGGCCTTTTGTGGAGATGATGAAGGCCGCCGCGAAAGATCCAACGTCAAGGCATATCGTCGTCATTGAAGAGATTAATCGTGGGAATCCCGCACAGATTTTCGGCGAGATGCTGACGCTCCTCGAGGTAGACAAGAGAACGCCAAATGAGGCCCTGGAGCTTTCATACAAACGGTCAGATGGCGAGCGTGTTTTCATTCCGGACAACCTTTATGTCATCGGCACGATGAATATTGCCGACCGCTCCCTCGCCTTGGTCGATCTGGCATTGCGTCGCCGTTTTGCCTTCATTGATCTGGAACCCACGCTCGGAAAGCCCTGGCACGATTGGGTTCAATCCCAGTGCGGTATTGATTCAGAAATCCTTGTCGAAATCGAGAAGCGTCTCATTGCCCTAAACAGCGACATTTCAGCCGACACCGGTCTCGGGCCTCAGTTCCGAGTGGGGCACAGCTATGTCACACCGCCGTTCGGTATTCCCATCAGTGATGCCCGGGAATGGTTCCGTCAGGTGGTTGATACCGAGATCGGTCCGTTGCTCGATGAATACTGGTTCGATGCGCTCGAGAAATCCCAGAAGGCGAGAGAACGCTTGCTGGAAGGATTCTGATCGTGACACTTGCTGCAGCCAACTTGATATCAGACGCCCATGAAGGGATTGGCCGAATAGGCCGCATCCCGGTGCGCAACCTTTGGCTGCTTATGCTGTACGCATCGGATTTGTTCAGGGATCTCGAAAAGGCAAAGGTCGCCGTAGAGGATAACCCTTATGACATCCCAGACCTGGTCGCAGAAATGCTTTGCCGTCGCGTCGAGCGTCGTATTCAGCGCAACTTGAGTTATGGCTACCAATCGCGTGAGGCTGTTCTTGGCCGCGTGCGCGGACGCATCGACCTACTGAACACTGAGAGGCATCGATTACTGGATCGTGGAAAGGTTGCTTGCCGATTCCATGAGTTGACCATCAATACAGCCCGAAACCGCTATGTACGGACGGCCCTGGAGGAAATATCCAAAATCGTTCTCCGTGGGGGGCTGGCACACCGATGTCGGTCGTTGGCGGTAAGCTTGAGACGCATGGGCGTAACCGGGGAGCGTCCGAATCGTGGCGAGGTCTCCATCGACCGCTTCGGGAGGCACGATGCAGATGATCAACCGATGGTTGCTGCGGCCCATCTGGCCTTCAATCTTGCCCTACCTACAGAGGCTGCAGGCGCAAAGCAATTGTCGTTGCCGGATAGAGAAATTACCTGGATTCGGAAGCTTTACGAAAAAGGGATCGCCGGTTTCTATGATGTCGTGCTTTCCAATAGAGGATGGCGCGTCGATGCGGGCAAAACAATTGGCTGGCAGATTGAAAGCAAGAGTCTGGGCATGGACAAGATCCTCCCCTCGATGCGAACCGACATCATCCTCGACCACTCCGACGCGGGACGCCGTATTGTCATTGACACGAAGTTCAACTCCGTTGTGACACGTGGCTGGTATCGGGAAGAAACACTGCGCAGCGGATACGTCTATCAGATTTACGCCTATTTGAGGTCCCAGGAAGGTAATGGGGATCTCCTCGCTGAAAACGCCTCGGGTCTGCTCCTTCATCCTTCGGTGGGTGATATGGTTAACGAGGCCGTCGTGATCCAGAACCATGAAATTCGATTTGCCACCGTTGATCTGGGAGCGACGGCAAAGGAAATTCGAGACCAGCTTTTACAGGTTCTGGAATGGCATCGGCAACGCGAGAATTCGTATGGCCATGAATGTAATCACCTCAATGCTGCTCGGATTGAGAAAAAAGATATGTAACCTTGGAAACGGATTGTAAATGCCCTGGACTTCAGATCATACAAAATGGCTCGTTGACACCGGCGAACGACTGACGACCGCCGACGGCAAGGAGGTCGAAGTCTGGGAGTTCCGTCATGAGAACGACGAGGCAGTGCTCTCCGCCTGGGCGAAACACTTCCGGAATCACTATTGCCTGGATACTGAGATCGATTTCCTCCGGGGCAAACGTCCGCGACCGGATTATCTGACGAATATCAAGTTCCCATGCAGAACATCCAAACTCGGCCCAGGAATCCGAGCAGGAGATTTTGGGGAAATACTGGTTTCCGATTACCTTCAATGGCTTCTCGGTTACTGGGTGCCCAGGGTGCGGTGGTCATCGAAGGTTGTTCGAGATGAATCGCCCAAGGGCAGCGATGTAATTGGTTTCCGATTTCACAAAAAAGACGGCGAAGCCTCCACCAAGGACGTGTTGTTTGTCTTTGAATCCAAGACAAAGTTCTCCACCTCTAAGATCAACCGCCTACAGGATGCTATCAACGATTCAGCCAAAGATCACATTCGAATCGATGAATCGCTGAACTTTATCAAGCAAAAGCTCTATGAAAAAGGGGCCATCGAACAAGCTCAAAGGATCGAGAGATTTCAAAGCCCCGTAGATATGCCTTATAAGGAAACCTACGGCGCTGCGACTATCATTTCTGATGAGTGTTTCGATGCCGAAGAATTGGCTTCGGCAGACTGCAGAAAAATCCCCAAATCCGCAAAATACAAGGAGTACTTTCCACATCCTAATGGTGACAGTCTTGCCCTCTTGGTTATTAAGGGACCCAGTATGATGGACCTTGTCAACGAGCTCTACAGGAGGGCTGCGGATGAGGCCTGAAAAGAAATCCCAACTCCTGCTTGGCGTCACCAGGTCAAAGGCAAAGATGCTCGAGTACGGTGTTCCGGAAGAGCATCACATCAAAATCACGCAAGATCCGGCCAAGCTCTTCACCATATCGATTGGTTTACTGGGCGACCTTGCCGCCGCTATCAACCGGGAGGAGCCAGATCCCGGCTCCCTCTCGGAGCTGAAAACCAATCTACTTTTTTCTGCCCGCTTTTTTGATTCCTACCTCCAATCAAAGCTGAACGAGACACTTGATCCATACCTTGTGCTTCTTGGCTCCGCCTCCTATTACCTGTGCGATCTTCCTGGAAGCGCGTCGGTATTGGCGAAGCGCATCGATGGCGACTGCCCGGATCTGTATGGCGATGGTTTGGAAGACCTGTTGCTCTGGTTGTTGCAGGCCGATCTGGGAACCTATTTTGATGGAGCTGAGGGACCATTCGGCGGATTCATCGACGGTATTTCAAAATGGATTCTCCAGTTTTTCGAGGATGGGAATGGCGAAGACAATCTTCTTGATTTGGCCACGGAGCTGAGGGATGCCGTCTATGAATATGGCACACCCAGGCAGCTTCTATTTGGTGATGTGATCACTGCTGTTCCGAGGAAAAAGCTCGAAAATTCCGCCTGGAAGGCTTTGCCATCATATTCAGGCCTGCCTCGCAACAAATGGCTCCACGCGCTGCAAAAGGATTCGTTCATCAAGGAACTCTGGCCCGCTCAACACCTCTTGGGCAAGGCTGATGTTCTCAAAGGCAAGTCTGCCATCGTTCAAATGCCCACCAGCGCTGGCAAAACCAAGGCAACGGAGCTGATCCTTCGAAGCGCGTTTCTGACTGACCGCGTAGCATTGGCCATCATCATCGCCCCTTTCAGGGCGCTGTGCCATGAGATCAAGAACAGCCTCGTCGAGGCATTCCACAACGACCCCACCAAGGTGGATGAATTATCCGATGCCCTACAGACCGACTTCGAGATTGCCGAACTCCTTGGACACCAACAGATCCTGGTTGTAACCCCAGAGAAGCTGCTCTACGTCCTCCGGCACGCTCCGGAGCTGGCTGCCCACGTTGGCCTGCTGGTCTTTGATGAAGGCCACCAGTTCGACAGCGGCACCCGAGGCATTACATACGAACTGCTCCTAACATCGCTGCGCTCCATGATTCCCAAAGGTGCCCAGAAGGTGCTGATCTCAGCGGTCATCAGCAACGCCGAAGCCGTCGGAGAATGGCTGAACGGCGAGCCTAATGTCGTCGAAGGCACAACCCTGATTCCGACTTTCAGGTCGGTCGGGTTCGCGAGCTGGCTCGATCAGTTGGGAAGAATCGAATACGTCGACAGCCGTGATGCCGAACAAAACGAGTTTTTCGTTCCGAGGGTGATTGAGAGATTCAATCTTGGGAGGAAGAAGCGGGAAAGGACGGACCGCTTTTTTCCTGAAAAGACTGACGGGCAGGCTATCGCACTATACCTTGGTCTGAAATTGGTCCCGAATGGCAGTATCGCTGTTTTCTGCGGAAGGAAGTCGACAGCGGCCAGCGTCTGCGAAAAGGCCGTCGATATTATCGAGCGCGGCGCACCCGTGGTATTACCGTCAGATTTTTCTGACGCTCAGGAAGTTGAGCGGCTGACACATCTGCACGTCAAGAATCTCGGTGCTGACGCACCGGCGTCCCAGAGTTCGGCGCACGGCATTTTTTCCCATCATGGCAATACGCCGCATGGTATCCGGCTGGCGGTGGAGCATGCCATGCGCGACGACCTTGTGAGATTCGTTGTTTGCACATCCACCTTGGCGCAGGGTGTAAACCTTCCCATTCGATACCTCATCGTGACCAGTGTCTACCAAGGCATGGAACGTATAAAGGTTCGCGATTTCCACAACCTCATTGGCCGAGCGGGTCGCGCCGGGATGCATACCGAAGGCAGCATCCTGTTTGCAGATCCGGTGATCTATGACAAGCGAAAGGCTCGCAACGATAAATGGCGCTGGGATCAGGTGAAAGAACTTCTGGAGCCGCGCAATTCTGAGCCATGCATCAGCAATCTTCTATCGATCTTCGACCCCATCAAGAGTGATGACGAGAAATACACCATCACCATGGAGGCTTTGGATTTTGCCAAGGCTTATATCAACGATCCTGATGACGTTACCAAACTGGCTGCCGGGATAGCCGCACGACATGGAGACAAAGGATTCTCACGAGACGGTGTCGAGCGGCAAGTCGCCTGGAGAATCAGCCTCATCTGTGCCGTCGAGAGCTTCCTATTATCCCATTGGGATGAATCTGAGGATGGTCTTTCGGAAGCCGATGTGACCCGCTTGGCCGAAGGGACGCTTGCTTTTTTCCTGACTGATGAGCAGAAAAAGGAGCATATCCGCGAGTTGTTTCAGCTTGTCGCTGGGAACATCTCCGCAAACATCACCGATGCAACTCGCCGTAGAATCTACGGCAGGACGCTTTACGGTATTCAGGATGCCCAAACCATTGAGGGATGGGTTCAGTCCAACGCTGACAGCCTGCTTTCGATTGTTGATGAAACAGAAGCGCTCGATCTTGTCTGGCCATTGCTTACCCGGCATATCAACGGTGGCGTATTCACCAAGTTCGATAAACCGGAGGTGCTTAAAGAAATCGCGCATGGATGGATCAGTGGAAAGCCCTTCAGCGACCTCCTGAAAATCATCCGTAAGCGAAAAGCCAAGATGATATGGGGCACCCGCCGGAGGGAGTTCAAGATCGATCATGCCGTCGACGTCTGCGAAGGGACGCTCGCTTATGACGGTGCGCTTGTAGTAGGCGCTGTGTGTGAATTCTTCGAAACACTCGACCAAGATGGCACCGGAGAGCTGATCAATCGTCTGCAGCTTTTTCAAAAGCGCCTGAAATATGGTCTGCCCACGGAAACCGCCATTGCCCTTTACGAGCTTGGCTTTTCGGACCGTGTCATCTCTCAGGACCTTGCCGCATCCTTGAACCTGGCAGCGACTCAGAAGAAGGATCTCGTGAAGGCACTGAAACAAGACCGGGGCGGAGCCAAGGCGGTGATGAAGAAATACCCAAGATATTTCCAGAAGCTAATGAATGAACTCCTGCAGTAGAAATCCAGATCATCGATCCGAACTATCTCGCGACCTGCTGTTGGCCCGGTTGTTGGTAGAGCGGGGAGCCTACGATAGTTCTCGGGGAAAGCTCGTATTTCCCCAGGAGGGGGCATGAATCAGCAGACGCAGCCATCACCAAGAGAGCATCATTTCTACGTTGCGATAGCCAAGTTCCTTTTTCACCATCCGGAGCATGGCATTGTATCAGTGCGGGACCCGATCAAGATCAAGGATGCAGAGCGATACGGGCTCAGCCCGCTCATACTCTATGGATTGACCGTTGCCGGGTTACCCATTCGGTGGATGACCTTCACTCCAGTCGTGCAGCCCAAGGCCTTCCGGGATGTTCTCCTGGATGCGTGGCGTAACGCCGGAGGCTTGCGTGGCCGCCCCGACATCCTTCGGGTCAACCGCCACCTAGCGACAGCCAGCCCTGAACTGGTAGGGGAAATGGCAAAAATCGGAGTCCAGGTCGAGGTCGCCGATGCCAAGGAGAAATCCCTTCCTGCTTCCCTGCGCTCAGCACAGGACTCCAGCAAGTGGCTGCTGGGAAAGCACGACAGAAAAGACCAGGCTCTTACCGGGTCCATCCAGGCGCTTTGCCGGGACGCTCAATATGACCACGATTTTCATGTCAGGGGTGGTCAAAGAGGCGTGAACAGTCGCGAGGTGGAAGAAAGAATCCAGCAATGGCTGGCCTTACCAGCACTAAGGCCGGAGCCAACATTGACCGTAGGACTGGACTGGGAACCCGGTTCATGGCTTTCATCCTGGGAATCTTCCCTGCCGCCCGATCAGCCCCGTTATTTCAGCCTCGACGGGCTTGATGGCAGGACCTGGCTGCTGCCAGGAGAGAAGGCACCGGAGGATATCGTTGAGGATGATGATTTCTGGGCCGACAGTGACTATGACAACGCAGCCGAAATCGCCAAGAACCTCGTGGCGTGCTGGCCCAATCCGCCTGCAGAGATTGCCAAGTGTGCAGGGGCCACTCTGCGGGAACTTCAGTGGTTCACCTCAGGAAAAGCCCCCCTTGACCGGCATGCGCGTTTTGACCTGGAAGACTTGCTCGGCATCGAATACGACGAGAGCATGGGGGGGTACGTAGGGGCCGGGCCTTATGTCCTGATGGCCAACAAACCCTCGGCCCTCAAAGAAGTCTATGAATCCATTTCCAAAGGCGGAGATGCATGTCCTTGTGAGATTGTCCCTCGCCTAGGAGCCGCAGACCCAAGCTGGCGATACGTGTTGATCAACACGTATGGCGAGCCTCCGAGTATTGTGATGGCACCTCGCGGAGCAAAAATCACGGAGCGCCTTCCGGAATTGCTTATGAATTATGACGGTATCAGGCATGTCGCTCCGGAGTTCTACCGGGATGTCGTTTCTACCTGCGCCCGGGCCTGCCGCGAACCTGGGGTCAACATTCGCGAGATGAAAGACTTTGTGAAGCGTTACGAAGAGCACTGGGTAGGTTGCGCCTGGCAGCCGGAGTAATGTTAGGCCCAATTATTCTGCATCCACACTTATTGATTGATACGATTTTTCAACAATACGCTCGGCTTGAACGTCAGAACCTTCCGTGATGTGATGGTGATGGTCTCCCCGGTCTGCGGATTCCTTCCATTTCGGTCGGCCTTCTGGCGAACAACAAAATTCCCGAAACCGCTTATCTTCACATGCCCTTCGGTCGCAATGGCATCCTTGAGAATATCCAAGGTGAGTTCAACCAACTCAACGGCTTCTTTCTTATTACATGAAAGCTTTTCTTGAATCTTGTCGACTAAATCGGCTTTCGTCATCTCGGACCTTTCATCGCATTGATGTGAAATCTGTAAGTACCACAATTCACGAATGATTTCCAGGCATTAATAAGAAAAGGCGGCCACGAGGGCCGCCTCTATCCAGGCCGGATGGGCTTCATCCAACCTGAAGACTCTTGCAGGGTCTCATTCCCGTGAAAATGGAAACGACCTCGATCTGGCCGCTGGTAACATCGTTCCTCAGCACTGCCTTCTCGAATTCCTCCCACGAAAGCGAATACTCCCTGCCGTTTATCCTTGCCTTGACTGTCATGGTCCTCTCCCCCTTATCTCTGTGATTGGCGCCCAAGAGGGCTCCCCGCAACCACCGTGTTGACGGAGGCTCCGAGGAACCCTCTTGAGCTGGGGAAGAGGCCTGGGGAGGGTGCATGAAGCACCGCTCCCCTTTATCTGAAGGGTGGACTATGCCACCATTCAACCGGCTACTTCGTCACGGTCTCAGGCGGACCCGGCCGCGACTTTTCCAAGGGTGGTTCCTTTTTCTGCTCCTCTTCGCGTTGCTGCACCTTTTCCCGCAGCTCCTCTTGAGGATCGGACAGGGCCCTGCCGGTGCTGGCAGTCATGTGGACCACCGTAGCGACGGGGTTCAACCAGGAAGCCCCCTTGGTAGCAAGCTCGACACTGGCCCACTGGCTGTGGCTGCAGCCGCCAAGGATCGTCGCCAGTACCATAAGAATCAGACGCGTTTCTTTCATACCCATACTCCTCTGTGATGTTTTCATGTGGAGACAACCTCCAAGCCGTTCGCTTCAGCAAACTCCTCATCTTCGATAATGCCGTTGAGGTCAGCGCCTGTTTCCAGGTGCTGCAACACCAGCCTGATCGCGCATGCCACCTCGTTGAGGCAGGTCTTCGGCCCCTGGTGGCAGGAGATCCCGGCCAATGCCTTGACAGCATCATGGGCCTCCAGCCCGGAGCGAAGTCCGTAGGAGACAAGCCGGGCGATGCCGTCGGCCATTGCCGAGCCGCAGCCGCCGGCCTTGCCGAAGCGGATGAAAACCTCGAACGGTTTCCCTTCCATTGTCGTCACGGTCACGAAAATCTTGCCGCAGTGCGACCGACGTTGAATCGTGTATCCCGGCGCGGCGGCCGGGCGTGGTGTTTTGGGACTCATCTCAATCCTCCTTTTCCTTGACCTACCATCCTCTCGTGTCCAGTTGATCCATGACGGCGGCAAGGCCGATCTCCGCGTAATCGAAACCCACGTAGCGACCGGTTGCCGTCGAGATGGAGCCGTCCTTTTGGGGCACCTGCAGCAGTTCCTCCTCGTCCGCTCCTTCCGTGTCATAGTCGAGGACCATGAGGTTCATCGACTGGATGTCATTCGGACGGTCGGAAACGATGCACTGCACCAGGCCCCCTTCGAGGATGACGGCTACGGTCGGTGGTTCATGGCGCCGATCCGACAGGACGTTTCGCACCCGCTCGCGCAGGTCGAAAAACTTGTCGGTCCGCTCCGGGTACTCGTCAGTCACGTTCTCAATAAATTTCCAGCATGCCTTTAGAACCGCGAGTGCTTCGCTCTCACGGTTCCCCTCGCTATCGAGGTGTTCCCTGACATCCGGGATGAACTCGGAGATGAAATTGACGGCTTCGCAGCCGTTGATCTCCTCGCCATGGAACTCGCTTGCAGGATCGGCCTGAGGAAAGGTTTCTATCAGTTCCTGCAGAAGGTTTCTTGCCATGTTCTGTCTCCTTTTCTGTGTGAGAGGGCAGAACTCCCCCAAGGGGAAAGGTTCCGCCCCCTGTCGGGTTGGCATTGTTGTTCAATCTCTCAGCCGCTCGTCCCAGCAGCACTCGCCGATGTAATGGGCGAGATCGTCGCTCTGGTAGAAAATGCGCGCGGTGCTTCTTACGATCAGGTTGCCGCAACCGACGCATTTGACGGCTCTCTCAATGGGGCTGTCCGCGACCGTCAGTTCCCGGATGAATGTCCCATCGCAGTTCTGGCAGTCGAAGATCACCCGGTCGATCCCCAGCAGGGTGTCGGTCCGGGATACCTCGAGAATGCAACCGCATTCCGAACAGCCGAGATTATTGGGGATGCCGGTTTCAACCTCCCTTTCGTGTTCGTAATTGTCTCGGGCGACACGGAGGTTTTCGTTGAAGTCGATTTCCATTCGCTCGCAGAAGTGCATCAGGTCCGTGAGCAGGTCCCTGAAGTCATCTTCGTCGCCCTCGAAATCCCGACCATCGAGAGTCAGGCAGTACGCCTGCATCACCGTGTCGATCCGCTCGGCACGTTCCTCATTGGTGGGTTCGCCTGTCATCTGTTTCCGTGGGGCCATTTCACCACCCCCTCTTCTTGATCTGATCGACAACGGCTGCCAGGTCATAGTCGGAGTTCGACAGCTTCACGAGATGACCCACGGCATGCTCTGTCTCGCCGTTGTGCGGGAGCTTGAGGAGGCTCTGTTCGTCGAAACCTTCCACGTCGGTGTCGATGACCACGACGTCCATTGATGCAGGAAACTGTTCGGGGAGGTCGGTAACGACCTTCTGAACAGCTCCACCATCCAGGACAACGCAAACGGTGGGAGGCTTCGGCACGTTGTCCCTGTTTTCCGTTTCATGGATTCGCTGTTCCAGCCACGAACCGGTTCCGAAGTACTGCACGTCATCGGCGGTCACGAATACCGCGCTGCCGCCGAATCCGTCCGGCAGGTTCCTGGTGCAGGTGTACGCCGTCTCTTTCGATATCCAGGGGAGTTCGCCGTTGGAACGGCGGATGATCCCCTGGAGGCAGGAATAGAGGGCCTCCTCTTCAAGCTCGGTGTCGTCCTTCGGATCATCCGCGGCAAGGACGCCGTGGGTGCACCAGTCATCGGCGAAGAGATACAGCTTGTCTTCTCCGTCCGGCGTGATGGTGAGTCCGAAAGCGTCGAGGATTTTCATGTCTTCTTCGGTTATGAGATGTTTGGGTATCGAGGGCTGGAACGGCCCCTGGGAAATGTAGTCAGCCATGGCTGTCTCCTTGTTGTTTGAAATGGGGAGACAGAGCCCTTTCCGGGGATTGTCTCCCCGTTGGGGTTGCTGATCAGGACCAGGCGACCTCTTCGCCATTGGCCTTTCGCAGGAGTTCGAGGGCGACACGGCCGGTGATCCAGTTGAAGCCGCACGTTCTGAGCGACTTCCCGACGATCCCGATCGCCTCCGGAATCTCCGGAGTCGGATCGGAAGGCAACGGCAGCGGCCCGTACTTTATCGATCTGGCCAGAGCCAGGGCCTCATCAAGGGTGTAGTCGTAGTGGGGATGTCTCATAAGGACTCCTCTCAAGGGTATTGTCTTCTTTCAGCGCAGTGGCCGCAGTTCGCCGTCCTTGTCCGTCCACCACCCGTACCCCTTGATCCTGGCGTTCGGGTTCATGGTCTTGGTATTGACGACGAACAACTGATGGGGATTGACCTTGTTTCTGATGAGCGCGAATTCCGTGCCCCGCGGCCCAAAGATACGGTAGGCGTAGCCCAGAATCCCCGGTTCATCCGTCCTCTCGATCCGGTATCCACTGAAATCGACCATCAGACGGCCTTCTGTACTTCATTGTCGGGATACTCTTCCCGCTCGTCATAGTCGCCACTGTCGAGGTCTGAGAGGTACACCGTGTCGGTTGACCACCGGATGTCGGTGTGCCTGTACAGCCCGGACCAGTAGAAGCCGCTGTCGGTGATGTTGAGGAGGTTGCATTCGGTCCTCCCCTGGTATTCCTTCAGCGGCACCTTGCCGCTTTCCCACTGGTCGTAGTCGGCGTTCATGAAGACGCAGGAATAGTCGAATTCGGAAACCCTGTAGACGCCCAGGGTGCGGACGGCTTCGGAGAGCTCCCTGATTCGCGCGATCATTTCGGCGGTAAGTTCGATCACCGCGTAATCCGCGGCCTCGAAGAAATCGCTGCTGTCGGACACGGACAGGATGAGTTTTTTCGTTGCCGGCGTGTCGTTGCCGGTTTTCCCATTTTCCATTTCTTGTCTCCTTTCGGGTCTGTCCGGACAGGGGACAAGAACCCCCGCAGGGAGCTCTTCCCCTGCCGGGTTGTCAGATAAGGCCTTGCTCGGCGAAGCTCAGGTAGCTTTCGCCGATGATGATGTGATCGAGCACCCTGATGCCGAGAAGTTCGCCCGCCTCCTTGATGCGCCTGGTGATCTCCAGGTCCTCGCGGGAGGGGGTAGGATCGCCGGTTGGGTGGTTGTGGAGGAGAAGGATCGCCGCGGCGCTCGACAGGAGAGCGGTCTTGAAGACCTCCCGTGGATGCACTATGCTCTGGTTCAGGGAGCCGACCGAAACCCTGTCGAGACAGGCGATCCGGTTCTTGCCGTCCAGGTGCAACGCGATGAAATGCTCCTTCGCCTCCCTCTGGAGGTCATGGAACATCTCGAAGACCTGGCTCGCCGAGGTGAAGCGCTTGGACACCCACGCAGGGGCGTCTTCACGCACTACCTCTTTCCGGTACTTCGCCTCGATCGACAGGATCGTGATTTTCTTTTTCTCCGGGGGAAGTTCCTCTCCGAAGAGATTTCTCTGATAGGGGGACATTTCGCGGGCTCCTTTTCCGGAGGGCGGACGTCCCCATGGGGGACTTGAGCCCCCCCGAAGGGTGATGTTTGATTTGTCGTTGTGACTTTGCCGATCGCTTCAGACTACCCTGACCGACTGGAACGGTGCGCCCATGACTGCCGGGCCCCCGTCCGATCTCCTGGTGGAGACCTCCAGGTGGCACGGTATCCAGCCGGTCGATCTGCCGACCCAGAAGCGCCGTTTCTCGCCGTATCGGTCCACCACCTCGACCCTCTTTCCTTCGAGGCCGATGAGCTGAGGGGTGAGTTCCGCCCGGGAGCGGTACCCGGTCTGCCTGTGTTTCTGATGAACCAGGTCCGTCAGCTGCCGGTACTTCCGGTAGGCCTTCATCGTGCCCCGTTCGGCCGGCAGGGGGGTCAGGTCCCAGCGATCCAGCTCTGCTGCGAGCAGGTTCCCCAGCTCCATCACCCGATCGAAGCCGAGGGTGCTGCATCCCTCCTCGAAATGGATGACGTACAGGCCGTTGCCGGGACCGAAGTAGTCCGGATTGATTGTCACTTTGTTCATTTTCACTTGTGCCTCCTGAAGACACTCCCCCCATACGGGAGTGTCGGTTAGAACTCCCGGTGCGGGCGGGTCCTCCATAACGGAGGTCAGGCGGCCTTGAGTCTGGTGATGAGCGCCTCCTTGAGGAGGCCGATCAGTGCGGCCGGCAGATCGTCGATCTGTCTGATGACCGATGACGATTCCTTGAGCCAGCTTTCTATCCAGGCGTCGAGGATACCGATTCCGTACACCTCGATCCCGCAGGCTCTCAGCCGCGCCACCGCTCTTTCGGTCTTCTCGTGATCGTCAGGGGCCCCGTCCGTCATCGCGATGACGATCTTCCGGGTTTCCTGACGGTGGGTGAGAAGCATGCCGGACCACAGCAGGGCCTCCGCCATGGGGGTGCCGCCGCTGGCGCCGACATTGAAGCGTCCGGCTCTCGGTTTCGCACCGAAAGCCTTCAACTGCACGATGTCTCTGCCCCAGGGGAAGGCTCCCACGGCGCAGGCCACTCCCGGAAGGAGTTCCAGCGCCTCGGCGGTGACGAATGCGCCCTGCAGCGCCACTCTGATCTTGTTGTTGTCTTTCATGGAACCCGAGCGGTCGGTGAGCAGGACGATAGCGGTGTTGTCATCGTCCCTGATCCGCCGGGATGCGAATACGCGAGTGTCGGGAGTCCGGCAGCCGATGAGATGGACCGACCGGCCGTCGATCCGGAACCCGACCCGTTTCGGATATGCGTGTTTTATGCGAACAGCCTGCAGGAGTCCCGCAAGCTGAGCCCTCAACCTGCTCGTCTTACGACGGGCATCGTCGAGCCCCATGTCCCCTTCGACCGTCTTCTGGTCTCCGGGGCCACTTCCCGCCCCGACATTGAACTGCGAGGTGTCGGGAATCTCTTCAAGTGTTCCGTTACGTTCGCCTTCCTCGTGTTCCCTGCCAAGCATGGCGGAAACCATCTGCCCCAGATCAACCCTCTGTGAGGCTTCGGCGGCGTCTGCCACCTTCAGCTTCTTCAGGTTGTTTTTCTGCCGGTCGGAGAGCGGATCGCTTCCGCCGGCCGCACCCCTGGTACGGGGAGATGTGCCGGAACCGCCTTCATCGGCGTCCGCCTCACCGGGATCATTCCCGGAGCCCTTTCCGTCGCCGGCAGCCGGTGGTTCACCACCGGTATCGGTCCGGTCCGGATCGGCGGGTTTCCCTTCTTTCCCGGAAGCTCCCTCCTTGTCCTCGTCGGACTCGGAAGGGTCGCTCTTGCGGTCGGAAGGGTCGTTGCCGCTCTGTGGCGATTTCCCTCCATCGTCCCTTTCCTCCTTTTGCCGGTTGCCCTGTAAGGGCGGTGGCGGAGGCGGAGGATCGGGCGGGTTGTCGATGAGGGCCTCGATTTCCTTCGCGAGCCCGTCGCAGTCGGCCGTCGAGCTGCACGAACCGATTCTGTCCACGAGGGCCGCGAAGAGATCGCAGAAGTGGTCGCCTAAGGCTTTCCGGCAGAAATCTTCCGCCTTCTTCGCGATCTTGCCGAGGGGCTGTCCGAGCACGTCAGTTCTGGCGCGACAGCACGCCCACGACATCAGCATCGAGAGCGGCTGCGCGGGAGTCCCGCGAAACTTTCCTTTTCTTGCCAGGAGCGCCGCCAGGGTCTTCAGATTGGCGGCGCAGCCGGGATATATCTTCCCCTGTTCCTTCTCGATCCGTACGTCCTCGATGATGTTGGTCCATGGCGGCATCTCGATGGAAAAGTCCGTGAGCGCCACATGGGCCGCTTCATGATCGACGTAGCCACGGGCGAGTATCGCCGCCTCGTGGTCATCGGCCGGGAGGGTGGGGATGACGATGATGTTTCCGTTGGTGTAGGCCTGGTCCCCCTCTATGTGGAGGGTCACGCCCATCTTCGAGGCGAGGGCCTGCAGCGCGATCCGCAGCCCCCCGATGACTGTTGATATTTTCGGTGCCATGGTTTCTCCTGATGACGCTCCCCCCTGCGGGGAGCGTCGGTTGATGACTCCCCGGCAGGGTCGGGATCGTCCTTTACAGGACTAGAACCATTCGGATGGCGCCTCCTCGAACTGAGGCACGTAAGGCGTGAACGGGACGACCTCGATCTCCCGGGCTTCTTCCATAGGTTCCGCTTCCTCCGCCGGAAGTTCCTCTGCCGGTTCTTCCTCGACAGGGGGATTCTCGGCGATCTCGCGGGCCTCCGGGATGTTCCCGAGGAGGTGAATCGCGCCGCACAGGGCGGCGAAATCCTTCCCCTTGATCGGTCCGGTTTTCGGCAGACCGGAGAGGGTCAGCCTGATGCCGGTGACCAGCTCGTTCAGGCCGGGCTCGAGAAAGACCAGACCTTCGATCTTGTCGAGCATCGCCCTGATCGGCCGCACCGCCTTCTGCCCGACCTCCAGCTTGCCCCGGAAGGAGCTGTCCCAGGTCGCCAGGGCCTGCTGACGGACTTCATGGCGGAGTTGGTCGGCCAGGCCGTTCACCTCCGCCGCGAGGCCGTTTTCATGCCCTTCCACCGGGTTGATGGTGAAGGTTTGTACGGAGAAGGAGAGCTGCGTTCGCACGTAGCTGATGTCCTCCACCGCGTTGCGGATCACGCTCTCCCAGCCGGGGTTCTCGGCGATCCACTCTTCGACCGCCGTGTCATATTCGGCCAGGAAAGTCTCCTTGGCTTCGTCGAACTCCCTGCCGATCTCCGCCAGATCGCCCATGAGTATTTTCAGCCTCTCCATGGGGACCGCGTAGCCCCCGAGGAAACGGGTCCCGAACCCGAGCACTGCCCGCTCGGCCCTCCGCTTGAACGTGGCGAAGGGCGCCAGGGCGCTTGGGTCCATGACCCTCTTGCTCCCGAGGGTGGCGAGCTTGTCGGGTGGGAGTTCGCTCCCGTCCGCCAGTTTCAGATCCTCCGGCCGGAGTTTCTTCCTTCCGGTCCAGAGGGAAACGGACAGAACGATGATGGAAATGTTCTTGAGTATGTGGTCTTGGCTCATTGTGTCTCTCCTCGATGTTTGGGGAGGCGACGTCACCCCGTGGGGGTGATAGCGTCTCCCCCGGGTTGGGTCAGAACCATAGTTCGCTGTTCTGGTCGGACAGCCACTCCCGCATGACGTTTCCGTTCAGCGGTGGCGTCGCGGCAGCCGGCCTGTTCTGTGATGGAGGGTTCGGTTGCGGTGGCGGTTGGGCATTTCGTTCGTGCGACCATCCTCTGCCGGGAAACCATTCCCCGACGACCCGGTAACCCTTTCCCCTCTTCTCCTCGATCTTCTGGTCGAGAAAAATCCGGGAGGGGGCCGGTCCGATGACCTTGCACTGGTTCACCTGGCCGGTCTTTCCCCACTGACTTATCACTTCCCTGTCGGTGAGGAACCCGATCCAGTCCTTTCCGCCGCTGGAGGAGGGAGCCCTCATCCAGATGCCGTATTGGGTGTTGCCGGGAACGAACATGACCCCACCTCCTATGCGATGATCCGCTGCACCAGTTCATGGAGAGCCTGGCGGGAGGCGGGTTCGGCCCGGAAGCCGAGCGCCCGGTCAAGGGCGTAGGTCATGGGGTTTATTCCCGGCTTCGCCTTGAAGAACGTGGCCAGCTGCGCCCACCGGATGAGGGTACGGGTGCAGAAGGTGACCTCGATCTCGCCGTTTCGGAAGAGGTCGCGGACCTTGTTGGCCACTTCGATCATTTTCTGCCGGATCGGGGAGGGAACCTCCGGGACAGCTTTCCCCAGGGCCTGATCCTCCTCCGCGGCGTTCGCGTAACCGACCTCGAGCATCATGAACCTTCCCATGGAGGCGAGGTTCTGACGCTTGGTCGACTGGTAGAGACCGGTCGTGTCGCCGTTGCCGGCGGTGTTCCCGGCGTAGATGATACGGGCGCCGAAACGGAGCGGGTCGATGGTCTCCCCGGTTTCGGGAACGATGATGGAGCGACCTTCGAGAAGGGCGTTCAGCCCGACGAAGGTGCCCGGGTCGAGAGTATCCGCCTCGTCAAGGAGTATCCACGCCGACGCCGGGTCCTTGAGCCCCTGGATGAAGGGGCCGTCCACCCATTCCATCTCGCCGCTTCTGACGACGAAGCGTCCGAAGAGCTCGGGGATCTCCATCCTCTCGTGGCACGAGACCACGTAGAGGGGGATGCCGAGCCGCGCGGCGATCTGGGTAATGATTGAACTCTTGCCGGAGCCGGTAGGACCTACGAGATAGAGAGGATCGGTTCCCGCCGCTCCTTTCATCCAGGCCAGAATGTCCGACAGGATTTCTCTCCGGAACACGTAGTCCGGATTGGAGCGGGGGATCATCGCGTGTATCGCGTTGTCGCGCACATCGACGGTGATCGTGGCGGGAGCCAGGATGCCGAATACTTCCGTGATGGATTGTTTCATGATGGGCTGTCTCCTTTCGGAGGCGGACCATCCCCCTTTGGGGGAAATGATCCGCCCCCATGGGGTTTGAAATACGTTCAGGTGAGTGTTCTATGCTTCAGGGTTCACGATCCCCCTCCTCCAGAAAAAGCGTGTCCATGCCGTACCAGTCATGTGCCTGGTCGGCGATGGCGTCGAGGAGGTTCCTGATCCCTTCCAGAGGTTCCAGGTCGGTGGAAGGGCGCGGTTTATCCTCTTTGAGGAGGCGGGAAAGGAGTGCCCGCTGTCTCTTGAACAGCGCCGGGTCGATAGAAAACAGGAATACTTTTCCCTCCCCGAGCTCGTCGTCGTAGAGATTGAACACCGCCGATATCGCATGGTCTATCGCGACACAGCGGGTGATCTGCTCCACGATGACGGCATAGTCGTCAGGCATGGCCGCCGCGGACAGTTTGCCCGCTTCGATGCAGTCGGACAGGATGTCGTGGAGCTTGCCGTACGTCTTGTGCAGTTCTCTCAGCGCGGTGATCGCGCCGCAATCACATAGGTCCTTCATATGGCCTCCTTCCAGGCGGAAATGATCTTCGGGCATCCCGACGCCATCCTCGCTATCACCGTGACCCCCTTGTAGCGAAAACGCAGGGGTTTTTCCGTGAGCAGCGGGACGGCGAGCTTGACGCCTTCCAGTGCCTCGAGCGGTACAGACCGCTCAAGGATTCGATTGGCGCCGTGCAGCGACAGGGTAAGAGCCGGCATGCCCGTGACCTCCTTTCAGGATGACCGCTTCCCGAGCCTCTGGCTCCGGAGCGGCGGAGGCGGCGAGAAAGCAGAAGCCGACCGAGACCACCATGACGACTGCCGCCAGGATGGTCCACAGAAGCTCCTTGAGGTCCTCGCTGTTCATCTTCGACCGGGAGAGATGTTTGCAATCTTTGGGCAGGACGCCCGTTCGTGTTTTCATGACTGCTCCTTTTCAGGGCGGATACGCGCCTCCCCGTGAAAAGGAGTGACCCCGGGGGGCGCGTGATTCGCCCCCGGATGGGGTTTGGTCTCAGGCCGCCTTGGCGAGCGGCGCTGGTGGCAACTGTCTGACTTCCAGCTTCGTGTAGCCCGCTTTCGGCTTGCTGCAGGCCTGGTACACGTCGGGGAAGTCTTTCTTCAGTCTGGTGGAGTCGACGGTCTCGCCCGGAGCGACGGTTGTCGTCGCCACGGCGATCCCGGTGTCGGTGATCCCCTGGAACCGCTCTCCGAAGAAGGAGATCAGCTCTTTCTTCAGCGGGTCCATTCTCTTTTCGAGGGCTTTTTTCTGCCGGTCAAGACTCTCATAGTCGGCGACACGGTCTGTGACCTCCCGGGGGATCTCCTGATCCCTGTGAGCAGGGCATCCTGTCCGGTACGAACAGTGGCCGCACAGAATGCTCGGTATGGTGTTCGGTTCGCACTCGCCGCGCATGGCGGAGAGGATGTGACTGCCCCTCTCGATCAGGGGGGTGAAGACCTCCGGATGGGGAGCATAGGAGTTGAACTCCCGGTATTCCCCCTTGTTCAGGTCTACCGCCAGGATCGAGCCGCCAATCTCCGCTTTCTCGCCTTCCCTGATTCTGAGAAGGCCCATCTGTACGTGCAACTGGTCGACCCAGCTGCCGTAAGGTTCCTCGGGAATGCCGCCCGTGGACTTCATCTCGACCACATGGAAGCGGTTTCTCCCCCGAAAGAGGAAATCGATATGACAGACGATGTCATGGGACGGGTGGCAGATCTCGACCTCTTCCTGGAAAGTGGCGCCGCCCGACAGGAAGAACTCCCTGAACATGGCCTGCGCCGCGTGCCCCCTTGCGAAGACGAGCTGCTGCTTGATGGAATGGGCGACCGGCTGAAGCTTGCCAAGTACCGCCTTGCGGGGGCATCCGGCTATGTCGGAGGCCCCGGCGTACCTGGTGCGATCACCAAGATGTGCTGACATCTTTTGCTGATGTGCGGGTATTGCCTTTTTCAGAAAATCGTCGAGGCGTGCCATCGGTTCTGTCTCCTTTTCATGCCCGGAGAGACGGAACGCCCCCGAGAGGGAGTCCGTCTCCCTGATCGGGGTTTGTGATGGTTTACATGCAGGCGTAGGCGATGACCGCCGACGCGAGGAGAGTTGTTCCTACCATGATTCCGGCGATGATGTTCTTGCAGGAAATCTCGACAGCGGACTTCTCCGCCTTCATGTAGATGGTTCTGCCGTTGGCGCATCTGATGGCTACTGTGTTGGTTCTCATTTCGTGTCTCCTTTCGGGTTGTCCCAGGAGGAGACACGTATCCCCGGAGGGAGACGGAATCTCCCCGAGGGGTGGTTGATGGTTGGCTTTTTACGCCCTTCCGCGCCTTGCGCGCTTCCCGGTCACGAGGTACGTGCCGAAGAGGGTCACTTCCAGCATCCCTTCTTCCAGGTACTCGTGGTACTTCTCTGCCGGGATTTGCCTTTCGACCTCCCAGCCGCCTTCGAAGACGATGACCGGGACGGTTTCAGGAACGGGTGGCGTCGGTGGTTCCGGCTGAGGAAAAGGTATGACCTTGGCCGTTGCCGAAGCCGTTGCGGTGATCTTGTTTTCGTCCCTCACCCTGGCGTTGTCGGTTCGGGTCATCTTCTTGAGCAGGGCGCTAGGGTCCTGATAGTCGATGTTCCCTTCCTTGAGCGCCTTGGTAATGAGAGCGGAAAACGACTGGTTGCCACTCGTGCATTCCGCGGGGTCGATGTCCGGTGTTTCCCCTTCCGCCAGCTTGGCGATCATTCTCTTGTCGGGTAGGTCGGAAACATCTCTGTTTCTTTCCCCCCAAAGAACCGTACGTGCCCCTTTCGAAGCATACGGCTCAGGCCTTTTGTAAGTTTCTCCTTCGAGAAACCGGCTTCTTCACAGTTAA
>JAJZUC010000037.1 GCA_021847245.1 Deltaproteobacteria bacterium | reverse complement strand
TCGAAGTCGATCTCGTTTTCGGCGTTTGCCTTGATCCAGCTGATCTTCTCCTGGTCCTCGGAAGTGATCTTTGCCACGTCCTCCATGAGGGCGGTAAATACCTTCGCCGTCGTTTCATGGACGCGAAGATAGGGGATGTCGCTGTCGTCCAGAATCTGCTGGCTGATTTCAGAGATCGGCACATGCCCGGCAATGACGAGTCCGACGATTTTTTCGCGGTACGAAGGGATGTGATAGAGGGATGAAAGGGTGACGATGAGTTCGTCCCGCGAGCTGGTGAGGACCAGGAGGGTGGCCTCTTCGAGCCCGTCCACCACCCGCTGGGACGAGGCGGCCCCAAGGTGAATGTGGTGAATGATGCGGCTGCGCCCCTCGGGATCGCCATGAACCGGGAGGTTGAGAAGTTTGCCGATGTGGAAAAGCGTCGGGTTTGCCAGGATCGGCGAGTAGTTGAAACCCCCCGTTACCTGGATGTTTCTGCCGGGAAATCCCTTTGAGAGAAATCCGAGAATCGACTCGCGCTTGTCGGCCCGAAGCTTGTTTACGACGACCATGCGGACATCGGCCTCTTCTTTTTCGTACAGGGCCAGGTTCAGGTGGACAGCGTCGATGGTGCTGCCGATGCCGCTGTCAGCCACGATGATTACCGGAGCATCGAGAGTACGCGCAACACAGGCGTTGCTCAGACCAATGACCGACCCGACACCGCCATGACCGGCCCCTTCGATGATGAGGAAATCGAGTTTCCTGTCGAGGATCTCCACAGCCTCGATCATTTTCTTTTTGAGCGAATGACAGTCCAGCTTGCCGCTCAGGTAGTCGCGGGTGAAGTTCTTGTGCAGCGACACCGGGTTCATGAGGGCTATGTCTTCTTCGAGCCCGAACGTCTTGGCCATGAGAACGGCGTCCATGTCGACGGTCATCGAACCGTAGACCTCGATCTTGGGCCCGATCGGCTTGATGAAGCCGACCCGCCGGTACTTTTGCCGCGCCAGGTGCATGAGCGAAACGCTCATCGTGGTTTTGCCACAGTTCTGTCCGGTCGCTCCAATGAAGACTTTCTTGGCCATGTTCTCCCCTGTCATCAAAGATTAGGTCATGACATCAGATGTATCGCGCTCGCGTGAAACAGTCGGAGTCCGAAGGGACAATGGCAATCCGTGCTGAAGTATACACCATCTTCGCTGCAGATGAGTGAAAATTCCCTTATTCCGGACCATTATTGCCGGCTGCCCGGCCCGACATTCGCACAGGTTCGGAGTCTGGCCAAGAGGAGTCGAAACCCTTGTTTTTTCCACCCGTTTCGTGCATTATTGCGAAAATTCCTTCATAGCATTGGGATAAACCGTGAAATCTACTCTCGCCTTTTCACTTCTCCTGATCGTTCTTGCCGGCTGTTCTCCGGTGCCGGGTCAACTGAGCGCCTGGCAGGGTGCCCGGCTCGGCGAGCTGATTGCCCAGGTTGGCCCTCCGTCGGCGGTCTCCACCGACAACGAAGGCACCAAGTATTATCACTGGTACGAGGACCGGGGCGAGGTTTACGCCTACGGCGGGCAGGTAAACCTGAGATGCGAGCGGACCTTTGGGGTCAACGCCGGGGAGATTATCACGAGCTGGAGCTGGTCGGGCAATTGCCTGGCCCTGCCCGATTCACCCTGGCAGCGGAACCCCGCCGGTACGGAGCAGTGAGGCTGCCAGATGCGCATTAACGACAAACTCTCTGCCCGGGATATCGAAAAAAAGGCGAAAAAAGGGTCGTTGGTAAAGACGGGGGAGGGAAGTGCCTCTCCTTTTGTGCGGGCACTTTCCCGTCGCCAGACGGAATTTCTCAGCTACGAACAGGAGCTTGAGGAGCTTAAGGATGAGATCGACCGGGCGGGAACCGAACTGGAGCGCGAACCGACTATAGCCAATTTCAAGGTGTTTCGGGATCTCATCGGCGCCCTCACGAAAAAGGTCACGTCCCACGCCTACCGCCTCGAACGGATCGGAGGCAATACCCTCAATCCCCGCTGCTTCGAGATCGTCACCGTGATTGACCGGGAGGCCGACAACCTCTACCGGTTGATCATGACCCAGAACAAGGACCGCCTCGCCATCACCAACAAGATCATGGACCTGAAGGGGCTGGTGGTCGACTTTCTTGTATGACCGGCTTGCCTCGTGACGGTTCCTGCCGCAACCCCTTCCTCATCCCTTGACATTCCCGATCGGCACCAGACGCGCCACCCGCCGGCTCAGATTGGAAAGCTCAGTGGCCTCGGCCACATCGTCGATATCCTTGTAGGCAAAGCCTGCTTCTTCGGCAAGACCTCCCCACGAATCGGTGCGGACGTAAATCCCCCGCGTCTCCAGATCCCGCTGGAGCTTCTGTCCTTTTACCATCCGCTTTGCCTGGTGCCGGCTCATGGTCCGGCCGCTGCCGTGGGCAGTGGTGAAAAACGTCTCGCTCCCCCCCGGCACGCCGGCCAGCAGGTAGGAGCCGGTCTCCATGCTCCCCCCGATGATCACCGGCTGGCCGGTATCCCGGTAACGCTCGGGAATTCCCTCCATGCCGGGACCGAAGGCACGGGTCGCCCCCTTGCGGTGGACGAGAAGCTCCCGCTTCTTTCCGTCAATCACGTGATGTTCCAGTTTCGCCGTATTGTGGGCCACGTCGTAGACCATCTCCATCCCCAGGTCCCGCGGATCAC
The DNA here is from genome assembly GCA_021847245.1 of Deltaproteobacteria bacterium. Classification (GTDB taxonomy): domain Bacteria; phylum Desulfobacterota; class Desulfuromonadia; order Geobacterales; family Geobacteraceae; genus Geobacter. The sequence continues at coordinate 25,304 of JAJZUC010000037.1, read as the reverse complement.
GGGAGAAGATGTCGGCAAAGACCTCGCGGATGCGATGGAGGATTACCTGACGATTGGCGAAGGCCATGTTGACCGCGCACTTCATGGCGGCGAAGTAATCCTGCCCTTCGCGGGAGCGAAACGGCGCGCAGGCAAGCTCCCGGTCATTGGTATGGATGCCGTACTTCCTCTCCATGACCGAGAGGAACAGCTGCAGGTAGTCGGTTGCCACCTGGTGGCCAAAGCCCCGGCTTCCGCAGTGGAACATGACGACGACCTGGTTCGGGATGGTGATGCCGAAGGCCTGGGCGAGCTTCTGGTCGTGGATGTTTTCGGGACGTGCCACCTGGATCTCAAGGTAGTGATTGCCGGAGCCGAGGGTCCCGATCTGGTTGAACCCCCGGTCGATGGCCCGGTGACTGATCTTCGAGGCATCCGCCCCGGCGAAGCAGCCACCCTCCTCGGTCATTTCCAGGTCCTCCGGCCAGGCGTAGCCGTTCTTCAGCGCCCAGCGCGACCCGTGCTCCGCCACGTCGCAGAATTCCTCGTGGGAGAGCCGCACGAAACCGTGGCACCCCACGCCGGCCGGTACCCGGTAGAAGAGGGCGTCCACCAGTTCGCGGAGGCGTGGCTTGACTTCATCGTAGGTGAGATTCGTCAGGACGAGCCTCATGCCGCAGTTGATATCGAAACCGATGCCGCCGGGGGAGATGACCCCGGTTTCCGGATCCATGGCCGCCACTCCGCCGATCGGAAAGCCGTATCCCCAGTGGCCGTCGGGCATGCAGAACGCGTATTTCTGGATGCCGGGAAGGCAGGCGACGTTCGACACCTGGTCAAAAACCCCGGCGTCCATGGCATTGATCAGCCTTTCCGTGGCGAAGATCCGTGCCGGCACGAGCATGCCGGGCTTGTAGGATCGCGGGAGCTCCCAGATGGTCTCCGTGATGCGTCTCAGTTCGGATGGCAGCGTCATGGCATTCCACCTCGATCAGCTGTTTTTCCAAACTATATCACAAATATGGAAGCGTACCCGCGATGTCCCGGCGTTTCGGGTAAGTATGTAATGAGGTGTTCGTGTGATTATACGGCAAATTCCTGCAGCCATTGCTCGAAGATGGTGACCTTGTGCTCCCCGAACTTGCCCAGGTTTCGCCTCACTTCGTCACAGCTTTTTTCCTGCCGCAGCATGGCGGGCTTCTTGGAGAAAAAGAGGTCCGCAAAGCAGATGATGATTTCCTCGCGGCTGAGGGGGGCCATGTCGCGGGGGGGAAGGGGAAGCCCCTGGCGGAGGATGTCGTCGGCGGTGAGGCCGACGCCGATGTGGCGTTCGCAGACGAGGGCGTGGCGGTGAAGCCCCTCGGATTCGAGAATCTCCCGGCCGATGATGCCGTGCAGGATGTAGGGGGCATCTCCGCTGCAGCCGATGCCGGTCGACCTTGTCCGACAAACGCCGATATCGTGAAGAAGGGCCGCTTCTTCGATAAAGCGCAGATCCAGTGTCGGGTCCCCCAGGGAGTGGGCTACCCGGAGCGCCTTGGCAGCCACGAGCCTGCTGTGCTCCAGGACGATGCTGCAGGCGTGGCCGGCCGCACCGAAATGCTTGGTCAAAAGTGCTTCCGCGTTCATTATTTACCTCACTCGGTTGATACGGTATTATCAGGTTTCGGAAACCTTCTGTCAATCGGGCCGCCGCCTTTAATTATCGGAGATCGGACGTGATCGAGATACGTGACTCTGACCTGAAGATCGAATTCATCCGGGGCTCCGGCCCCGGTGGCCAGCATCGCAACGTGACGGAAACCGGGGTCCGCATCCGCCATCTCCCCACGGGGATTGTGGTGCAGGCATCGGAAAGCCGCTCCCAGGCGCGAAACCGCGAAGTAGCCATGGAGCGCCTTCGCAAGGCCCTGGAACGCCGCGCCCGGCGGGTAAAACCGCGGGTGGCGACCCGGGTGCCCGGCGCCGAGAAAAAGCGGCGTCTCGAAGAGAAGAAACGGCGTTCCCAGGCCAAGCGACTCCGAAGCGCTCCCGACGAGTGATCCTGCGGGGTGAATCCCGCCTAAAACCTTGACCTGACGGCGTTTCTCAAGTATGCTGGCCGCCATTTCCCGATACGGAGAGAAACCATGGCCCGCCCGACCTGGGACGAATACTTCATGGAGATCACCCACCTGGTGGCCAAGCGGTCCACGTGTCTGCGCCGGCAGGTGGGGGCGGTCGTCGTCAAGGACAAGAACGTCCTTGCCACCGGGTACAACGGCGCCCCCTCCGGGGTTGCCCACTGCCTCGACGTGGGATGCCTCCGCGAGAGGCTCCAGATACCGTCGGGCGAGCGGCACGAACTCTGCCGCGGCCTCCACGCCGAACAGAATGCCATCATCCAGGCCGCCAAGCATGGCACCAATATCGATGGCAGCACCCTTTACTGCACCACCATGCCGTGCATCATCTGCTCGAAGATGCTGATCAACGCCGGCATCCGGCGCATCGTTTACGAGGAAGGGTACTCCGACGATCTGGCCCGTGAGATGATCCGGGAGTCCGGCGTCCTGGTGGAGAAATTCAGTGAACTGCATTAACCCCTTAGAGGGAGACGCTCAGTGAAGTGCCCGTTCTGTTTCCATCCCGACAGCAAAGTGGTCGACTCCCGTCCCGACAAGGGGGGGGCCGCCATTCGCCGGCGCCGCGAGTGCGAGTCGTGCGGCAAACGCTTTACCACCCACGAGCGGGTCGAGGAGCCCCTTCCCCTCGTCTTGAAGAAGGATGGCCGCCGCGAACCGTTCGAGCGGATGAAGATCGTCTCCGGCATCCAGAAGGCGTGCGAAAAGCGCCAGGTCTCGCGGGAGACGATCGACAGGCTGGTGGACCGGCTCGAAGGCCGCCTTCAGGAGTGGGGCGAAAAGGAGGTTCCGAGCACCACCATCGGCGAATGGGTGATGACCGAGCTCCACGAGATCGACGAGGTGGCCTACGTTCGCTTTGCCTCCGTCTACCGCTCCTTCAAGGATGTGAATGAATTCATGTCCGAGCTGCAGGACCTGTTGAAGAAGTGACCCGCGCCGTGCCCGTGACCGATTTTCACGAACGGATGATGCGCCGTGCCCTTTCCCTGGCGCGGCGCGGCATCGGCAGGACGAGCCCGAACCCGGCGGTTGGCTGCGTCATTGTCCGGGGCGGCGCCGTCGTCGGCGAGGGGTGGCATCGCAAGGCCGGCACCCCTCACGCGGAGGTCCATGCCCTGCGGCAGGCGGGCGAGGGGGCGCGGGGAGCCGATGTTTACGTAACGCTGGAGCCCTGCTCTCATCACGGGAAGACCCCGCCGTGCGCCGATGCCCTTGTGGCGGCCGGAGTGGCGCGGGTCTTCGTCGGGATGGTCGATCCGAACCCCAGGGTCTGCGGCCGGGGAATCGGCAGGCTGGAGGCCGCAGGCATCGAGGTTGTGTCCGGCCTCCTCGAAAGCGATTGCCGGAAAATCAACGAACCTTTTGTCAAGCACGTGACGACCGGAATGCCGTTCGTGGTCCTCAAGTCGGCCATGACCATGGATGGGAAGACCGCCACCGACTCCGGAGATTCCCGCTGGATAACCAACGAAAAATCGCGGCGATATGTGCACAAACTTCGAGCCGGGGTTGATGCGGTGATGGTGGGGGTCGGCACCGTCCTTGCCGACGACCCGCAGCTGACCGCCCGGATAGCCGGGGGGCGGGACCCCCTCCGGGTGGTGGTCGACGGCACCCTCCGGACTCCTGCCACGGCCCGGATACTGACCCAGGAGTCGGATGCCGCGACTCTCATCGCCACGGTCTCCCGCGATGCGGAGCGGATGGCGGGCCTTCGCTCCGCCGGCGCGGAAATTCTCCACTGCGCCAGCCTCGGCGGGCGGGTCGATCTGAGGGACCTTCTGGCGAGGCTCGGCGCCCGGGGGGCGCAGTCGGTGCTAATCGAGGGGGGGAGCGAGCTTGCCGGTGAAGCGCTCCGTGCCGGGGTGATCGACAAGTTCCTGCTCTTCTACGCCCCGAAACTTCTGGGGGGCGCAGGGGGGTACGGTCTCTTCGGCGGCCCTTCCGTGGGGCGCATGACCGAGGCGATCAGGCTCAGGACCGAAGCGCTGCGCCGCTTCGGTGGCGACATCATGGTCGAGGCCTATCCGGAGGAATCATGTTTACCGGGCTCATAGAAGAGGTGGGGACCCTCAGGAGGATCGAGCGTGCCGGCACCGCCGCGCGGCTCGTCGTCGGGAGCGGCTTGCCGCTGGAGTCGATCGCCCTCGGCGATTCGGTGGCGGTGAACGGAGCATGCCTTACCGTTGTGGCCAGGGGAGCGGGGGAACTCACCTTCGATGCCTCGCCGGAAACGTTGGAGCGAACCACGCTCGGGACGCTCTCCCCCGGCGCCCGGGTTAACCTGGAGCGGGCGCTGCGCCTTGGCGACCGCCTTGGCGGGCATATCGTGACCGGTCACGTGGATTTCATCGCCACCGTGTCGGAGCGCCGGGAAGTCTCGGGGAATATCGTCTTCGGCTTCCGGATCCCCCCCAAATTCGCCCGCTACCTCGTGGCCAAGGGGTCGGTGGCGATCGACGGCATCAGCCTCACCGTCAACACCGTGTCGGGCGACGGCTTTACGGTCAACATCATCCCCCACACCGCCGTCATGACCACTCTCAGTGCCGCCCGCCCCGGCGATCGGATGAACATCGAGACCGACATCCTCGGCAAATACGTCGAGCGACTCCTGGGAGGGGACACACCGGAACGCAGGGGAGATGGTGTGAGTCTCGAACTGCTTGCAAAGAGCGGTTTTCTGTGAGATATAGAAAGCTTGTCAAATTCCCGTATTGGAGCAGGTAATGCCCGTTTCAAGGATTGAAGAAGCTGTCGAGGATATCCGCCAGGGTAAGATGGTCATTCTCGTGGACGACGAAGACCGGGAGAACGAGGGTGACCTCACCATGGCCGCCGAGAAGGTCACCCCCGAGGCGATCAATTTCATGGCCAGGTACGGTCGCGGTCTGATCTGCCTCACCATGACCTCCGAGCGGTGCGACTTTCTGCGCCTCCCGCTCATGGTTTCCGACAACACCTCCTCGTTCGGAACCGCCTTCACCGTCTCGATCGAGGCCAAGCGCGGCGTAACCACCGGCATCTCGGCCGCCGACCGGGCCCACACCATCCTTACGGCCGTGGCCGACTCCACCAGGCCGGAGGATCTGGCGCGCCCGGGCCACATATTCCCCCTGCGGGCCCGAAACGGGGGCGTTCTGGTCCGTGCCGGGCAGACCGAGGGGTCGGTGGATCTTGCGCGGCTTGCGGGCCTGAAACCTGCCGGGGTCATCTGCGAGATCATGAACGAGGACGGCACCATGGCCCGGATGCCGCAGCTCAAGAAATTCGCCAAGGAGCACGGGATCCGGATCTGTACCGTCGCCGACCTTGTGGCCTATCGCCTCAAGCACGAATCCCTCGTCCGCCGCGCCGCCGATGTGACCCTGCCGACGGAGTTCGGCGAGTTCCGCGCCATAGCGTTCGAAAACGACGTGGACAAGCTGGAGCATCTGGCACTGGTGAAAGGGGAGATCAGGGGCGATGAGCCGGTGTTGGTACGGGTCCACTCCGAGTGCATGACCGGTGACGTCTTCGGGAGCCTTCGCTGCGACTGTGGCGCCCAACTCCACCGTGCCATGGAGATGATCGAGGCGGAAGGGAAGGGGGTCATCCTCTACATGCGCCAGGAAGGGCGGGGAATCGGGCTCTTCAACAAGCTCAAGGCCTACGCCCTCCAGGACCAGGGAAAGGATACGGTGGAGGCGAATCTGGAGCTTGGCTTCAAGCCGGACCTGCGCGATTACGGCATCGGGGCGCAGATCCTCGTCAACCTGGGAGTCCGCTCGATCCGTCTCATGACCAACAATCCCCGGAAACTCATCGGTCTCCAGGGATACGGCATCAACATCGTCGACCGGGTCTCCATCGAGATTCCCCCCACCACGACCAACCTCGGCTATCTCAAGACGAAGCGCGAGAAGTTGGGGCACCTGCTGGAAAATATCTGAGCCGGCGTGATGTCGGAGGGGCAAAACGGTGCGAATTCCGGCCCGTTGCGCGCCTCCCCGCTGTGCATTGTCTGCATTAGGAGGAAACCACATGCCGAGAATCATCGAAGCCAAACTGGACGCCTCTGGACTCAAGTTCGGGATCATCGTGAGCCGTTTCAACAGCTTCATCGCCGAGCGCCTCCTGGAGGGGGCCGTCGATGCCCTGGTCCGCCATGGCGCCGACGATGCGGCCATCGACGTCGTACGGGTCCCCGGGGCTTTCGAGATCCCGCTCACCGCGAAGAAGATGACCGCCAGGGGGGGATACGATGCCGTCATCTGCCTCGGGGCCGTGATCCGCGGAGCTACGCCCCACTTCGATTACGTGGCGGCCGAGGTATCGAAGGGAATTGCCCATGTCTCTCTCGATACGGGGGTCCCGATCGCCTTCGGCGTTCTCACCACCGACACCATCGAGCAGGCAGTGGAGCGGGCCGGGACCAAGGCGGGGAACAAGGGATTCGATGCGGCGATGACCGCCATTGAAACCGCACGTCTTTACAAGGAGCTCTGAGAGTGGGTCTGCGTCGCCTGGGGAGGGAAATAGCCCTCCAATTGTTGTATGCCCGTGATTATGCCGCCGGCGAGGCTGGTCCCGCTCTGGAGCTCGTGCTCGACGAGTCCGAAGCCGGAACCGCGGCTGGACGCGCCTTTGCCGACGAACTGGTCCGCGGCGTTCTCGAGCACCGCGAGGCGCTCGACGCGACGATTGCCGAAAAGTCGAAGAACTGGTCCATCAGCCGGATGGCGCGGGTGGATCTGAACATCCTCCGTCTCGCCGTTTTCGAGCTCCTCTACCGGGACGAGATCCCCAAGAACGTCACCATCAACGAGGCGATCGAGGTGGCGAAAAAGTTCGGCACCGAGGAGTCGCCTTCCTTCGTGAATGGCATCCTCGACGAAATCGCCTCGACCCTTCCCGACAAAGGTTAGATTCATCCCAAACCTCTCCCAAAGACTGAAGCGAGGGATTATGAAAGAGATAAAGGTAGGCCTGCTGGGCTTTGGCACCATCGGCACCGGCGTAGCCAAGCTGCTTATGACCAATGCGGAGCTGATTGCCGCAAAGGTTGGTGCCCGCATCACACTGAAGAAAATTGCCGACCTGGATATCGTCACCGATCGTGGCATTTCCCTTCCCGCCGGCATCCTGACGACAAACGCCGACGAGGTTCTGACCGATCCGGAGATCGGCGTCGTGATCGAACTGATCGGCGGCTATCATCCCGCCAAGGCGTTTGTGCTCAAGGCAATCGAACATGGGAAGCACGTGGTGACCGCCAACAAGGCGCTTCTCGCGCTTCACGGTGAAGAGATCTATGCCGCTGCCGCCTGCAAGGGGGTCGAGATCCTCTTCGAGGCGGCCGTGGGGGGAGGCATCCCGGTCATATCCGCCCTCAGGGGTAACATGGCGGCCAACAACTTCTCCACTGTCTTCGGGATACTTAACGGCACATGTAACTACATACTTACCCGGATGACCAAGGAAGGGGCCGATTTTGCAGATGTTTTGCGGAATGCCCAGGAGCTGGGCTACGCAGAAGCCGACCCGACCTTCGACATCGAGGGGGTCGACACGGCCCACAAGCTGGCGCTCCTGGTGTCGCTCTGCTTCGGCACCCGGGTCAGCTTCGACGCCATTCACACCGAGGGGATCAGCTCCCTTTCGGCGGTGGACATCAAGTTCGCCCGGGATTTCGGTTACAAGATCAAGCTCCTCGCCATCGGCAAGCGTGACGCCGACGGCGTTGAGGCCCGCGTCCACCCGACCATGATTCCGGTCAGCAATCCGCTGGCCGATGTGGACGGCGTCTTCAACGCCATCCGCTTCACCGGCGATTTCATCGGCCCCGTCATGTTCTACGGTCGCGGCGCGGGAATGGACCCGACGGCCAGCGCCGTGGTGGGGGACATCATCGACATCGCCCGCAATATCATGGCCGGCATCGGCCGGCGTACCGCTCCCCTCGGTTATGGCGACGACGCGGTAGCTACCCTCCCGATCAAGCCGATGGGGAGCATCGAGGGTAAATACTACCTTCGCTTCAGCGCGGTCGACAAGCCGGGCGTCCTGGCCAAGATCTCGGGCGTGCTCGGCAGATACGACATCAGCATCGAGTCGATGGTGCAGAGCGCGCGGATGGCGGGCGAAGAGGTGCCGATCGTGATCATGACCCACGAGGCCCGCGAGGAGCACGTGCGCAAGGCCCTGGATGAGATCGACACCTTCGACATCATAACCCAGAAGAGCAGGCTGATCCGGATCGAGGATAACCTGGAGTAGCTTGGGTTACAGCCAGATATTACGATTATGCGACGATACGCAGGGGCGGCCACCACGGCCGCCTTTGCTATTTGGGGATGGCGATCCGGGGGGCGTCCGGATGGGGGATTAGCTCGGTGAAGTGGTTGATGGAGGGGAAGCGGGCCGATGGCGTCGGATGGATCGTGGAGCTGAAGCGGCTCACGTAGACGAGGAAGCGGATGCCGTAGCGTTCCGCGGTCCCGAGGTTGGTCTCGCTGTCCTCTCCCAAGAGGGTCCGGGCAGGATCGTACGGCACCTTCTCCCGCAGTTTCCCCCAGAAGGCGTTTTCCTCCTTGGGGAGACCGATCTCGTGGGCCGACACGATGCCGGTGAAATAGGGACCGAGGCGGGTCTTTCTCATCTTAAGGGAAAGGGTCTTGCCGTGGGCGTTGGTGACGAGCCAGGCGCTCTTGCCGCTCTGGCGCAGGAAGAGGAGGAACTCCACCACCCCCGGATGAACGGCGATCAGGTGTTCCACTTCGAGCTTGAGGAGCGGGATGTCGAGGCCGAGCCGCTCCGACCAGTAGTCCAGGTCGGTCCAGTTGAGGGTCCGTTCCTGGGAGCGGAACTGGGCGTAGAGAAGCTCCTGCGCCTCGGCCAGGGGGATGCCGTTTTTGGCGGCATAACGTTTCGGCACATGTTCGAGCCAGAAATGGTCGTCGAAGTGCCGATCGAGGAGGGTACCGTCCATGTCGAGCAGGACGGTGTCGATCTGTTCCCAGTCGATGATCATGGCGGCAGTGGCAGGGAAAAGGCCCCTTAGCGGGCCTTTTCCTCGATGAATGCCTTGATCGCGTCCCGGTCTGCATCGAGGATCTGACAGCGGGTCGGCAGCTGCTCGATCCCTTCGAGGGACGGGGGGCGTGGCGGCTCGAAGCCGACGGCCCGGACCACCGCCTCGGCGAACTTGGCCGGGTGGGCGGTGGCAAGGCAGATCGTCGGTGTCCCGTCCGTGACGATCTCCCGGGCCGCCTTCACCCCGACCGCTGTGTGGGGGTCGAGGATGTATCCGGTCTCCTTGTGGAATGCGGAGATAGTGGCAATGGTCTCCGCTTCGTTCACCGAGCGGGAGATGAATTCCTCCCGGACCCGCTCCATCTCGGCGGGGGAAAAATCGATCCGCCCCTTGGCGGGGAGGGAGGCGAACGCCTCGCGGACCCGGGCGGGATTCTCGTCGAAGAGATAGTAGAGGTAGCGCTCGAAATTGGAGGCGAGCTGGATATCCATCGACGGTGAAACGGTGGGAACCACCTCCCCCAGGGAGTAGTCGCCTTTGTTGATGAAGCGGGTGAGGATGTTGTTCTCGTTGGTGGCGAGCAGGAGTTTTCTTACCGGCAGTCCCATCCGTTTCGCCACGTACCCCGCAAAGATATCGCCGAAGTTCCCGGTGGGGACCGAGAAGACCACCTCCTGTCCGAAAGTCTCGGCAACCCGGAAGTAGGCGTAGAAGTAGTACACCACCTGCGCCAGCACCCGTGCCCAGTTGATGGAGTTGACGGCGCCAAGCGCATGACGCTCCTTGAAGGGGAGATCGCTGAAGAGGCTCTTGACGATATTCTGGCAGTCGTCGAAGGTGCCGCGGGCGGCGATGTTGTGGACGTTCGGGTCGAGGACCGTGGTCATCTGGAGCGCCTGGACCGGCGAGGTCTTGCCGTGGGGGTGGAGGATGAAGATGTTGATGTTCTCCTTCCCCCGGACGCCGTAGATTGCGGCGCTTCCCGTGTCCCCCGAGGTGGCGCCGACGATGTTCATCCGCTCCCCCCGCTCCCGGAGAAGATACTCGAAGAGGTTGCCGAGAAACTGCAGGGCCACATCCTTGAACGCCAACGTCGGCCCGTGGAAGAGCTCCAGGATGTGGACGCCGTCCTTCTTCACCACCGGCGTGATCTCCGGGTGGGTAAAGGTGGCGTAGGAGGTGTCGATCAGCCGCCGGAGGTCTCCGGCCGGAATGTCCGTGGCGAAGAGCGCCATGACGTTGAAGGCAAGCTCCTGATAGGGGAGCCCTTTCCACGATTCGAGGGTGCCGGGGGCGAGCGCCGGAATCGTCTCCGGCAGCAGCAGCCCTCCGTCGGTGGCGAGCCCCATCATGACCGCATCCTTGAAGCCGATCGGTGCAATGGTTCCCCGGGTGCTGATGTAGTTCATAGGTAAAATATCTCCTGGCAAGCAAATCGACGTTTGAACAATAACGGTGCATCTTATCAGCATGTGTATGAAAATGGAAGGGGGAGAGCCTTTCGCAGGTCGGAAGATGGTGGCGGTATTCATGCATCGGCTACTCATGTCTGAAGAAGGAGATTGGCCGGACAAGAGGCGCCCCGACGCAAAGGGCAACAGCCCCTGAAAGCAGGAATTTGCGCGGTTTTCCAGGTGTTCATATGGCTTGACAAGGGGCACTCTTTCCTTTAGGTTTACAGGAAAATTGTCGTCTCTGATTCGGATGTTATGGAGAAGCTTTGACCAAGAAAGAAAAACATCTCGACACTGCCCAGAAATTTCTCGTGAAAGGACAGCTTGACCGCGCCATCCGCGAGTACGAGCAGGCGGTTGTCCTTGATCCAAAGGATATCAGGGTAAGGCAGAAGTTTGCCGAGCTTCTGATGCGGGCAAACCGCAAGGACGATGCGGTCAGGGAATTCGAAGTAATAGGCAAATATTACGCGGATAATGGTTTCTACCTAAAGGCCATCGCCGTCTACAAGCAGATCCAGCGCACCGATCCCTGTAATATCGCTATTTCTCTCACGCTTGCATCTCTGAACGAGAAACAGGGACTCGTCGGAAATGCCCTTGCAGAGTACAAGACCGTCTACGATCACTATGAAAAAAGCGGGCAACTCGACGAGGCCCTGTCGGTTCTCGAAAAGATGCATGCCGTCGACAAAGAGAATTTCAACATCCGCCTCAAGATGGCTGAAACCCGGCACCGGGCGGGGATGGAAGAGGAGGCATACGACGATTTCACTGCCTTGGCCCGGGATATCAAGAGGCGTGGCGACGAGACGACCTTTGCGCGGGTGTGCGAACGGATCGGTCAGCTCTTCCCCGATCGGAAGGAATTCCTCCTGACGGTGGCCGAGGGTCAGGTCAACAGCGGCAACCCTCTGGCGGCATTGCCGTTATTGAAGCAGCTGGTCCCCGATGACCGGTTCAATCCCAGGGCTCTCTATCTTCTGGCTGAAGCCGCCCGCGCCGCCAACGATTCCCGGACTGCAAAGGGTGCCTACGGACAGATCGTCAAACGCTTTCCCGACGAGATCGCGGCCCGCACGGGCCTGATTTCCTGTTTCATCGACGAGCGGAACGTTGACGAAGCCCTCAGGTATCTCAAGATGTTCGAGCCGGAGCTCCTCTCCCGGGAGCCCGCCACCGTCGAGGGATTTTATCGTGCCATTCACGGCATGGCTCCCCAACACCCCGAGGTCGTCGATAGAGGCAGGGAGCAGGACATGGTGGTCGGGGAAAATGCGGCGGCTGCCGAAACAGTAATTGTCGAACCTACTCCTTCGCCTGAAGAGTCTCCCGCCCCTTCGGAGCCGGAGTCGGATTCCGGGCAGATTACCCCTGAGACAGCATCTGCCGCCGGTTTCCCGGCGGAGGATGAGATCGACATCACGTTCGACGAGGAGGAATTAGCCGAGCCGGAACCCTTCGCCCCCCCCGCAGACGAATCTCAAGGGTCAGAGGCAGCCGCACCGCCGGTGCCCGGGCCTCTGACGTCGGAAGGCGAAGAAGAACTCTTCCCGGGCGACGACGCGTCGGCGACCTTCGATTTTACGGCGTCGGGGCCTGAAGGCGAATTTGCCGGCGGGGGGGATACGTTCGACGGCGACATGGTGGAACTGGATGTCTCCCATCTCGCGGTGGGGTCCGACGATTGGCTGAACGGCGCCGAAGAGACCTTCCCGGCTTCGGCAGAACAAGGGGGTGCCGAAGCCTTCGATCTCGATTTTTCCGAGGATGAGCTCGACGAGCTTATCCCGGCCGCAACAACGGCGCCGGAACCGGCAAAGCGCGACAAGTACGCCCTTGACGGACTCTTTTCGGCGTTCAAGAAGGGTGTGGGCGAACAGCTCGACCAAGGCGACACCGAAACCCACTACAATCTCGGTATCGCCTATAAGGAAATGGGGCTTTACGACGACGCGATCGCCGAGTTCAGGTCGGCCTCTCTCGACCCGCAACGCCGGATCGACTGTATCACTCTTCAGGGGATCTGCAGCCGGGAGAAGGGGGATTATCTCCAGGCCGAGGAGCTCTTTACCGGGGGATTGGCCTTGTCGGGGCTGGCGGAAGAGGAACAGCTCTGCCTCAAATACGAACGCGCGCTGCTGCGGGAAGCCATGGGCGCGTGCGAACAGGCACTGCTGGAGTATCGCGAGATTTACGCCCTGAACTCCGATTTCAGGGACACAGTTCAAAAGATAGCCCGCCTGCAGTGCGATGACGAAGCCCTGGATCTGGCGGATATCGAACTCGTCGACCTCGACGATGCCGATGAAGTCGCAGGGTAGGGTTGCTCCGACCTCAGGAAAGAAGGCCTGATGGTGCAACAAGCCTGAACGGCGCCTGGAAATATTCGCCGGGATAGCTCTCCGGAAGGGGAGGAAGCGGAGTCGCCGACTGAAGTGCGTTCAGGATCATCCGATCGTATTCCGGATTCCCGGAACTTTTTATCAGTCTCACATCCAGAATTTCACCGTCTCTTTTCAGGACAATCGTCACCAGGGCCTCCTGCCTTCCGGGCTCCGTTCTCCGCTGCTCCGCCACTCCCCACCACTGCTCGTTGATTCTCTGAACAAGTGTGAAGTAATACTCTTTGATGTCGCTGCGCAGGGTATCACCGTCGGCAAGGCTTCTGAAGAATCCCCGGGACATGCCAAGAGACAGGGACGAAGGATTCATCCGGGGTTCGGGCGGGGAGGGGGGCTGTGGCGGCTGCTCTTCGGGAAGCTTCTGCTGTTGCCCCTCTGTTGTCGAGGGAGGGACCGTTGCCGGTGCAGGTCGTGTCCGGGATGCAGTGCGTATAGGCTCAGGAGCCGGCGCAGGTGCGGCGGAAAGATCCAGGGTGACGATCCGTGGAGAACTGATGGGGGTCTGGCTGCGGGAGAAGAGAGCTATTGCCGTGGCCACCGTGCCGTGGAACGCAAGAGAAAGTAGCAAGGCTCGTGACAGGCCTTGTCCGGGGTGATTGAAAAAAAAACGGCGCTCCATAGCGGGAAAACTCCCAGGGAGGATTGGGATGGGTCAGTTGAAAAAATCTTAGCAAAGAGCACGTTGTGATGGCAAGAGAAAGGGGGCTCGACAAGCCCCCTTTCTCTTGATGGAAGATGGAAAATCAGGAGTTCTGTGCGTCAACGACTGCGATGGCTGCCATGTTCACGATATCGCTCACGTCATCTCCCCGCTGCAGCACGTGGACCGGCTTCTTCATCCCCATGAGAATCGGCCCGATGGCCTCGGCTCCCCCAAGGTGGTGAAGGAGCTTGTAACAGATGTTCCCGGAGTTGAGGTCGGGGAAAATCAGGACATTGGCCGCCTCCTTGAGGCTGGCGAACGAGAAGCTCTTCTGGAGGATTTCCGTCACCACCGCCGTGTCCGACTGCATCTCCCCGTCGATGATGAGATTCGGTTCCCGCTCCTTGACGATCTCCACCGCCCGCTTCACCTTGAGGGTCTGGGGATGGCTCACCGAACCGAAGTTGGAGAACGAGAGCATGGCCACCGTCGGCTCGAGGTCGAGCATGCGTGCCTTATCGGCGGCGAGAACGGCGGTTTCTGCCAGTTCCTCCGGCGTCGGCTCGATGCAGACGGTGGTGTCCGCCATGAGGAAGATCCCCTTGTTGAAGACCATCATGTAGAGACCGTGGACGCTGGAGAGCCCCTGCTGCTTGCCGATCACCTCCAGCGCCGGGCGAATGGTCTCCGGATAATGGGTGTCGATGCCGGAAAGGAGGGTGTCGGCATCCCCCATGTGGACCATCATGCAGCCGAAATGGGTGCGGGACTTGCGGGTCATGATCCGGCGCGCTTCGGAAAGGGTCAGCCCCTTTCTCTGGCGAAGCCGGAAGAGTTCCTCGGCGTATTCCTCCGAGCGCTCGAAGTTCGCGGGGTCGACGATTGCCACGTCACCGTTGAGCTCGAGACCGAGCTCCGCCATAGTGGCGCGGATCTTTTCCTGGTTCCCGATGAGGATCGGTTTGCCGATCCCCTCTTCGATGAGTATCTGGGCCGCCTTGAGGATCTTTTCGTTGTCCCCCTCGGGGAAGACGATCCGCTTCGGGTCGCACTTGGCCTTGTTGATGATCATCCGCAGGGTTTCCTTGGCTTTGCCCTGCAGCGACTCCAGATGCTCGACGTACTTCTCCATGTCCTCGATCGGCTGGCGGGCCACCCCCGATTCCATGGCCGCCTTGGCGACCGCCGGGGCAACCCGCAGCAGGGCCCGGGGATCGAACGGCTTGGGAATGATGTAATCGCGGCCGAAGGAGAATTTCACGTTGCCGTATGCGCGGCAGACCGAGTCGGGACATTCCTCGCGGGCCAGCTCCGCCAGTGCAGAGACCGCGGCCTTCTTCATCTCCTCGTTGATGGTGGTGGCGCGGACGTCGAGGGCGCCGCGGAAGATGAACGGAAAGCCGAGAACGTTGTTCACCTGGTTGGGATAGTCGGAGCGCCCCGTGGCGATAAGGACGTCGCCGCGCACCGCGTGGGCCTCCTCGGGGGTGATCTCCGGGTCGGGGTTGGCCATGGCGAAGATGATCGGGTTGGCGGCCATCTTGCGCACCATCTCGGGGGTGAAGGCCCCCTTGGAGGAAAGGCCGTAGAGAACATCGGCTCCTTCCACGGCTTCCTCGAGCGTGCGGAGCGGGGTGTCGACGGCAAAGCGCTCCTTGTACTTGTTCATCCCTTCGGCGCGCCCCCGGTAGATGACCCCCTTGGTGTCGCACATGATGAGGTTCTCTTTCCTGAGCCCGAGGGAGATCGCCAGGTTGGCGCAGGCAATGGCGGAGGCGCCGGCGCCGTTGACCACGAGCCGGATTTCCTCGATCTTTTTCCCCACCAGCATCAGGGCGTTGGTCAGCCCCGCGGCAGAGATGATGGCGGTGCCGTGCTGGTCGTCATGGAAGACCGGGATGTTCATGGTCTCCTTGAGTTTTTCTTCGATGTAGAAGCACTCCGGAGCCTTGATGTCCTCCAGGTTGATGCCGCCAAAAGTCGGCTCCAGAAGCTGACAGACCTTGATCACCTCGTCGGGGTTCTCCGAGTTGACTTCGATATCGAACACGTCGATATCGGCAAACCGCTTGAAAAGTACCCCCTTACCTTCCATGACCGGCTTTCCGGCCAGGGCACCGATGTTGCCGAGGCCCAGAACGGCGGTACCGTTGGAGACGACTGCGACAAGGTTCCCTTTGGCAGTATACTTATAGGCGTCTTCGGGGTTTTTTTCGATCTCGAGGCAGGGCTCGGCGACGCCGGGTGAATAGGCGAGTGAGAGGTCGCGTTGGGTAAGGCACGGTTTGGACGGAATTACTTCGATCTTGCCTTTACGGCCACTCGAATGGTAGTCAAGGGCATCCTGTTTTTTGCGCATGGCGAACTTGCTCCTTTCTTCGGTGGCATCGAGGTGATTTTTACTCGTGATAAAAATTTTTCCGTCGTGCCACACTGCTGTTACGGAGTTTTATTTTGCCGAAATCACTTAAATTGAGACACCTTAGTCCGTGTCTTGCCGCTTTGTCAAGCTCAAATTACAGTGAAACTAAAAAATCATTCTACTTGTCGGAGACCTGGGCAACCCCCTGGCGACACTTGTAATTTGGACCTGCTTGGTTAATAATTCCGAAACCCTTGCCGAGACGGGCAGATAGACGGAGGAGGCGGTGATGGAACGAATCTGGGCACCCTGGCGGACAGAATACATTTTCAATGAAAAACCTTCGGGATGCATCTTCTGCCTCCCGCCGGATACCAGCGGAGACCGCGAGCACCTGGTGCTCTGCAGAACGCCGTTATCTCTGGTGATGCTGAACCGGTATCCTTACACCAACGGCCACCTCATGGCCGCTCCCCTTCGCCATACGGCCGACATGGATTCGCTTTCGGACGAGGAGATGCTCGATCTTTTCCGCACCGTTCGCCTCTGTCGTGCCATCCTATACGAAGAAGCCTCTCCCCAGGGGTTCAACATCGGCATGAATCTGGGGAAGGCGGCAGGTGCCGGGGTCGATGATCATCTCCATTTCCACATCGTTCCGCGCTGGAACGGCGACACCAATTTCATGAGCGTTGTCGTCGATGTCAGGGTCGTTCCGGAGGGGCTCCTCGCGGCTTACGATCGTCTGCGTCCCCGCTTTGATGCTCTTGACCAATAACCTCCCGGGGTACTTTCGATGACAGAGGAGAGGAACGAGTTTTTTGCCGGCATCGACGTGGGAGGGACGAACCTGCGTTTTGCCCTGGTGGACCGGTTGGGACGGATCCGGCACCGGCACGAGCTGAAAACCGGGATCAATGCCGGGCGCGAGGCCTTTTATGAAAAGATTTGCGAGGGATGCGGCGTCTTGCGCCGCGGGGCCGGCGCATGCGGAGCGACCATCGTTGCCGCGGGGGCGGGGATACCCGGGCTCATTGCCAACGATGGCTACGTTCATGTTTCCGTCAATCTCCCCCCCCTCGACGGGGTGAATCTGCGCGAAGAGCTGCAGCGCCTCACTGAACTCCCTACCGTTGTCGCCAACGACGTCAACGCCTGCGCCTGGGGGGAACGGTTGTACGGCGCGGGAGCGGAATTCTCTTCCTTCATCATGGTTACGCTCGGGACCGGCGTGGGGGGAGGGCTTGTGCTCAACGGGAGTCTGTGGACCGGCATCGACGGGGTTGCCGGAGAGCTCGGCCACCTGACGGTGGAACCGGATGGCAGGCCATGTACCTGCGGCAATCGCGGTTGCCTCGAACAGTACGCATCGGCCACGGCCATCGCCGCTGCTGCCCGCGCCGCCATGCCGGAGGGGTGCGCGGGAGAGTCCATTTCCGCCGAAAACGTCGCCGAGGCGGCACGGCGGGGCGATCCCCGCGCGTTGAAGATTTTTGCGGATGCGGGCCGTTATCTCGGGATTGCGGCGGCCGGCCTGGCAAACATCCTCAACCTCGAGGCATTCATCGTGGGGGGTGGGGTGGCCGCCAGCTTCGATCTGCTGAAGGATGCCGCGGAGAAGGAGATGCGGGCGCGCGCATTTTCGGTTCCCGGCGAACGGCTCAGGATCATTCCCGCGGCCCTGGGCGAGGATGCCGGCCTGATCGGCAGCGCCGCCCTCGCGATGCAGGCCTTCGGAAGTGGAACGGGCATCTGACGGGAAGCAACTTTCGGCATGGAGGGAGCATGAAACGGCGAATCGGGATTCTCACCGGCGGTGGCGACTGCCCGGGGCTCAATGCGGTGATCAGGGGGGTGGTCAAGAGCGCCATCATCCGCCGCGGGTGGGAGGTCGTCGGCATAGAGGACGGCTTCGACGGCTTTCTGAGGGCCGACAAGACGAGACTTCTCGGTCTCGGGGATGTGCGGGGAATTCTGCCGCGGGGGGGAACCATTCTCGGGACCTCCAACAGGGGAAATCCTTTCTGTTACCCCGTGGAGCAAGATGGTAAGTCTGTACTTACCGACATATCCGATCAGGTTGTCGGCAACATCCGAAAGCTGGGAATCGACGGTTTGGTGACGGTTGGGGGCGACGGCTCGCTCAAGATAGCCCTCGAACTGATGCGCAAAGGTGTGCCGATAGTCGGTGTTCCGAAAACCATCGACAACGACCTGATGGAGACCGATGTCACTTTCGGTTACAACACCGCCCTGGAAACGGCAACCGATGCCCTCGACAAGCTCCACTCCACGGCGGAAAGCCATCACCGGGTCATGATCATGGAAGTCATGGGGCGCTATGCCGGCTGGATCGCGCTGGAGTCGGGGATAAGCGGCGGAGCGGACGTCATCCTCATCCCGGAGATTCCATTCGACATTGAGTCGGTATGCCGAGCCATCGACGAGCGCTGCCGTCGCGGCAGCACATTCAGCATCGTCGTAGCCGCCGAAGGGGCGTACCCGCGGGGTGGGGGGAGGGTTGTGCGGTGGCAGGCGGACAAAACGAACCCTGTGGAGCGGCTGGGCGGAATCGGCGAATACGTTGCGCGGGAGCTTTCATCCTGCCTGAAGATGGATACGAGGACGATGGTCCTCGGTCATCTCCAGCGGGGAGGGTCTCCCTCCACCTTCGACCGCTGCCTCGGGAGCCGTTTCGGGGTTGGCGCGGTGGAACTCCTCGAACGGGAACGCTATGGCGAGATGGTCTGCCTGCGGGGGAGGGATATCAGATCAGTCTCAATCGAGAAGGCGGTGCGACGGCTCAAGCTCGTCGACCCGAAAGGCCAGATGGTTACCGCCGCCGAGGAGCTCGGCATCGCCGTCGGTCGTCCATGATTTCCATGAAAGGAGTTCCCCGTTCCCGCAAAACCCTCGCAAATGGTTGACTTTGCGAGCTTGTCGAGATAGAGTGCATCGTTGTTGTGTTAGGGGTTTGGCTATTCCTCGGCAGAATGTTCTTCGAGGGAGCCGGTAACGGACTCCCCCCATGTACATGGATATCTTCACTGGAGGGTAACCTTTTATGGAAACCGGGGCAATTATCAGCAACAGGAGCAGGCTCTACGGCATCCTCGGCTGCGCCATGGGAATCGGCGCCCCCGTGGCCTGGACCTTTATCCGGCTTATCTTTTTCGCCGACTCGGACCAGCCGCTTCTCTCCCAGATTTTCGGCGACATCTTCAAGAACGGTTACAATCTCGCCCTGTACTCATACATGGGGATCGGCACCGCTACCGTATTGGCCGTTGTCGGCTCTTACATAGGAAAGACCAGTGACGAGCTGCACGCACGGGCCGTGGAGCTGGACGGCCTCCACCAGGAGGTAGCCTCCCAGAAGGAAGTCTTCGAGAACCGGTACCGGGTCCTCGACAGCAATATCAAAAACTTCCACCAGATCAGCAGCAAGATCCAGAAATCCATCGACGTGGACGAAGTCCTTCGTCTCTGCGCCGATGGACTCCATGACGTTCTCGGCTATGAACGGGTCAACATCCTCATGGCCGACGACATGCGCACCTCTCTCTCGTTCGTGGCATCCATCGGGACCGCGGGATTCAACCCGAGCGGGGTGACGCTCCCCCTCGATCTCCGCAGCGGCGTCATCTTCAAGTGCTTCAGCGACAAGCAGCTCTACATGGTTGACGACATCAGCGTTTTCCCGTCCGACTTCAAGCTCCAGCCGCCGTACGATACCATCAAGGCGCTGCGCTCGAAGAGCTTCGTGGTCTGTCCCATCGTCGTCAAGGGGGAATCGATCGGACTCTTCGGCATCGACAACAGCCTCAGCAAGCGGGCCCTTAACGACACCGATGTCGACACCATCAAGCTGTTTTCCGATCAGGCCGCCTCGGCCATCGTCCGGATCAACCTGCTGAAGGCGATCGGGGCGTTGACGTCGGAACTTGAGACCACCTTTGCCGATCTCCTCAAGAACCGCGATCACTATTCGCGCTATGTTGCCAACCTGAAGGACGCGGTCAGTTCGGTGGCCGACGGCACCGCCCACATTGCGTCGGCCGCGGAAAGCGTCCTTTCGGCGGTGGACGAGACCAGCTCCGCCGTGAGCAACATCTATGTTTCCATCGAGCAGGTGACCAGGAACCTCGACTATCTCTCCGAGTCGATCGACAAGTCCGCTTCCGCCATGGAAGAGCTCAACTCCACCATCAAGAACGTGGAGCAGAGTGCCGCCATTTCCCACCAGGTGTCCAGCAAGGTGAAGGAAGAGGCCGACCGGGGGAGGCGGGTGGTGGAAGAGACCATCAGGGCCCTTGCCGAGATCCAGAACTCGGTCGAGCTCTCCTTCGAAGGGATGAAACGTCTCACCGAAAACAGCGGGCGGATCGAAAGCATCGTCGGCGTCATCAACGACATCACCAAGCGCACCAACCTCCTGGCGCTCAACGCCTCCATCATTGCCGCCCAGGCGGGCGAATACGGCAAGAGCTTCGGGGTCGTGGCCGACGAGATCCGCAACCTTTCGCTGCAGACCGGGCAATCCACCGGTGAGATTACCGGCATTATCGAAGAGATCATGAAGGAATCCCGCGATGCTGCGGAAAATATCTCGGCCTCCAAGGAGCGGGTGCAGCGGGGGGTTGAACTTGGCGGCGTCATGGGGCAGTCGCTCGAAGTTATCCACGGGAGCTCGGTCCGTTCCATGGACATGACCCGCGAGATCAAGACCGCCACCGAGGAGCAGGCGCGGAGCGTGCAGCTCGTGACCCATTCCATCGAGAACGTGAGCAGCATGAGCTCCCAGATCTTCAAGGCCTCCAAGGAGCAGTCGGATGCCGCCATGAGCATCGTCCGTTCCATCGACACGATCAAGGAGATGACCCAGGAGATGGTCAAGGCCACCGTCAAGCAGGTGGAGGACGGCACCGAGATCAAGAAGTCGGTGGAGGGGGTCGGCCAGATGGTGACCAGGATTTTCGAGGATATGGAAGTGCGGCGTGAAGAGAGCAGCGAAGTAGTCAAAGAGCTTGAGATGATGAAGAAGATTGCAGGGTGAATTAAGCGGTAGACATGACCGTTTTGTCTGTGATAAATAGAAAAATGTTCTAATGACGGCCCGCAACACCGGCGGAGCCGTGGGAACCTTGAACAGCAACATACTGCCTGGATTCGCCGAGAACCGGGACGGAAGGCAATAGCCGCACAGGAAGAAGAGAGAATCAGCTCTTTCGGTCTTTTCGTGCGCCTCCGTTTTCCGGGGGCGCATTTTTTGTTAATGAGGTGTTCTGAGTGAGCAGGAAAAAAACAATCCTCGATATCCAGAAGATGAAGGAAGCGGGCGAGAAGATCGCGATGCTCACCAGCTACGATTTTCCCTTTACCCGGGTCATGGACGACTGCGCCATCGATGCCATCCTGGTCGGCGATTCGCTTGGGGTCGTCGTTAACGGCTACGACAATACCCTGCCGGTAACCATCGAAGAGATGATCTACCATACCCGGGCCGTCACGCGCGCCCGTCCGAAGGCGCTGGTGGTTGTCGACATGCCGTTTCTCTCCTTCCAGACAGACCTGCGCGATGCCCGGCTCAGCGCGGGGCGACTGGTGAAGGAAGGGGGGGCGGAGGCGGTCAAGCTCGAAGGGGGCGCCCACGTCGCCGACACCATCCGGGCCATCGTCGACATGGATATCCCGGTCGTGGGGCATATCGGACTTACCCCCCAGTCGATACACCGGATGGGGGGATACAAGGTCCAGGGGAAGAAGGAAGAGCAGGCCAGGCGACTCCTGGAGGACGCCCTGGCCGTGCAGGAGGCCGGCGCCTTCGCCCTGGTGCTGGAAGGGATTCCCCTTGCCTTGGCCAGGCGGATAACCGCTGAGCTCTCGATCCCCACCATCGGCATCGGGGCCGGACCCCACTGCGACGGTCAGGTGCTCGTTATCCATGACATCCTCGGGCTCTGCGAAAAATACTCACCGAAGTTCGTGAAGCGCTATGCCGACGTCGGGGGGGTAATTGCCGACGCCGTCACCTCCTATATCGCCGAAGTGAAGAAAGGAGAGTTCCCCGACGAGGGGCATTCGTTCAGCTGACATGACAATCATCGAATCGGTCGCCGAAATGCAGAGATTTGCCCGGGAGGCCCGCACGGCAGGGAAGACCATTGCCCTGGTGCCGACCATGGGATACCTCCATGAGGGGCATGCCTCCCTCATGAGGGAGGGGAGAAAACGGGGGGATGTCCTGGTGGCGAGCATCTTCGTCAACCCGACCCAGTTCGGTCCTTCCGAGGACCTCGATGCCTATCCCCGCGACCTTGCGCGCGACACGGCGGTCGCCTCCGTGGCGGGGGTCGACGTCATCTTCGCGCCGAAGGCTGGCGACATGTACCCGACCGGTTTCCAGACCTATGTCAATGCCGAGGAGCTGACGCTCCCCCTCTGCGGCGCCAGCCGTCCCGGCCATTTCCGCGGGGTCACCACCGTGGTGACCAAACTCTTCAATATCGTCATGCCCCATGTCGCCCTGTTCGGGAAGAAGGATTTCCAGCAGCTTGCCGTGATCCGGCGGATGGTGGCCGATCTGAACATGGACATCGAGATTATCGGCATGCCGATTGTCCGCGAGGACGACGGGCTTGCCATGAGTTCCCGCAACGCCTATCTCCAGCCCGAAGAGCGGCAGAATGCCCTCTGCCTCTACAGGGCCCTTGTCAC
Organism: Deltaproteobacteria bacterium; assembly: GCA_021847245.1. Lineage (GTDB taxonomy): Bacteria > Desulfobacterota > Desulfuromonadia > Geobacterales > Geobacteraceae > Geobacter. The sequence continues at coordinate 2,603 of JAJZUC010000037.1, read as the reverse complement.
CGCCCGGGGGCTTTTCAACGGCGGTGAGCGTTCGGTGAAGATCCTCAGTGAGCGGGTGGTGCGCCTGATCGGTGAGGTTCCCGCCGCATCTATAGACTACGCGGAATTTCGCGACATGGGCACACTGGAAGCTGTGGAGACGGCCGACGAAGGCACCCTGCTGGCTCTGGCCGTCAGAATTGGAAAAACGAGGCTGATTGACAACTGTATCTTGGGGGAGGAAAATTAAATGGAACGCAGGATGCTCAAAAGCAAGATTCATCGCGCCACGGTCACCGGAGCCGATCTTCACTACGAAGGAAGCATCACCATCGACCTCGACCTGATGGAAGCCGCCGACATCATTCCCTACGAGGCGGTGGCGATCTGGAACGTGACCAACGGGAGCCGCTTCGAGACCTACGCGATCGAAGGAGAGCGCGGTTCGGGGGTCATCTGCATCAATGGCGCCGCTGCCCGGCTTGTGGCGCCGAAGGATCTCGTCATCATCGCCAGCTTCGTCAACATGGAGAACGAGGAAGCGCTGAAGCACGAGCCGAAGCTGGTCTTTGTCGACGACAAGAACTGCATGCTTCCCACGCGCAAAGAAGTGGCGGGGCAGGGGAGCCTGAAAAAAGTAGCCTGGTAGTTGCAGGGGAGGATCCTGCCATGGTTTGGCAGGAGATGCAGGGGAATTATGGAACTGTTCGCCGCCTCATACCTCGTACCGATTTCATCCCCTCCGGTTCCCGGTGGTGCGATGGTGGTGGACGGCGACCGCATCGTCGAAACGGGGACGCTGGCCGAGCTTCGCGCACGGTACAGCGTCCCCCTGCGCGACTTCCCCGGTTGCGCCATCATTCCCGGCCTCGTCAACGCCCACACCCATCTTGAATTGACCCACTTCCCCTCCTGGAAGATCCGCAAGGGAATCGACTATTCTCCCCGCACCTACGTGGACTGGATCATCCAGGTAATCAAGATCAGGCGGGCGCTCACGCCGCAGGAGCTGGAGCTCTCGGTACGCGAAGGGCTCAGGATCTGTCTCGAATCCGGCACCACCTCGGTGGGGGAGATTCTGAGCGATCGCTCGCTCCTCCACCTCTATTGCAACGCGCCACTCTCCGGCCGCATCTTTTTCGAGGCGCTCGGTCATGACCCCCTCCGCTGCCGGGAGGCGCTGGACACCCTCCGGGCCGATCTCTCCTCTTTCAGGTGCGGCAGCTTCGAGCCGGGAATATCACCCCACGCCCCCCACACGCTTTCGGCCCGGTTCCATGACAGCCTCTGCCGGCTCGCGGCTGCAATGGAGATCCCGCGCGTCATCCACCTGGCCGAATCTCGTGCCGAATCGGATTTCTACTTCGACTCCTCCGGCATGATCGCCGATCTTCTCTACCCCCACGTCCACTGGGAGGAATTTATTCCCCCCCCGCAGCACGCAACCGCCGCCTCCTGGCTTGACCGGCGAGGTCTGCTGGACCGGCGCACCACCTGCGTCCACGGCGTACACCTCACCCCTGCCGATGCCGAGATCCTCAAGGAGCGCGGGGTCACCGTGATCCTCTGTCCCCGCAGCAATGAAAAGCTTGCCGTCGGAAGAGCACCGGCCCACCTTCTGAAGAAGCTCGGCATCCACCTCGCCCTTGGCACCGATTCCCTGGCTAGCAACGACTCCCTCTCCCTCTGGGACGAGATGCGGTTTGTTTCCGAAGCATACCCCGGGGTCTTCACCCCGGCGGAGGTTCTCTCCCTCGCCACACTCGCTGCCGCCCGCGCCATCGCCGCAGACCACCAGGTCGGCTCCCTCGAACCGGGCAAACGGGCCGATTTCCTCGTTGTCGACCTCCCCCAGCTGCCCGCAGGGCATGACCTTTGCGAAGCCATCATTCAGGCGGGAATCCTGGCCGAAGTATTCACCGCCGGCAAAGTCCCTTCCATAGCATGAAGAGGACCAAAAAAGTCCGTTATTTGTCCTTGCAATGGCTTCGCCTCATCTGTTACTATGCATATGTATGGGCGAGAAGCTGATTTGCAATAACAAGAAGGCCTTCCACGATTACTTCATCGAGGAAAAGTTCGAGGCCGGCATGGTGCTCAAGGGGACGGAGGTGAAGTCGCTTCGTCTCGGGAAGGGCAACCTGAACGACTCCTTCGCACTGGTCCGGGAAGGGGAGGTATTCCTGCACAACCTGCACATCTCGCCCTATGCCTTCGGCAATCGGGAGAATCATGACCCCGAGCGGATGCGCAAACTCCTTCTCCACAAGGCCGAGATCAACCGGCTTTACGGCAAGATTCGGGAAAAGGGGTATTCGGTAGTCCCGCTTCGCCTCTACTTCAAGAACGGCTACATCAAGGTCGAGTTGGGGCTTGCCAAAGGCAAAAAGCTGTACGACAAGCGGGAAGACCTGAAGAAGAAGGATCAGAAGCGCGAAATGGCAGTGGCGCTGAAAGAGCGGAACAAGTAACGACTCGCAAGCGGGTCGAACTCAATTTTACGGGGGTGTAAAGGTTTCGACGGGGATAGGAAGCAAAGGTTGCATGCCGAGGTCCGGGCAGGTCTCGTAAAACAGCCCGGGGCGAATTAAACGCCGACAATTACGACTACGCTGTAGCAGCTT
>JAJZUC010000036.1 GCA_021847245.1 Deltaproteobacteria bacterium | reverse complement strand
GGACCGCCAAGATGCAGCGGGTCCACGGCGCCTTCGTCTCCGACGCCGAGGTGCAGCGGGTGGTGGACTTCCTCAAGAAGCAGGGGAAGCCGGTCTACGACAAGTCGATCCTGGAGATGAAGGAGGAAGGGGGGCCGGGCGGCGGGGACGACGAGGACCTCATCGACGAGCGGTACGACGCCGCCGTGGCCCTGGTGGTCGAGACGCGCCAGGCCTCCATCTCCATGATCCAGCGGCGCCTGCGGATCGGCTACAACCGCGCCGCCCGCATCATCGAGCGGATGGAGCAGGAGGGGATCGTCGGTCCCTCCGACGGGACCAGCAAGCCGCGGGAGGTCTTCATCAACAAGCTGTAGCCGGCGCGAAATAGCTGCGGGTGGGGCCTCCGGGCCGTTTTGTGCTATCATGGAACTAACAGAATGTCTTCATCGGGAAGGTGATCCATGAACACATCAGCTCTATTCTTGTCGCCTTCCTCATTGCCGCGGCAACGCTTACGGCCGCCGCCGAGCAGCCTCCCCCCAAGGGGAAGGACCTCTGCCTCCTCCATGACGAGAACTGCCCCGACCGCAAGGACGATATCGTCGAGCTCATCGCGAAGCTCAAGCGCGAGATCGCCCGGGGGACCGAGGTCTATACCCCCGCGGAACTAAAGAAGCTCCAAAACAAGCTCGAAGAGTACGAACGCCTGCTCGATGTCCTGCTGTACCACAATACCAACTGACCCGCACCCCCCCGCCATTACCCCTCGTTTTACCTAAGCAAATGGTTCCCTTGGTTTTTGTCGCAGGATTTGTATAATTGAATTAAAAATTGCTGTTTTCCTATACTGTTCCGGTCGGCCCGACGGGCCGCCGGTGCCGGGAAAGGGCTTTTATCCCATGATGTATCACTTTTCGGAGCTGATCGACGTTCCCCGGCTTCAGGGTCTGATGGAGCAATTCCAGGCCATGACCGGCGTTCCGGTCGGCATCGTCGATGCCGAGGGGCGGATCCTGGTCGCCACCGGCTGGCAGGAGATCTGCACGAAGTATCACCGCGTCAACCCCACCACCCGTGAGCGGTGCCGCCAGAGTAATGCCTACATCAAGTCCCACCTGACCGAGGGGGCCTACGTCCCTTACAAGTGCCTGAACGGCCTGTGGGATGTCGGGGTCCCGGTAATCATAGCCGGACAGCACGTAGCGACCCTGTTTCTCGGCCAGTTCTTCTTCGAGGGGGAGCACCCCGACATCGAGTTTTTCCGGCGACAGGCCAGCGAATTCGGGTTCGACGAAGCGGATTACCTGGCGGCCCTTGCCGCGATTCCGGTCTTCAGCCGGGAGGAGGTCGACCGGCTCATGCGCTACTGCGAGGGTTTCGTCAGCTTTGTCGTCGACATGGGGCTCGCTACCCTGCGCCAGCGGGAGGCAGAGCAGGCGCTGCGGGAGCAGGAGTCGCAGCTGCGGCTGATCCTGAGCTCCACCGCCGAAGCGATCTACGGGCTCGACCTGGAAGGGCGGTGCGTGTTCTGCAATCCGGCCTGCCTGCAGGTGCTAGGGTACGGTGACGAGGGAGAGCTGCTCGGGCGGCAGATGCATGAGGTGCTCTGCCACTCCCGGGCGGACGGCACTCCGTACACGGTCGAGGAGTGCGCCGTGGTGCGGGCGTTTCGCGAGGGCGAATGCATCCACTCCGCCGACGAGGTGTTCTGGCGGGCCGACGGTACTCCTTTCCCGGTGGAGTACTGGGCGTACCCCGTGCGGCGGGAGGAGGACACCCTGGTGGGGGCGGTGGTAACGTTTCTGGATATCACCGAGCGGCGGCGGGCCGAAAAGGCCCTTGCGGCGTCGGAAGAGAAATTTTCGAAGGCCTTTCGGACATCGCCGGTGATGCTCGGGATCACGACGTTGGCGGAGGGGCGGTTCATCGAGGTCAACGAGGCCTTCAAGCGGACCTTCGGCTATCGCCGCAGCGATGTGGTGGGGCGGACTTCCCTGGAGTTGAACATCTGGCAGAGTCCGGCGGAGAGGGAGTGGATAGTGGGGATCATCCGCGAGGAGGGGGCGGTCCGGGAGCAGGAGGTGACATTCCGGGACCGGTCGGGGCGGACCTTTACCGGTCTCTACTCGGCGGAGCTGCTGGAGCTCGACGGTGTCCCCTGCCTGATCAACATGGTGGCGGACATTACCGACCGGAAGCGGGCGGCGGAGCGGATCGAGATCCTCAACTCGCACCTGGCGGCCCGGGCGGCCGAACTGGAGGTTGCCAACGGGGAGCTCGAGGCGTTCAGCTACTCGCTCTCCCATGACCTGCGCTCCCTCGTGGGGCAGATCAGCCTTTCGGCCCAGCTCCTCAGGGAGAACAACGGCGAGTGCCGCCGGGAAACCCGGCTCCTCCTGGCGGACACCATTTACGATGCCACGGAGCGGATCGTCGAGCTCGTGGAGGCGATGCTCGTTCTTTCCCGCGTTACCCAGAGCGAAACAAGAAACAAAGAGGTCGATCTCGGCGTGCTGGCGGGGGAGATAATCCTGGGGCTCCGGATGGCCGAGCCGGAGCGGGAGGTCGAGTTCGTCTCGTCTCCCGGGCTCATGGTGAAGGGTGATCCGCATATGCTGCGCATTGCCCTGGAAAACCTGATCGGCAATGCCTGGAAATACACCCGAAAGACCAGTGGCGCCACGATCGGGATTTCGGTGACCACGCGAAGCGGGGAACGGGTCTTCTGTGTGCGTGACAACGGGGCGGGGTTCGACATGCGGGAGGCGGGGGAGCTTTTTCAGCCGTTTCGCCGGCTCCATCGGAATGAAGAGTTCGAGGGGACCGGCATCGGTCTGGCCACCGTCCGGCGGGTCGTCCAGCGGCACGGCGGCAGGATCTGGGCCGAAGCGGAGCCCGGGAGAGGGGCCGCCTTCTTCTTCACGCTCCCGGGGGGAAAGGGGTGAGCAGGGTATCGTGTCCTTATTCGGGGATGGGGGCGACGTGGCCGAGCTTGACCGATATCTCCTGGGCTGTCTTCTGGGCGAGGGGGGCAAGGGTATTCCGGACCCGTTCATCCGAGAAGCGGATCGACGGGCCTGAAATGATCACGGCGCCAACGACGGCGGTGCGGTAGTCGAAGATCGGTGCCGCCACCCCGCGGACCCCGATCTCCAGTTCCTCATTGTCGACGGCATATCCCCGGCTGGCCACCTCGCGGAGGTGGTCGCGGAGCCGTTGCCGGTCGGTGATGGTGTGGGGGGTGAAGCGGGCGAGCTCGGTGCGGGCCATGTACCGTTCCAACTCCTCCGGGGGCAGAAACGCGAGCTGGACCTTGCCTGCGGCGGTACAGTAGGCGGGAAGCCGCGAGCCGAGGCGGGAGACGACCCGCACCGTGGCATGGCTCTCCACGCCGTAGAGGTAGGTGCTCAGGTGTTCCTTGAGGACGGCAACGTAGGCGGTTTCGTCGCATTCGCGGACAAGTTCCTCCAGCGCCGGTTTGGAGTACGGCAGCAGCGCCATCTGCCTGATCATGGTCTGGCTGATCTCAAGGGTTTTGAGCCCGAGGCGGTAGTTGCCGGTTATGCGGTTCTGCTCCACGTAGCCGCGGGCCTCCAGGGTGGCGAGAAGGCGGAACACGTTGTTCTTGTGGAGCTTGAGCCGCCGGGCCAGTTCGGTGACGCCCAGTTCGGCCACATCTTCCCCGTGGAACTGCTCCAGGAGGTCGAGGGCGTGGGAGACGGCGAGGATCATGTAGTCGGACTTGTCTTTTTTCTGCACGGTGGATGCCTCTGTCGGGCGTGATGTGCTGTCGGCGGGGCTCTTCGGGAGGGGGCGCCCCGAGGTGAAAAAGTCTCCCCGACGGCTTTGTGGTCTGACAGCTGGGACTATAGTGCCAGGCGCCGTGACGTGTCAACTGCTAAATCCGCTGGTGTCGCGAGAGAATTCCTCCCCACCGGTCAAAGGGGCCGTCTGGATGACAGGGCTTCCGGCAGCTGCCGGAAAGGATAATTAGTGTTGACAAGCCAAGGGGATGGGGTTTATAAACGAACTATCCTCAATTCGACTCCTGTTTTGCCTCCGGCGCTTCAGCCGAACTGCTCGGTAACGCGACACCTCATCACAGCAACAGTCATCCATTAACAACAGATAGTTTTCAGGGTATCAATTCCCCTCACACAAACGTATCCGCATAAGATGTCCATACCCCGTGCGCCCGAACGGTCGCGGCTTCCTGCTGCCGTCGCCGTCGAGCGCTCCGACCAGGAGAACCGATGAACCTGCAAGAACTGAAAGGGAAGAAGATCAACGAGCTTACGGCGATAGCCAAGGGGCTCAATATCGAGGGGGCATCGAGCCTGCGCAAGCAGGATCTGATCTTCGCCATCCTCAACGCCCAGACCGAAAAGAACGGCATGATTTTCGGCGAGGGGGTCCTCGAATGCCTTCCCGACGGCTTCGGTTTTCTCCGGGCGCCCGATTACAACTACCTGCCGGGCCCCGACGACATCTACGTTTCTCCCTCCCAGATCCGCCGTTTCAATCTGCACACCGGCGACACCGTCTCCGGCCAGATCCGCCCCCCGAAAGAGGGGGAACGCTACTTTGCGCTCCTGAAGGTCGAGACGGTCAACTTCGAACCCCCCGAAGTAGCCCGGGACAAGATCCTCTTCGACAACCTCACCCCCCTCTATCCCGACGAAAAGATCAGGCTGGAGACTGCCCCCGACAACATGCCGATGCGGGTCATGGAACTGGTCTCCCCCATCGGCAAGGGGCAGCGGGGGCTCATCGTCGCCCCTCCCCGCACCGGCAAGACGATGCTCATCCAGAACATCGCCAACTCCATCGCCGAGAACCATCCCGAGGTCTACCTGATCGTGCTGCTGATCGACGAGCGCCCCGAAGAGGTGACCGACATGCAGCGCTCGGTCAAAGGGGAGGTGGTCTCCTCCACCTTCGACGAGCCCGCCACCCGCCACGTGCAGGTGGCCGAGATGGTGATCGAGAAGGCGAAGCGGCTCGTGGAGCACAAGCGGGACGTGGTGATCCTTCTCGACTCCATCACGCGGCTCGCCCGGGCCTACAACACCGTCATCCCCCCTTCCGGCAAGATCCTCTCCGGCGGGGTCGACTCCAACGCCCTCCACAAGCCGAAGCGCTTCTTCGGCGCCGCCCGCAACATCGAGGAGGGGGGGTCGCTCACCATCATCGCCACGGCGCTGATCGACACCGGGAGCAAGATGGACGAGGTCATCTTCGAGGAGTTCAAGGGGACCGGCAACATGGAGGTCCACCTCGATCGGAAGCTCGTGGAGAAGCGGACCTTCCCGGCCATCGACATCAACAAGTCGGGGACCCGCAAGGAGGAGCTCCTCATCGAGAAGAGCGCCCTCAACCGGATCTGGATCCTCCGCAAGGTGCTCCACCCGATGAACGTGGTGGACAGCATGGAGTTTCTCCTCGACAAGCTCTCGGAGACGAAATCGAACCAGGATTTTCTCGACTCTATGAGCAAGTGACGCCCGGGAGCGCCGGAAAAAACTCTTGAAAAAATAAGCTGGTGGTGCTAACTATAAAACTTTCCAGCGACTGCACATTACCGCAGGGGACCCCTGCAAGGAGGAACATATGAAAGAGGGAATTCATCCCAAGTACACGGAAGTGACGATCAAGTGCGCCTGCGGTCACAGCTTCCAGAGCCGCTCCACCAGCTCCGAGATCAATACCGAAGTCTGCTCCGCCTGCCATCCGTTTTTCACCGGAAAGCAGAAGATCATGGACACCGCCGGCCGCGTCGAGCGCTTCAAGAAGAGATACGGCCTGTAAGATCAGGCCCTCGGCCTTGCGGATTAGTGGAGGGGGATTTTGTCCATGGCGAAATCCCCTTATCTGTTTCTGATGATGTACCGTCTGCCGCTTCATCAAGGGATTGCATGAAGGTTACGCTTCTCCAGCACACCCCCGACCCCGAAACCGCTGTTGCCCTCGCCGCCCGGCTCTGCTACTCGCCCGTCGGCATCGACGAACTGCGCGAGAAACTCTCGAAATCGGACATCGCCGCGTTCCTCGACAAGATCATGTCGCTGGGACACCAGTCGGTGCTGGAGCACGCCTCCTTCACCTTCGGCATCGAGGGGATCTCGAGGGCCACGAGTCACCAGCTCGTCCGGCACCGGCTCGCCTCCTACTCCCAGCAATCCCAGCGCTACGTCACCCATGTCGAACGGTTTCCTGCCGTGGTGCCGCCGACCATCGCGGAGCGGCCGGAACTTGCCGCACGCTTCGAGGAGCAGCTCAAGGCGCTTCACGAAACCTACGCGGCGCTGGTGGCGGCGGGCATACCGGCGGAGGACGCCCGTTACATTCTGCCCAACGCCGCTGAAACCAAGATCATCGTCACCATGAACGGTCGCGAACTTCTCCACTTCTTCGAGCTCCGCTGCTGCGAGCGGGCCCAGTGGGAGATTCGGGCCATGGCGGTGGAGATGCTGCGGCTCGTTAAAGCGGTCGCCCCCACCATCTTCCGGGATGCCGGCCCGGGTTGCCTCGTCGGCCCCTGTCCGGAAGGAACCATGACTTGCGGCAAGATTGTCGCGGTCAGGCAGAGATTCAAGGAGATGTCAGCGTGATGAAACGGTTTAGGTCGGTGTTGGTGCAGCTGTTCTTTCTGGCGGAGCGGATCAATGTCGGCGGACAGGCGGTCCTTGAAGGGGTGATGATGCGTGCCCCCCGCTCCATGGCGATCGCAGTCCGGCGCCCCACCGGAGAGATCTCGGTGAAGCGGGAGGAGGTACCCCCTCTTTCCGAGCGTTTCCCCGTGGTCAAGTTCCCCATTGTCCGTGGGGCTGTGGCGCTCTTCTCCTCTCTCATCATGGGGCTCAAGGCGTTGAATTTTTCCGCCAACGAGGCAATGGCTGAAGAGGAGGAGAAGGAAGAGCTCTCGTCCTGGGCCCTGGGAGGGACCATGGCGGTGGCGCTTGGCTTCGGCGTCCTCCTATTCTTCGTCTTCCCCCTCTACCTGACCAGGCTCCTCACCCCGCTCATTGGCACCTCCAACATCGCCTTCAACCTTGTGGACGGCATCATCCGGGTGGCGGTCTTTCTCCTCTATATCGTTTCCATCTCCCGGATGAAGGATATCCAGCGGGTCTTCCAGTACCACGGCGCCGAGCACAAGACCATCTTCGCCTTCGAGGCGGGAGAGGAACTGACGGTGGAGAACGTGGCCCGGTACAGCCGGCTCCACCCCCGCTGCGGCACGAGCTTTCTCCTGATCGTCATGCTGGTGAGCATCGTGATCTTTTCCCTCATCCCGAAGCTCTGGCCCTTCTATCTCAAGGCCGGGGCCCGGGTGGTGCTTCTGCCGGTCATCGCCGGGGTCTCCTACGAGTTCCTCAAGTGGAGCGCCAAACACGATACGTCCCCCCTCGTGCGGCTGATCATCAAGCCGGGGCTGGCGCTGCAGCGGCTCACCACCCGGGAGCCGGACGAAAGCCAGATGGAGGTGGCAATCCGGTCGATGGAAGAGGCGCTGGACGTGAACGGCGGCTACCGCGACGACCGACTGGTCGTATAACTCATAGAATCCGCCCCGGAGTGGAGGGAGCGGGGTTTCCCCGCCTTCCCGTACCCCCGGGGCCGATGCGCAAGGGATTTACCGAATGTTTGACAAGATAGCCGAACTGGAAGTGCGTCACCAGGAACTGGAAGCGCTCCTTGCGGACCCGGCGGTGATCGGGAATCAGCCGGAGTTTCGCCGCCTCTCCCGCGAGCACAACGACCTCACCCCCCTGGTGGAGGCGTACCGCACCTACCGGAAGGTCCTCGACGAGATCGAGGGGAACCGGGAGCTTCTGGCCGACCCCGAGATGAAGGAGATGGCCGAGGCGGAGCTGCCGGAACTGGAGCGGCGCCGCGGGGAGCTGGAGGGTGAAATCAAGATCCTCCTCCTCCCCAAGGATCCCAACGACGACCGGAACGTGATCCTGGAAATCCGTGCCGGAACGGGGGGTGACGAGTCGGCGCTCTTTGCCGGCGACCTCTTCCGGATGTACTCCCGCTTTGCCGAGCGCAACCGCTGGAAAGTGGAGATCATCTCCGCGTCGGAATCGGAGCGGGGGGGCTTCAAGGAAGTCATCGCCTCCATCGAGGGGCAGGGGGCCTACTCGAAGCTCAAGTACGAATCGGGAACCCACCGGGTGCAGCGGGTGCCGGAGACCGAGGCCCAGGGGCGGATCCACACCAGCGCCTGCACCGTGGCGGTCCTCCCCGAGGCCGACGACATCGAGGTGGACATCAACCCTGCCGATCTCAAGATCGACGTCTACCGCGCCTCGGGGGCGGGGGGGCAGCACGTCAACAAGACCGAGTCGGCGGTCCGGATCACCCATCTCCCCACCGGGATCGTGGTGGAGTGCCAGGACGAGCGGAGCCAGATCAAGAACCGCTCCAAGGCGATGAAGGTCCTCAAGACCAAGATCCTCGACGGCCTCCAGCAGGAGCAGAACGCGCGGATCGCCGCCGACCGGAAGCAGCAGGTAGGAAGCGGCGACCGGAGCGAGCGGATCAGGACCTACAACTTCCCCCAGGGACGGATGACCGATCACCGGATCGGCCTCACCCTCTACCGGCTCGAAACGATCATGCTGGGAGACATTGCCGAGATTGTGGACGCCCTGCGCGCCTACTACCAGATGGAGGCACTGAAGGCGCAGAGCGAGGCGGCGTGAGCGAGGTCTGGACCATCCGCAGGGTCCTCGACTGGACCAGGGAGTACCTGGCGGAGAAGGGGGTCGAGAACGCCCGGCTGGAGACCGAGTGGCTCCTCGGGGCCGCCTTGGGGTTGGACCGGGTGGGGCTCTACGTCAACTTCGACAAGCCCCTCAACCAGCACGAGCTTGCGGCGATCCGGGGGCTCGTGGCGCGGCGGGCCAGGCGTGAGCCGCTCCAGTATATCCTCGGCAGCCAGGAGTTCTTCGGCCTCGATTTCGAGGTCTCCCCGGCGGTGCTGATTCCCCGCCACGATACCGAGGTCCTGGTGGAAGAGGCGCTGAGGCGGACGCCCAATGCCGGGAGCATTCTCGATATCGGCGTGGGGAGCGGCTGCATCGCCGTGGCTCTGGCGAAGAATCTCCCCGATGCCCGGGTCTGGGGGGTGGAACAGTCGCCCGAGGCTATGGCCCTGGCCCGGCAGAACGTGGCGCGGCACGGCGTGCGGGTGACCCTCTTCGAGGGGTCGCTCTTCGAACCTTTTGGGGACCAGCGGTTCGACCTGATCGTCTCCAACCCCCCCTACATCCCCACCACCGACCTGGAGGCGCTCCAGCCGGAGGTGCGGGAATACGAGCCCCGCGCCGCCCTCGACGGTGGCGCCGACGGCCTCGATTTCTACCGGGCAATCGTCCCGGTCGCTCCGGAGCACCTGAACCCCGGGGGCTGGCTCCTCGTGGAGCTGGGCATCGGCCAGGCGGAGGCGGTGCTCGGGATGTTCGACCGGGCCGGTTTCGGCGACTGCTTCGCGGCCCAGGACCCCAGCGGCATCGACCGGGTGGCCGGGGGACGGATTATCTAGGGGCGATCCTTGTGATCGCCCAAAATCGGGCAAACACAAGGCTTGTCCCTACATCACGAACAGAGGCATTCCATTGGATAAACTGATCATCAAGGGGGGGAAGAAGCTCTCTGGCGAAGTTTCCGTCAGCGGTTCCAAAAACGCCGCCCTCCCCATCTTCATCTCCACCATTCTCGCTCCCGGACTCAACGAGATCCGCAACGTCCCGTTCCTGCGGGACATCAACACCACCATCAAGGTCCTGGAGTCCCTGGGCGCCGTGGTGGAGGGTAACGGCAACATCGTCCGGATCGACACGGCCCACGTGAACAACGTGGAGGCGACCTACGACCTGGTTAAAACCATGCGGGCCTCGGTCCTGGTCCTTGGGCCCCTTCTGGCACGGCATGGCCGGGCGCGGGTCTCCCTTCCCGGCGGCTGCGCCATCGGCGCCCGTCCCATCAACCTGCATCTCAAGGGGCTCGCGGCGCTGGGGGCCGACATCCGGCTGGAGCACGGCTACGTGGAGGCCAAGGCGAGGCGGCTGAAAGGGGCGCGGATCAACTTCGACATCGCCACTGTGGGGGGGACCGAGCAACTCATGATGGCGGCGGCCCTGGCCAAGGGGGAGACGGTCCTGGAGAACGCTGCCCGGGAGCCGGAGATCATCGACCTGGCCGATATCCTGAACAGGATGGGGGCGCGGATCGAGGGGGCCGGCACCGACACCATCCGGATCACCGGGGTGAAGGAGCTGGCGCCGGTGGCCCACGAGGTGATGCCCGACCGGATCGAGGCGGGGACCTTCATGGTGGCGGCGGCCATCACCGGCGGCGACGTGAAGATCAACAACATGAAGCTGGAGCACCTGGATGCCCTCGTCTTCAAGCTCCAGGACGCCGGCGTGGAGATCGCGAACCGCGACGGCGTGGTGCGGGTGAAGGGACCGAGGCGCCCCAGGGCGATCAACATCAAGACCCGCCCCTATCCCGGCTTTCCCACCGACATGCAGGCCCAGTTCATGGCCCTCATGTGCGTGGCCGACGGGGCGAGCGTGATCTCCGAGAACATCTTCGAGAACCGTTTCATGCATGTCTCGGAGCTGCTGCGCTTCGGCGCCGACATCACCGTGGAGGGGAACACCGCCACGGTGAAGGGGGTGAAGAAGCTCTCCGGCGCGCCGGTCATGGCGACGGACCTGCGGGCCTCGGCCTCCTTGATCCTGGCCGGGCTCGCCGCCGACAACACCACCGAGATCTCCCGCATCTACCACCTGGACCGGGGGTACGATTCCATCGAGAAGAAGCTGACCACCCTCGGCGCCGATATCCAACGCGTGAAGGAATAGAGATGCCGAAGGCCCGGAGGGGACGGTTGCAGATCCCCGATTCCCGGTCCCCGGTCCCGGATTTTCCATGACAGACTACATCACCATTGCCATTCCCAAGGGGCGGATCCTCGACGAGTCGGTCGCCCTCTTCAAGAAGATCGGGATTCATTGCGACGAGCTCCTCACCAACACCCGGAAGCTCATCTTCGAGAACCACGAGCAGCGGATGCGGTACATGATCGTCCGGGCCACCGACGTCCCCACCTACGTGGAGTACGGCTGCGCCGATCTGGGGATCGTCGGCAAGGACACCCTCATGGAGCAGGAGAAGGACCTCTACGAGCCGCTGGATCTCAAGTTCGGCTACTGCCGGATGATGGTGGCGGAGCCGGCGGGCCTTGCCCGGGACGACGACCCCTCCAGCTGGAGCAATATCCGGATCGCCACCAAGTACCCCAACGTGACCGAGAAGTACTTCGCAAAGAAGGGGGTGCAGGTGGAGATCATCAAGCTCTACGGCTCCATCGAGCTGGCCCCCCTCGTTGGCCTATCCGAGCGGATCGTGGACCTGGTATCCACCGGCGAGACCCTGCGGCAGAACGGGCTGGTGGAGGTGGAGACCATCGCCGAGATCACCACGCGCCTCATTGTGAACCGGGCAAGCCTCAAGACCAAGCACCCCCGGATCACCGAGATCATCGAAGGGCTGGAGAAGCACGTATGAAATTCCTCGACATCAGGGATACGAACTTCGACGCGGAATTCGCCGCCATCCTCGCCCGGGGTGAGGAGGCCGGTCGCGAGGTGGAGCAGGTGGTTCTCGACATCATCGCCGATGTCCGGGTCCGGGGGGACGAGGCGCTCCTGGAGTACACGCGGCGCTTCGACCGGCTGGAGGCCGATTCCGTGGCCGCCCTCCAGGTGACCGAGGACGAGATCGAGTACGCCTTCGCCCGGGTGAAGGATGAGGAGATCGCGGCGCTCAAGCTGGCGGTGGAGCGGGTGGCCCGCTTCCACGAGAAGCAGAAGCAGGAGACCTGGCTCTCCACCACCGAGCCCGACATCCTCCTGGGGCAGATGGTGACGCCTTTGGAGCGGGTCGGGATCTACGTCCCCGGCGGCAAGGCGAGCTACCCCTCCAGCGTCGTCATGAACGCGGTGCCGGCCCGGGTGGCGGGGGTGGGTGAGATCGTCATGGTGGCGCCGACCCCCGGCGGCGAGATCAATCCCCACGTCCTGGTGGCGGCGCGGCTCTCCGGCGTCGATAGGATTTTTCGCCTCGGCGGCGCCCAGGCGGTGGCGGCCCTGGCCTACGGGACGGAAACCGTGCCGCGGGTCGACAAGATCACCGGCCCGGGGAACATCTATGTGGCCACAGCCAAGAAGCTGGTCTTCGGCGCCGTGGGGATCGACATGATCGCCGGTCCCAGCGAGATCCTCGTCATCAACGACGGGAGCGGCACCCCGGCCCACGTGGCCTCCGACCTCCTCTCCCAGGCGGAGCATGACGAACTCGCCTCCTCCATCCTCATCACCACCGACCGTGGCTTCGGCGAGCGGGTGGCAGCCGAGGTGGAGCGGCAGCTGGCCGAGCTCTCCCGGGAGACCATCGCCCGCAAATCTTGGGAGACCTACGGTGCCGTCATCGTGGCCGGGAACCTCGACGAAGCCATCGCCTTCTCGAACAGGATCGCCCCGGAGCACCTGGAGCTGGCCGTGGCGAACCCCTTCGATATCCTGCCGCGGATCAGGAACGCCGGGGCCATCTTCCTGGGGCACTTCACCCCCGAGGCGGCGGGGGATTATCTGGCCGGCCCGAACCATACCCTTCCCACCGGCGGGACGGCCCGGTTCTTCTCGCCTCTGTCGGTGGACGATTTCGTGAAAAAGTCCTCCATCGTCTACTTCAGCGAGGGGGGGCTGAAGCGCCTGGGGGGCGACATCGTCCGGATCGCCGGGCTGGAGGGGCTGGAGGCCCACGGCAGGTCGGTGAGCGTGAGACTGAAGGGGGAAGGGGAGGTGGGGCAATGATCCCGCTTCGATCGAACATCGCCGCCATGAAGGGGTACATCCCCGGCTACCAGCCGCCCGATATCGCCTCGTGGATCAAGCTCAACACCAACGAGAACCCTTATCCGCCGTCGCCGGAGGTGGTGAAGGCGATCCTCGGGGAGCTCGGGCCGGACGGGGCCGCCCTGCGCATTTACCCCAGCGCCTCCAGCCAGAAGCTGCGCGAGGTGGCCGGAGAGCTTTACGGTTTCGACCCCGCGTGGATCATCATGGCCAACGGCTCCGACGAGGTGCTGAACAACCTGATCCGGGCCTTTGCCGCCGAGGGGGAGGAGATCGGCTACGTTCACCCCTCCTACTCCTACTACGGCACGCTTGCCGAGGTCCAGGGCGCCCGGGTACGGACGTTCGGCCTGACCGACGACTTCCGGATCGCCGGTTTTCCGGAGCGCTACGAAGGGAAAGTCTTCTTTCTCACCACCCCCAATGCCCCGCTTGGCCCCAGTTTCCCGGTCGAGTACATCGACGGAGTGGCCCGGCGCTGCGCCGGCATGCTGGTGCTGGATGAGACCTACGCCGAATTTGCCGAGTCCAATGCCCTGGAGCTGGTGAGAAAACACGAGAACGTGGTGGTGACGCGCACCCTTTCCAAGAGCTACTCCCTGGCGGGGATGCGTATCGGTCTCGCCATTGCCCGTCCGGAGGTGATCGCGGCCCTGGACAAGATCCGCGACCACTACAATCTCGACCGCCTGGCCCAGGCGGCCTGCGTGGCCGCCCTCCGCGATCAGGCATATCTGGCGGCATGCTGCCGCAGGATCCGCGAGACGCGGGAATGGTTCTCCGCCGAGCTGCGTGCCATCGGTTACAACGTCATTCCCTCCCAGGGGAACTATCTGTTTGCTACCCCCCCCGACCGCAACGGCAAGCGGGTCTACGACGGGCTCTTCGAGCGCAAGATCCTGGTCCGCCACTTCTCCGACCCGCTCCTCTCCCATGGGCTTCGGATCTCCATCGGCACGCGGGAGGAGATGGAGAAGACGCTTGCTGCCCTGAAAGAGATTGGCTAATTCGATCCCCACGAGGAGGATTCCATGTCCCGGAAAGCCACCATCGAACGTGTCACCAAAGAAACCCAGATCAAGCTCTCCCTGGAGATCGACGGCACGGGCGAGGCGAAGATCTGCACCTCGGTGCCGTTTCTCGACCACATGCTCGACCTCTTTGCCCGCCACGGCCTCTTCAACCTCCAGGTGGAGGCCCGAGGGGACATCGACATCGACTTCCACCACACGGTGGAGGATATCGGCATCGTCCTTGGTCAGGCGCTCAAGGAGACCCTGGGCGACAAGAAGGGGATCCGGCGCTACGGCCAGGCCACGGTCCCCATGGACGAGACCCTGGCCAGCGTGGCGGTGGACATCTCGGGGCGCCCCTACCTCGTCTACCACGTCTCCCTTCCCAAGGTGAAGATCGGCGAGTTCGACGTGGAGCTGGTGCGGGAATTTTTCCAGGCCGTGGTCAGCAACCTCGGCGCCAACATCCACGTGAACGTCATGTACGGCGACAACGTCCACCACATGGTCGAGGCCTGCTTCAAGGCGTTCGCCCGGGCCATGGACCAGGCGACCCAGGTGGATCCCCGGATCGAAGGGGTCATGTCGACGAAGGGCAAACTCTAATTGCAGTGAGGGGTTAGGCGTGAGGAGTGAGGCGTAAGCCTTTCCTCCTCACCCCTCACGCCTCACTCCTCACAAGGTTTATTATGATCGCAATCATCGACTACGGCATGGGGAACCTCCGCTCGGTCCAGAAGGGGTTCGAGAGGGTGGGGTTCGAGGCGGTGGTGACCGCCGACCCGAAGGTGGTCCTGGAGGCGGAAAAGGTCGTCCTTCCCGGCGTGGGGGCCTTTGGCGACTGCATGCGCAACCTGGAGCAAGGCGGGTTTGTGGATCCCATCCTCAAGGTGATCCAGGAGGGGCGTCCCTTCCTAGGGATCTGCGTCGGAATGCAGCTTCTACTGACCGACAGCGTCGAATTCGGGCTCCATAAGGGGCTGAACGTCATCCCCGGCCACGTCCTCCGCTTCCCCGAGGGGATGCGCGAGGGGGGGGAAGAGCTCAAGGTTCCCCACATGGGGTGGAACCAACTCTCCATCAGACGCCGTCCGCCAGCCTTCGCCGAGGTGGAGGACGGCGCCAATGTCTATTTCGTCCACTCGTACTATGAAATGCCCGACGACGAGAGCGTCGTCGCCGCCACCTGCACTTACGGCGTCGAGTTCTGCGCCGCCATCTGGAAGGACAACATCGTCGCCACCCAGTTCCACCCCGAGAAGTCCCAGGCGGTGGGGCTGTCCATACTCAAGAACTTCGGAGAGATGAAGTGATCGTCATACCTGCCATCGACCTCAAGGAAGGAAAGTGCGTCCGCCTCGAACAGGGGCTCATGGAGAAGGATACTGTCTTCTGCGACAGCCCGGCCGACCAGGCCCGGGAGTGGGAACGCCAGGGGGCGGAGCTCCTCCATATCGTCGACCTGGACGGCGCCTTCGCCGGCGAGCCCAGGAACCGCGCTTCCATCGAGGCGATCGTCAAGGCCATCAGTATCCCGACCCAGCTCGGCGGTGGCATCCGGGACATCCCTACCATCGAGGCGTACCTCTCCCTCGGCATCGGCCGGGTGATCCTCGGCACCGCGGCCCAGCGCAACCCCAAGCTGGTGGAGGAGGCGTGCCGCCTCTTCCCGGGGCGGATCGTGGTGGGGATCGACGCCAGGAACGGCATGGTGGCGGTCCAAGGGTGGGCCGAGGTGACCGGAGTTACGGCGGTGGAGCTGGCAAAGAGGTTCGAGGGGTACGGCGTCGCCGCCATCATCTACACCGACATCGCCCGGGACGGCATGATGCAGGGGCCCAACATCGAGGCGACTAGGGCCCTGGCCGAGGCGGTCTCGATCCCGGTCATCGCCTCGGGCGGGGTGTCGTCGCTAAAGGACATCGAGAGCCTCATGGCCATCGAGGCGAGCGGTGTCACCGGCGCCATCACCGGCAAGGCGCTCTACACCGGCGCAATAAATCTGGCCGAGGCGGTGGCCCTGACGAAGCAGGGTAGGGGCAATTCATGAATTGCTCCTACAAGGAGACATTATGCTGACCAAGCGGATCATCCCGTGCCTCGACGTGAA
Source organism: Deltaproteobacteria bacterium (assembly GCA_021847245.1). Taxonomy (GTDB): domain Bacteria; phylum Desulfobacterota; class Desulfuromonadia; order Geobacterales; family Geobacteraceae; genus Geobacter. The sequence goes on along the minus strand of JAJZUC010000036.1, from coordinate 12,157 downwards.
GGGGGGGCGGGTCGTCAAGGGGGTCCAGTTCCTGGAGCTGCGGGACGCCGGCGACCCGGTGGAGATCGCGGAGGCCTACGACCGCCAGGGGGCTGACGAGCTCACCTTCCTCGACATCACCGCCTCCTCGGACGAGCGGGGGATCATCATCGACGTGGTGCGCCGCACCGCCGAGCGGGTCTTCATGCCCCTCACCGTGGGGGGCGGGGTCCGGACCGTGGACGATATCCGCAGCCTCCTGAACGCGGGGGCCGACAAGGTCTCCATCAACACCGCGGCGGTACACCGTCCCGAGTTCGTGCGGGAGGCGGCGGAGCGCTTCGGCTCCCAGTGCACGGTGGTGGCCATCGACGCCCGCCAGGTTCCCGGCGAGAACCGCTGGGAGGTCTACACCCACGGCGGCCGAAAGCCCACCGGCATAGACGCGGTGGAGTGGGCCCGGCGGATGGAGGGGTATGGCGCCGGCGAGATCCTCCTCACCAGCATGGACCGGGATGGCACCAGGGACGGCTACGACATCCCCCTCACCCGCGCCATAGTCGATGCGGTCTCCATCCCGGTCATCGCCTCCGGCGGGGTGGGAAACCTGGAGCATCTCTACGACGGCTTCGTGAAGGGGGGGGCCAGTGCCTGCCTGGCGGCCTCCATCTTCCATTACAAGGAGTACACCATCGGCGAGGCGAAGGAGTATCTCCGCGGGCGGGGGGTCCCGGTACGGCTATGAGCGAGCGCGACGACATCCTGCAGGCCGTCTATCGGGTGATCCAGGAGAGAAAGATCGCCTCCGCCGATTCCTCCTACACCGCATCGCTCTTCCAGAAGGGGATCGACAAGATCCTCAAGAAGCTCGGCGAGGAGGCCACCGAGGTGGTCATCGCCGGCAAGGGGGGGAAGCGGGAGGAGATCGTCTACGAGACCGCCGACCTTTTCTTCCACGCGCTGGTGCTTCTCGGCTATTACGACATCGCCCCCGATGAGGTTTATGCGGAGCTGCGGCGCCGCTTCGGCACCTCGGGGATTGCCGAGAAGGCCGCCAGAAAGCCGTAGGCAGGAGAACCTCGCGAAAAAACGAAAAAAATCTTGACACTGCCGCCGGTAGTGCTATCATGCTTCTTCTCGAAAAATTTATCCGGCCCACGAAACAATCTTCTATACGCCCATGGGGCTATTTTACATAGAGGAGGGAGGGGAATATGAATGCCGGGTGTCAAGGTAAAAGAAACTGAGCCGTTTGAGCTTGCGCTGAAGAAATTCAAGAAGCAGTGCGAGAAGGCGGGGATTCTCTCCGAGGTCCGCAAGCGCGAGCACTACGAAAAGCCGAGTATCAAGAGAAAGAAGAAGGCCATTGCCGCGCGCAAGCGGGCGATGAAAAAACAGCGCAAGATGATGGAGTAACCTGATCGCATGTTGCTGCGGGATCGACTGAGCGAGGAGATGAAGGGGGCCATGAAGGCGCGGGACGAAGTCCGTCTCTCCGCCATCCGTCTCATTCGCTCCGCCGTCAAGAACCGGGAGATCGAGGTCAAACACGAACTCACAGATCAGGAGATCACCGAAGTCATATCGACCCTTGCAAAACAGCGCCGGGAGTCGATCCGGCTTTTCGGCGAGGCGGGACGCGCCGATCTCGTCGAAAAGGAGGAGCGGGAGCTGGCGCTGCTGCTCGAGTTCCTGCCGCAGCAGTTGACGCATGGCGAAGTTGAGGCGCTGGTCGTTGCGGCCATTGCCGAGAGTGGTGCCCAGGGTGCCCGGGACATGGGGAAGGTGATGAAGGTTCTCATGCCGCGGGTGGCGGGAAAGGCTGACGGTTCGGTGGTCAGTGCCCTTGTCAAGGAAAAGCTGGCTTAACGGCAAGCTCTTTCCCCATCCTTTCTGTAACTGTATGGTGATGAAGAGGGGCGATTCTTTGAATTGCCCCTTCTTCTTTTACCCTCAAAGACCATGTCAGGGGCATTGAATGAGCCTTGTCGATATCCTGCTCTGGGCCATTTTGCTGGCATTCGCCGTGAAGGGCTTTTCAAAGGGGCTGATTCGTGAGGTCTGTTCCCTGCTGGGGCTCGTAGTCGGCGGCTGGGCCGCCTTTGCCTACTCCGCCTCGGTCGGAGCGGCCATGGGGCACCTGATCCATCTCCCTTCGCGGGTCTCCTCCGCCGTGGCGTTTCTCGCCATCCTCCTGGCGCTCAGCCTTCTGTTCTTTCTGCTTGGCCACGCCCTTACCGTCATTCTCAAGATCGTCCTTCTGGGAGGGATCAACCGGATTGGCGGGGTTGTCTTCGGCGTGCTGCAGGGGGGGCTCGTGCTCTGCATCGTCCTCTACCTTGCCAGCTTCAGGCCGGTGCCGGAGGGGATCCGGCATCGCCTCGCAACCTCCGCCACGGCGCGGACCTTCGTTGCCTGCGGCAAGGAGATTGTGGAAGGGTGGAGAGGGAAAAAGGAGTCCGAGGGGCCGGAAAAGAGAATACGGACTAAAGATGTCGATGATTCCCGACGATAAGATCAGGGAGGTGCGGGAGCGCGCTGCCATTCTCGAGGTGGTCTCCGACTACGTGAGCCTGCGGAAGTCGGGGGCCAACTACCAGGGGCTCTGCCCGTTCCACGGCGAGAAGACGCCGTCGTTCAACGTCAATCCGGCCCGGGGGATATTCCACTGCTTCGGCTGCGGCGTGGGGGGGAACGCCATCACCTTCGTTGCCAGGATGGAGGGGCTGTCGTTCCCGGAGGCGGTGAAGTTCCTTGCCAAGCGGGTCGGGGTCGAGATCGAAGACCGGCCGGTGACGGCGGCCGAGCGGCGCCGCCAGGACGAGCGCGAGGAACTCCACGGCATCGTCGAGATGGCGGTGCAACTCTACCGCGACCTCCTGCTGCGGGGGGAGGAGGGGGGAGCGGCCCGAAACTACCTGGAGCGGCGCGGGGTGAGTGCCGAGACCTCCGAGGCATACCGCCTCGGTTTTGCGCCGGAGCGGTGGGATTACCTCGCCCGGCATCTCCAGCACCGGAAGGTGTCGCTGGAACAGGCGGAGAAGCTCGGTCTCGTGCGGCGCCGGGAAAGCGGCGGGTACTACGACATCTTCCGCAACCGGCTCCTTTTCACGATCTCCGACATCCACGGCCGGGCCATCGGTTTTGGCGGCAGGGTCCTCGACGACTCGCTTCCCAAGTACATCAACTCGCCCGACTCTCCCATCTACCACAAGGGCGAGGTTCTCTTCGGCGTCTCCCTCGCCAAGGGGGCGTTGCGCGAGTCGGGGAGCGCCATCATCGTGGAGGGCTATTTCGATCACCTGGCTCTCCACCAGGTGGGGATCAGGAACGTGGTGGCCACCTGCGGCACGGCGCTCACCGAGGGGCATCTGAAACTCCTCAAACGGTACGCCGGCAAGGCCTACACCCTGTTCGATGCCGACAGCGCCGGGACGAAGGCGACGCTCCGGGCGCTGGATCTCTTTCTGGAGGCGGGCTTTCCGGGCCATGTCGTGGAACTGACCGCGGGCGAAGACCCCGACAGCTTCATCCGGAACGAAGGGGTCGAGGCATTTGCGGCCAGGCTCGCCAAGGCGCGACCGGTGGTCGATTTCTTCTTCCGGGACCTCCTGCGGCAGACCGACACGGGGTCGGTGGAGGGGAAGGTGCAGGTCGTGGCGCAGATGGCGCCGCGGCTGGAAAAGATCGGCAACGCCATCGAGCGGGAGCTGTACGCCCGGGAGATTGCCCGTGTTCTGGGAGTCGATGTGCGGATGGTGCTGAAGAACGTCCCGGGAGACGGTACGCGCCGTCCGGCGACGCAGCCGGCCAGGCCCACGCCGGGGGCTGGCCCCGAGGAGATGCTGCTCCTGCTCATGGGACGGCATGCCGAGGTGGCCGAGCGGGTCCGGGGCCGCGGCGTGGCGGCGCTCTTTCGTCCCGGGTTGCTGCCGGTGGCCGAGGCCATCATTGCGCGGCACGGTGCCGGCGAGAGCATCGACTGGGGCGATCTGCTGGAGCTCGTCGAAACTCCCGACGAACGGGGGTGCCTTGCGTCATCCCTTGTCAACGACGAGCATCTGGCGGACGTTGATTTGCACAAGGCATTTGAACAATGCTGCCAGACCCTCGAACGGAAATCGCTGAAGGGGATGAAGGAGCTGGCGCGGGAACTCGCCGTCACCGATCCCGACTCCCCCCGGTACCGGGAGTTGCTGGCGGAGATCGACGCCTTGCGAAACAGGAAATCGCAGTTATCTTAAAAGAACAGTGTGCGATGAGGTGAACTTTAATGGCCAAGAAAAGCACGGATGAAGTTAAGCAACTGATCGATCTCGGGAAGGAGAAGGGGTTTCTGACCTATGACGAGGTCAATGATCTCCTTCCCCCCGATATCTCCTCCGAGCAGATTGACGACGTCATGAGCATGTTCGGGGAGATGGATATAGACGTTGTCGACTCCGCCCAGAAGGTGAAGATCTCCAAGATGAAGCTAGACCTCGAGGAAGAGGAGGAGGTCGAAGGTGAGCAGGAGGAGATGGAGTTTGAGCCGGGGGCGCTGGGGCGCACGAGTGACCCGGTCCGGATGTATCTCCGCGAGATGGGTTCGGTGTCGCTGCTGACCCGCGAGGGGGAAGTCGAGATCGCCAAGCGGATCGAGGAGGGGGAAGGCGACATGGCGCGCGTCATCCTCAATACTCCGATCACCGTCAAGGAGATCATCGCCCTCGGTGAAAAGCTGCGCAAGTTCCAGATCACCCCCGCCGAGATCAGTAAGGAGGTTGAAGAGGAGGAGCTGGAGGAGGACGAAGAGGATGTCCAGAAGACCCGCCTTCTCACCATCATCGACGAGATCCGCGACCATGACCTCCGGATGGAGGCGATCAAAGAGGAGCTTGAAGACGAAGGGCTTCCCCCCAAACGCCGCGAAGAACTGACCGGCGAACTCCAGGAGCTGAAGACGAAGGTGGCGGAGCTCGTGAAGTCGCTTCGGCTCAAGGACCGCCATATCACCAAGATTGCCCAGCGCCTCAAGGAGCTTTCGGTAAAGGTCGACAAGATCCGCGCCGAGATCTCCGAGATCGAGGCCGAGGCAGGGATCCCCGAGGTTGACATCAAGACCCTCGCCGCCGGGGGAAAGGTCGCCAAGGAGGTGGAAAAGCGCCTCAAGGTGCCCGTCGACGAAATCCCCAAGATCGAGAAGCGGCTCTCCGGCGCCGAGAAAAAGCTCAAGAAGGTGGAGCAGGAATCGGGATTCAAGGCGAGCGAGCTTGCTTCGGCCCTCCAGGCGATCGAGCGGGGAGAGGCGAAGTCGAAGCTGGCCAAGTCGGAACTCGTGGAGGCGAACCTGCGTCTCGTGGTCTCCATCGCCAAGAAGTACACCAACCGGGGCCTCCAGTTCCTCGACCTCATTCAGGAGGGAAACATCGGCCTCATGAAGGCGGTGGACAAGTTCGAGTACCAGCGCGGCTACAAGTTCTCCACCTATGCCACCTGGTGGATCCGCCAGGCGATCACCCGCGCCATCGCCGACCAGGCCCGGACCATCCGGATCCCGGTCCATATGATCGAGACCATCAACAAGCTGATCCGCACCAGCCGTCAGCTGGTGCAGGAGATCGGCCGGGAGCCTTCTCCCGAGGAGATCGCCGAGCGGATGAACCTCCCCCTCGACAAGGTCCGCAAGGTCCTCAAGATCGCCAAGGAGCCGATCTCCCTGGAGACCCCCATCGGGGAAGAGGAGGATTCGCATCTCGGGGACTTCATTGAGGACAAGGGGGTCGTCTCCCCCCTGGAGGCGGTCATCAAGGCGAACCTCTCTGAACAGACCGCCCGGGTTTTGGCCACCCTCACCCCCCGGGAGGAGAAGGTGCTCCGGATGCGCTTCGGCATCGGCGAGAAGAGCGACCACACCCTGGAAGAGGTGGGGCAGGACTTTGAGGTGACCCGGGAGCGGATCCGCCAGATCGAGGCGAAGGCCCTGCGCAAGCTCCGTCACCCGAGCCGGAGCAAGAAGCTCAAGAGCTTTGTGGAGTAGATCGTCCTGCCTGATTCAGTGAGGCCGCGCCGAAGCCTTGGCGCGGCTTTATTTTGCGAGGTGCCGGCGAACCTGGATTGTCGCGCCTTTTAGTTGCGGGAGAAGATTCCATGTCGAAAAGAATTTGGCGCAGTGAAATGGTTAGTGATTTCCTTTGCCCTGTTGCTGGGAGGGTGTGGGGGAGGTGGCGGTGGTTCAACGCAGGCGCCTGGCCCTTCGGTGCCGACGGTGGTGTCGACATCCCCTTCCGCCAATGCCTCACAGGGGGGAATGTCCGCTGGACCACACAGTTTGGTACCTCCGGCGACGATGCGGCAACCGGCGTCACAGTCACGCCGGCGGGTGAAGTGACCGTATGCGGTTACACGAACGGCACGTTTGCCGGCGCTGCCAGCGCCGGTGGGACCGATATCTTTGTCGCCCGATTCGCCGCGGCCATGGGAAATGTTCTTATCTCTCCCGTTCAAGTCAGTTCGGCCGGCAACGATTTCGCCAACGCCGTGACCGCGGACGGCGGTACCGGAGAATTCTACGTTACAGGGTTTACCGACGGGACCCTTCCCGGGGCTGCTTCAGCGGGCGGAACTGATGCACTTCTCGTAAAGTTCGCTCTCGACGGTACACCTGTCTGGATTCGCCAGTTCGGTACGAGCTCCAATGACAGAGGGTTCAACACAGTCTACGTCTCCGCGACCTCCCGGGTCCACGTGGCAGGCGAAACGTTCGGCGGACTCGATGGGAGGGGGGGCAGCAGTGACGCCTTCCTGACGGTCCATGATTCCGTCACCGGAAACCGTCTCTAGCCGGGAGGGACGCACTGCCATGGCCAGGGAAAAAACACCCGTCACCCCGGCGGTGCGCGTGCTGCGGGCCGCCGGGGTCTCCTTCACCGATCATCCCTACACCTACGAGGAAAAGGGGGGAACGGCGGTCTCCGCCCGGGAGCTCGGGGTGGACGAGCACGCCGTGGTGAAGACCCTCATCATGGAGGACGAGGCGAAGAAGCCGCTCATCGTCCTGATGCACGGCGACCGCCAGGTGTCGACCAAGGAGCTGGCCCGGGTGATCGGCGTGAAGAGCGTCGCCCCCTGCACCCCGGAGACGGCCAACCGGCACAGCGGCTACCTGGTGGGAGGAACCTCTCCCTTCGGGACCCGCCGGGAGATGCCGGTCTACATGGAGGAGACCATCCTGGAACTGCCGCGGATCTACCTCAACGGCGGCAAGCGGGGGTACCTGGTGGGGATCGAGCCGCAGGATGCGGCGCGGCTTCTGAAGCCGGCCCTCGTGCGGGTCGCCATCTGAGGGGGGCGGACATGGAGCTGCGGGAAAAGTTTGCCGCCGCCGCGGTGGCGCTGCGGCGGGCGGAGGCGCTCGTCATCACCGCCGGCGCCGGGATGGGGGTCGACTCGGGGCTTCCCGACTTCCGCGGCGACGCGGGGTTCTGGAAGGCGTACCCCCCGTACGAAAGGCTCGGCATCAGTTTCGTGGGGGCCGCCAACCCGGCCCATTTCGAGCGGGACCCGGCCTTCGGCTGGGGGTTCTACGGCCACCGAACGAACCTCTACCGGGCCACGGTTCCCCATGCCGGCTTCGGGATCCTCCGGGACTGGATCGCGCGCTTCGGGCTCGACTCCTTCGTCGTCACCTCCAACGTGGACGGCCAGTTCCAGAAGGCGGGCTTCGCCGGGGATCATATCCTGGAGGTCCACGGCTCCATCCACCACCTCCAGTGCACCATCCCCTGCTCACCGGCGATCTGGGAGAACCGGGAGACCATCCCGGTGGACGAGGCGACCATGCGGGCCGGCCACATCCCCCGCTGCATCCGCTGCGGCGCCGTGGCGCGTCCCAACATCCTGATGTTCGGCGACTACGGCTGGGTGAGCGACCGCACTGCCCGGCAGCAGCGCGCCTTCGACGAGTTTCTGGCGGAGTGCCGCGGCCGGCGCCTGGTGGTGGTGGAGATGGGGGCCGGTACGGCCATTCCCACCATCCGCTACCTTACCGAGGAAGCCGGTGCCCGTCCCGGCGCCGTGGCTGTCCGGATCAACCCGCGGGAGCCCCGGATCCGGCCCCCTCATATCTCGCTTCCCTGCGGCGCCCTGGAAGGGCTTGCGGGGATCGATGCCATCCTCTCGGGAGATTCCCCTTCGTGACCATCATCAGACGCAAGGCCGCCGTGACCCCCCTTTCGGAGGAACACACATTTTTTGCCACCGCCGCCAGGGGGGTGGAGGAGGTTCTTGCCGGGGAAATGAACGCCCTCGGCCTCTCCGGGGTGGCCGTGGAAAAGGGAGGGGTCCGCTTCACCGGCGATCTTGCCGTCTGCTACCGGGCCAACCTCTGGCTCCGTACCGCCAGCCGTATCCTGGTTCCCCTGGCGGAGTTTCCGTGCGATTCACCCCAGAGCCTCTACGACGGGGTCCTGACCGTGCCGTGGGAGCGCTATCTCACCCCCGACACGACCCTGGCGGTGGAGTGCGCCCTCCGCGACTCGGCCCTGACCCATTCCGGCTTCGTGGCGCTGAAGACCAAGGACGCCATCGTCGATACCCTGCGGGACCGGTTCGGCCGCCGTCCCAGCGTGAACCCGAAGGATCCGGACCTCCTCGTGAACATCCATCTGGCCCACAACCGCTGCACCGTGAGCCTCGACAGTTCCGGCGGCGGCCTCGACCGCCGGGGATACCGGACCGAGGCGGGGGAGGCCCCCTTGCGGGAAACGCTGGCTGCGGCGCTGGTGCTGCTCACCGGCTGGGACGGGAGCGTCCCCCTCGTCGATCCCCTCTGCGGTTCCGGGACGATCCTCATCGAGGCGGCCCTTCTGGCCCTGAACCGGGCGCCGGGACTGACCCGGGAGCGCTTCGGCTTCCAGCGCTGGCCTGGCTTCAACGCCCCCCTCTGGCGGCAGCTCGTGAACGATGCCCGGCAGGCGGAACGGCCCGCCATCGCGGCACCGCTGATGGGGAGCGACCGGCTAGACGAGGTTCTGGCCGTGGCCCGGAACAACAGCCGTCGTGCCGGCGTCGAGCAGTTCATCTCCTTCTCCCGGGGGGATGTCCGCAACCTCGTCCCCCCCGCGCCGCCGGGGGTGCTCCTCACCAACCCCCCCTACGGCCGCCGCCTCGGCGAAGAGGGGGAGCTCAGGCTCTTTTACCGCCAGATCGGCGATGTCCTCAAGCAGCGCTGCACCGGCTATACCGCCTGGCTCTTCACCGGCGGGCTCGACCTGGCCAGGGAGGTGGGGCTGAAGGCGTCGCGCCGGATCGTTCTCTTCAACGGTCCCCTGGAGTGCCGGCTGCTGAAATACGATATCTACTGACCGCTTGCCATCCCCTCGGGTTCTCCCCTTCTTCTCGCATTCCACCAGTTGTGACGACCGGTCGCGGCGGTATATACTAACGTTCAAACTACGGGGAGAGGGGGCGCAAATGTTCGAAGTCATAGCCGAGCGCAAGATCAGGGAGGCGATGGAACGGGGTGAGCTGGACAACCTTTCCCTCAAGGGGCAGCCGCTCGTGCGGGAGGATCTCACCCACGTCCCCGAGGAGCTCCGTATGGGGTACAAGGTCCTGAAAAATGCCAGCGTGCTCCCCGAAGAACTGGAGCTTCGCCGGGAAATCGTCACCATCGAGGCGCTTCTCGATGTCTGCCGGGACGAAGAGGAGCGGAGCTGCTTGAAAAGGCGCCTCACGGCGCGTCGGCTCCGTTTCGATATCCTGATGGAAAATCGGCGGCGGGGTCCCACGTTTCACCGGTACGAGGGGGCGATCAACCGGAAGCTCGGGTTCTGAAAAGCCTTGACACTTCGCGGGCCTTTGCGTACTATGGGTTTTCATGTTTCGGGCCTATAGCTCAGTTGGCTAGAGCAACCGGCTCATAACCGGTCGGTCCCAGGTTCGAGTCCTGGTGGGCCCACCACCCGAAATAACCCAGGATGATACGGGGATGCCCCGAGAATACCGGTTGAACGACAAACTTCATACAGACGCGGAAAAGAGTGCACGCCCAAGGCTGGCACTCTTTTTCTTTTGCTGCCGATGATAACGCCAAAAATATCAGATATACTTGGAATTGTTAATAAAATCGCACCACCCTCCCTGGCGGAGGAGTGGGATAACGTGGGGCTCATGGTCGGGGACCCCGCCGCCCCGGTCGCCCGGATCATGGTGGCCCTGGACGGAACATCCGACACCCTCGCCGCCGCCATTTCAGCAGAGTGCCAGCTTCTCCTCACCCATCATCCCTTCATCTTCCGCCCCCTGAAACGCATCACCACCGCCGATCCGACCGGTAACCTCGTCCTGAAGGCCGCTGCAAGCGGCTTGGCAGTCATCTCGCTTCATACGAACTTCGATATTGCCGACGGGGGGATGAATGATCTCCTGGCCGGACGGCTCGGCATCGTTAAGGGGGAGCCGCTCCGGATAACGGCTGCGGAGGAGCTTGTGAAGCTTGCCGTGTTTGTGCCGTCAGGCCATGAAGAGGGGGTGCGGGAGGCCCTCTTTAGGTTCGGCGGTGGTATCGGCGCTTACGCCGACTGTTCGTTCCAGTCTGCCGGTACCGGCACCTTCAAGCCTCTGGAAGGGGCCCACCCGTTCCTCGGCCGGATCGGGAAGCGGGAATACGTGGCGGAGTCGCGGATCGAAGTGCTGGTGCACAAGCGCGATCTCTCCGCCGCTCTCGCCGCGCTGGTGAAGGCCCATCCTTACGAGGAACCCGCCTTCGATCTCTACCCGCTCCTGAACAAGGGGGCTTCGCGGGGGCTCGGCCGAATCGGCGATCTGGCGGAAGAGACTACGGTTGCCGCCTTCGCCGACAAGGCGAGGGAGTGCCTCGGCCTCGCGGGGGTGCGGTTCGTGGGGGAGGGCGGCCGGCGGGTGAAGCGGGTGGCCCTGTGCGGCGGCAGCGGCATGTCGCTGCTGCGGGATGCCCAGCGACAGGGAGCCGACATCCTCGTGACGGGTGACGTGAAGTACCACGAAGCACGGGAGGCAGAGGCGCTCGGGATTGCGGTTCTCGACGCGGGACACTTCGGGAGCGAGGTGATCATGGTCGAGGAGGTGAGCCGGCGGGTGCGGACCGAGCTGGCGGCGCGCCGTTTCGAGGCAGAGGTCGTTCCGTTCAGGGGGGAGCGGGATCCGTTCTTTTGGCGGTGAGACCGCCTTTAATAGAGATTACCAACAGGGGTCAGGGGAGGTTACGGAGTGCAAAAAAACATGTTGATGCTTGAGGAGCTGCAGGCGCTCGATCTGAAAATCGACGGGCGGCATGCTGAGCGCCAGGCCCTTCTCGGCAAGCTGGCAGAGCTTGACGGTCAGGTGGAGGAGTCGCAGCATGCCGTGGAGGAGAAACGGGGGGAGCTTGCAATGCTCGAGGAAGAGCGGCAGGCGCTCGAAGCCAATTTGGCCGCCGAGAATGACAATATCGAGCGTTCCGAGGCCCGCCAGAGGGAGATCAAGACCCAGAAAGAGTACCAGGCAGTAGTGAAGGAAGTGTCGGCCGCCCGCAAGCTCAAGGCGGAGCTGGAGGAGCAGATTCTCCAGAAATCCGCCCAGATCGAGGAACTCGCGGCAGACGTCGCTTCCCGCGAGGCCGATCTCGGATCCCTGGTCGAGAACATGGCGTCCCGCAAGGCAGAGGTGCAGGCCGATCTTGACCGGCTTGATCAGGAGATTGCCGCCGAAGCGGCAACGAAGGCCTCGACGGCAAAGGCGATCCCTCCATCGCTTCTCAAGCGGTACGAAGCCCTGCGGGAGCGGCGCCAGGGAATCGCCGTCGTGGAAGCCCGCGCCGGCAACTGCGCCGGTTGCAATATGAACCTGCCGCCTCAGCTTTACAACAGCCTCTTCCGGGGTGGGGATCTGGTGCTCTGTCCCCATTGCCAGCGGATGCTGGTGGTCCATCCCGAAGAATAGCGGGCGAACGGCCCTCGGGAGGCCGTTTCGTCGAGTTAGTGCAAACGGTTTGGCTGAAGCAGAACAGATGGCCGCTCCCCGTACGCGGGGGGAGGAAAGTCCGGGCTCCGTAGGGCATGGTGCTGGATAACGTCCAGCGGGGGTGACCCCAGGGATAGTGCCACAGAGAGAAGTCCGCCCGCCCCGGCGGGTAAGGGTGAAAGGGTGAGGTAAGAGCTCACCGGGTCCGGCGGTGACG
>JAJZUC010000107.1 GCA_021847245.1 Deltaproteobacteria bacterium | reverse complement strand
AAACCGGGTTTTCGATCATTATAAATTCTTTCTCGAGAACCCCTATAATTTTGCTTTTTGCCCTGTGAGAACGGTTCGACGACGAACGGAGCAAAAGCTCCGAGCCAAGTTGAAAGGGGATTTTTTTGTAAACGATCATATTAAATTCCCAACGACAATTTCGCTTGTATACCGCTTCAGCGCTATAATATTTTATAGCACACCTAACATGAGGATTTCAAAAAGAAATATTTTTCCGGAGCAGTGGTGGCGCGATAAATTCGAAAGCCTTATCGTGGGGAGTGCCGACGGGAAGACCAACAGCCTCCGGAGCCGCGAAGGACAAACGAACTTTATGCCTTAAGGAGAGTTCATGCGCATGAATTATCAGTTCTATGGAAGCCGGCACAAGAAATTTGTTTTGGCGGGGTGTCCCGCCGCGGGCGTGTCCCCCTCGTCCCAGCGGCCCGATACACCCTCGGCACTGCATACGGGAGAAGTCATCGAGACGGCGACGGGCCGCGTTATCGGCATGGACCAGCTTGCAGCAAAACTCTCGGAGGTTTCCGTCGTATATGTGGGGGAGACGCACACAAGAGGTGAAGACCATAAGGTTCAACTCGAAATTCTGAGGAAACTCTCTCATGGCGGCAGATGCGTCCAACTGGCCATGGAAATGTTTCCGGCAAACGCTCAACGGGTCCTCGACCGCTATATTGAAGGGGGAATATCCGAGCGGGATTTCCTCCGGGAGGTGAAATGGAATGAGGTTTGGGGATTTCCTTATTCCCTTTACAAAGACCTCATCGACTGGCAGAAACAAAGACGCATGCCGGTCATCGGACTGAACGCGCCCCACCCTCTTGTAAGAAAGATAGCCCGCCACGGCCTTGGATCTCTAACTCCCGACGAACGCTCCCAGGTGGCCCGCGTATTTCATCTCGACGATGTCGCCAACCGGCAACGGATCGAAAAAGCGTTCATGGCGCACGGAAGATATCAGATCAAGGACTTCGAATCCTTCTTCGAGGCGCAACTCGCCTGGGAGGAAACGATGGCTCAAACCCTCGCTCGACGTCTCGGCCAAAAGGAGAGCATAATTCTGGTCGTCCTGGGAAAAGGACATATAAACAAGCGTTACGCAGTCCCGCATCTAACCTTGATTCGAAGGCCAAACACCACCTGCAGCACTGTAGTCACGGTCCCGATAGATTATCCAGCGAGCGCAATCGGCCCGAACCTCGCGGACTACGTCGTAATAGCCGGCCAATCCGAACCGATTCACCACCCTTGACTCGGCGCTATTATCGAGCCGTCAGCCTCAGAGCCCGGCCCTGAGGGCCACCCAAAATCCCCCACCTGTGGCCACTTCAAAATCCCCCACTAAACGAGCCTGATTTTCGAAAAAACCACTCCGATCGGCGACAGAACGTAAAAGCTCTCATTTGTGGAAATCACACAGATGGGAGGCGGGAAGGATGAACGTTTTGAAGCCGGGTTTGCAAGCTACGATCAAGACATTACTGAGCAAGGGCGTGAGTCAACGGGAGATCGAGCGAAAGACGGGAATCGATCGAAAAACCATCCGAAGATATGCCGAGTCGTTCAATTTGGCGGCGTCCCAAGAAGGCGAGGATTCAAAATCCCCCACCGGGCAGCATGTGGCCACCGGGTCAGGGGAGCCAGGAGCGCAAAATCCCCCACCCCGGCCACCGGGTCAGGAAGTAAAGATGCCCAAGCATGCCCGCTCAGCATGTGAAGAGCATCGGGAGTGGATCGAAAAGCAGTTGAGGCTGGGCCGCAATGGTATGGCCATCTACCAGGACCTGGTGGAACTGTTCGGCTTCACTCACCGGTACAACTCCGTGAAGCGATTCGTTCGAGGGCTCAGGAAAAAAGACCCGCAGCAGTTCGATAGGCTTGAATTTTTGATGGGAGAAGAAGCGCAGGTTGATTATGGCCAGGGGGCGCTGACTCTTCATTCCAATGGGAGATACCGGCGTCCGCGTCTGTTCGTTATGACGCTCAAATATTCCGGGAGAGCCTTCCGTAAGACCGTGTGGAAATCGAGCAAGGAAACATGGTGCAAATTGCATGAGGAAGCGTTCCGCTACTTTGGCGGATGCACCCAATACGTGACTCTGGACAATCTCAAGGAAGGAGTGATCAAGCCCGACATTTACGAGCCGGACCTTAATCCGTTGTATGCCGCCATGCTTAACCACTATGACGTGGTTGCCGATCCTGCAAGGGTTGGCGACTCGGACCGGAAAGGAACGGTGGAAAACGGGGTTAAGCATACCCAGGAAACCGCTTTGAAAGGACGTAAATTCGACAGCATTGAGGCGCAGAACGAGTGGCTGATGCACTGGGAGAGCCGGTGGGCGGCGCCGCGCATACATGGCCGGGCCAAGCGCCAGGTAGAGGAGATGTTCCAGGAAGAAAAACCGTACCTTAACAAATTGCCTCTCATGCCTTTTCGCTATTTTCAGCAAGAAAGCAGGACGGTCTACGACGACGGAACAGTCCAGGTGGGCAACTCCTATTATGCGGCCAGTCCTGCTCGCATTGGAAGTAATGTTACGGTACGGATCTTTGATGAAGAAATCCAGATTTTGGACCCCCGCCGGATGGAGATTATTCGCAGACATCCAAAGAGCAGACGGCCGGGGTCACTGTTAATGAAGCCGGAGGACCGGATTTTCAATCCTTCCCGGGAAACCGATAGACTGCTTTCTCAAGCCGAGGCAATCGGCCCGCATACTTTCAGACTGTGCGAGAAATGGTTTAACGAGGAAGGCCGCAGCGGTCAACGCCGCATGTATGGCCTGGTTAATTTGGTGAGGCATTATCCGGCCTGGTGTATCGAAAAAGCGGCGGAGCTTGCGAAGCATAATGGGCTGAGAAGCTCGAAGGCGTTGCGGCGGATGGTGGAGGGCCTGGCGGCGGAGGCGCAGGAAAGAAATGCAGACCAATCAGACAAGCTCACACAAAACCATCCCTTGATTCGCTCCGGTGAAGACTACGCCGCTTTCTGGAATCAGCATGCCGCTCGGGCTGATGCTGCGGCTATACCGGTTCAAATCGAGATCCTCGGTTCCAGATCTCCTGGCATCGTACGGGAAGATATTCGTCGAGTCTGGCAACATGCAAGCTGGCACAAGGTGATAGATGTCTTTGGACTGAGCGTTGATAACAAGCGCCGCAGTCGAGATGACGAAATCTGGCTCAAGTCTCCATTTACCGGGGAGGAACGGGCCTCGATGCATGTAAGCTTATCGGCAAACATCTACAAGGATTTTAGCAGCGGCAAAGGCGGCGGCATCGTACAATTTTGTCGGGAGATGCTGCGTATCCAAGGCCGGCATATGTCCATGTTTGAAGTGGCCAGGTGGATGGAGGAAGAAGGAATCTCAAAAACTTCATCTGTGCCCCGGCCTGCCTGTGATTGTGAAGCGCAACCGCGCGCGCATGGCCGGTCTTCGCTACTGAGTGCTAAAAATCGCCCCGTAGAGGTCGATCTGCGCCCGTACCTGCGCTCGGACCATCCAGAGTGGGGGCGCCGGGGCATATCCGCCGCAACCTGCCGTTACCTCGGCTGCGGTTTTTTGCCCCATCGAGTCGGGGCAAAAACCTCTTCTCCATTAGACTCCCGCTTGGTGTTTCAGGTTCGTGGCGTTCTTGAAAATGGTCGCGACCTGCAGACAACCATACTCAGTCACAGCGGGAGAGCGCTTACCGAGGAACAAGAAGCCCTCGACGGCAAATACTGGAGCTATCCGTTCCGAAAAGGCCTTGAGATCTACAACCAGGATAAGCTCCTGCTCGATGATGAGGCTTGCCGTCAAACCAGTACTTTCGGCCTGGTTCTGGTGGAGGGTTTCTTCGATGTGGCAAAACTGGTGGAAGCGGGCTGCCGCAATGTCGGTGCGTTGATGGGCGCACACATCTCCGCCGAACAGGTCGAGCGGCTCGAATGGATGCGTTCCCGCATCGGGTTTTCTCGGATTGTGTTGTTTCTGGACCGGGATCAAGCCGGCCGCCAAGGGGCACTCCAGGTAACCGAGCGACTGTTGCCCCACGGCTTTGATGTGAGCGTGTTCGACTGGGACCGGAGGCAGAGTCCTGAACTGATCCCCGTAGATACACAAGACCCTGGCGACATGCCGGTCGAACAGCTTCGGAGCTTGCGCAAGCAGGGTGTCATTTAAAAAATGAACCACAGGATGAAAAAGAAAAAGGAGCCATAACAATGGACATGCAATTGGTAGAAATCCAAAAACATCTTGGAACGCTTCGACTTCATGGAATGAACGCGACGTTGGAGACAAGACTCATCCAGGCCAATCAGGGCGCTTCTTTTGCGGAAGTGTTTGCCTGTTTGGTGCAAGACGAGTTGGATTGTCGAAGCTCACGGCTCTATGAAACACGCTTCAGGGCATCGGGTCTCACAGAGCGGCCCACTCTGACGGAGTTCGATTGGGGCTTCAACCCGAAGCTGCCCAAAAAGGAAATTTATGAACTGGTAAGCGGCGGGTTTGTCCGAGACGGCGATGACGCTCTGCTGATTGGCTCTCCAGGAACAGGGAAAAGTCATATAGCCAAAACGGTGGCGCTCGCGGCCATTCAAGCCGGCTATAAAGTCATCTACCGGGAGGCCCATACCTTTTTTGAGGATCTCTTCGAAGCCACGCAGCTTAAAAGGAGAAAGAAGGCGACCAAGCTCTTCTCCGAAACCGATCTTCTGATCATCGATGACCTGTTCTTGCGTAAAAACATCCCGGAACAAGCCGCGGACGACTTGCTCGAAATCATTATGAACCGCTATTCTTCCAAAAAAAGCAGCGTTATTACCTCAAATCGGCCTCTGGACGACTGGGGAAAGCTCCTCCAGGATAACGCCGCCTCATCCGCTATCCTGGACCGTCTGCTCCACCGCGGCCACCTTCTCAAGTTCGAAGGCAAAAGCTATCGTCTCAAGGAGGCTTCGATCAGACTGATGGAAAACAAGCAGAAATCTTCAGGATGAAAAAGGAATAATAATGGACCTCTAAAGGGGTTGTTGTTAGGTTATTCTTCTACTGTCGCCTGGGGGATTTTGACCCGGCCACGAGTGGGGGATTTTCAAGTGGCCATCCGGGGTCTGTCGTTTTATCGTAGTCAACCAGTTCTTTGAGCTCAGATGACAACGACACCTCTACCTTTTCCTCTCCTTCCAGGACAATCTGAACGTCGGCATACTTCCGGTGAATCTCGAAACTGTTCTGCGATGCGGGGGAAGTCTCGTACGAGGAAACCAGTGCAAATATATTTTCGGATTCGATCTCGTATCTTCCGTCTGGTCTGGAGGGATCGAATTCGACCGCAAAGGAAAGCGCACGGAACAAGGGACTAGCAGGTTGAAAATACTTTCCGAAATTTTCGAGTGTGTCGTAAATCATATTTTTGCCTCTCTTTTTCGTCAATGATCTGATCGATAAAGAACTTGAGGAAGGAGGGAAAAGTAGCT
>JAJZUC010000035.1 GCA_021847245.1 Deltaproteobacteria bacterium | reverse complement strand
CCAATGAGGCCTATTCCAGAGGACTCGAAAAACTGAAAGCGGCCGCCTGACGCCGGAAACCCCAACAACATCGGGACATTGCTTATTCCACCCCTCAGGCTGTCTCACGAACCCCGGCCACCTCAGAACGGGCACGGAACTGGTATTACAAGGATACAGGAATGACTGCTCTCGATCTGCTGAGAATGATGCAGGAGTATAAGTTCATCAGGCAGGCGCTTGAAACGCTCGAATCCCGTTGAAATTGTGACTCCCCGCAGAAAACATGCGCATTTGATGTCAACGCCGCTTGATTTTTTAGGGGTAGTTTTGGAGGTATGCAAAGGAATGTTACACTTTAATTGTTAGCAATAACGGTAAGTTACAATCACAATATGGTTCCAGTCTTCCACCAGAAAATCAAGGGGTTAGCCAACCGGCTAACCCCTTTTGCTTAATCTCAAATTGCCCGCCTGTCCACGTGTCCATCCTTTACAGCTACTGCAATTTTCTCCGGCACTACGTAGGAAAATTTGTTATCGAGGCCGACGGGGTCGGGGTTCATCCAGCGCCTTTACCTCTGCCGGCGTCAAATACCGGAACTCCCCGACCTTAAGCTCCCCCAGGGAAAGGGAGCCGTACCGGATCCGCCGCAGGCGCACGACCGACAGGCTCACCGCTTCGCACATCCGGCGGATCTGCCGGTAACGCCCCTCGTGGATGGTTATGGAGATCCAGGTGTTGCTGTCGCTCTGTTTAGTGACGGTAACCCGGGCGGGGGCGGTCTTGCCGTCGTCGAGCTCGACCCCCTGCGCGAGGCGGTTGATCTGTTCCTTGGCGACGGTTCCCCGCACCCGCACGAGATACTCCTTGTCGACCTCGTGGCGCGGATGGGCAAGACGGTTGGCCCAGGCCCCGTCATTGGTGAGGAGCAGCAGCCCCTCGGTGTTGTAATCTAGTCGCCCAACCGGGAAAACCCGACCCCCCACACCCTTCAGAAGGTCGGTAACAATGGGGCGTCCCTCGGGGTCTTTCATCGTGGTGACATATCCCACCGGTTTGTTGAGCAGGATGTAAACCCGCTTTTCCTCCACGGCAACCGGCCTGCCATCGACGGTGATCCGGTCACGCTCCGGGTCCGCCTTGACGCCGAGCTCGGTGACCGGCGTGCCGTTCACCGCCACGCGCCCGGCGGTTATCATCCGCTCTGCCTCGCGGCGGGAGGCGATCCCTGCCCGGGAGAGTATCTTTTGCAGCCGCTCTTCCATGTGAACTCCAGAAAAGGCTGAAGGCTAAGGGCTGAAGGCGAAAGGGAAAAAACCCTCACCAAAAGCCGTTAGCCTTCAGCCTTCACCCCTTTAGTCTTCAGCCTTCAGCCTGTTTATTCCGCAAACCGCGACATCTTCCTGAACTTCTGATACCGCTCCTCCACCAGCTGCTCGGGGGCAATTCCCTTCAGCTCCTTCAGGTGACGGGAAAGGGCGTCGTGCAGGGCCTTGGCCATGGTCTCGTGGTCGCGGTGGGCGCCGCCGAGGGGCTCTTCGATGATCTCGTCGATGACGTCCAGCTCCTTGAGGTCTTTGGCGGTGAGCTTGAGGGCCTCGGCGGCCTGCTCCCCCTTGGTGCCGTCGGACCAGAGGATGGCGGCGCACCCTTCGGGGGAGATGACGGCGTAGATCGAGTACTGGAGCATCAGGACCCGGTCCCCCACGGCGATGGCCAAGGCACCGCCGGAGCCCCCCTCGCCGGCGATGACGACGATGATCGGCACGGTCAGCGCCGCCATCTCCCGGAGGTTGCGGGCGATGGCCTCGGCCTGGCCCCGCTCCTCGGCCCCGATACCGGGGTAGGCGCCGGGGGTGTCGACGAAGGTGATGATCGGCATCCGGAACCGCTCGGCCATCTCCATGAGGCGCAGCGCCTTGCGGTAACCCTCCGGGTTCGGCATGCCGAAGTTGCGGTAGACCTTCTCCTTGGTGTCGCGTCCCTTCTGGTGGCCGATGACCATGACCGGCTCGCCGTCGAGCCGTGCCAGGCCGCCGACGATGGCGTGATCGTCGCCGAAGAGGCGGTCGCCGTGGAGCTCCACGAAATCGGTGAAGATCAGGTTGAGGTAGTCCAGGGTGAAGGGGCGGTTGATGTGCCGCGCCACCTGGGTCATCTGCCACCGGGAGAGGTTGGCGAAGACCGTCTCCCGCATCTTGTCGACCCGCTTCTCCAGGGTGCCGACCTCGGCCTTCAGGTCTTCGTTGTCTCCGGCGATCTCGATCAGTTCCCGGATCTTCTTCTCCAGCTCGACGATCGGTTTTTCAAACTCCAGCGGGGCAATGGCAGCCATTATCTGATCTCCTTGTCAGCGTAATTCATCCTATATTCGGCAGTTGCCGGAAGCCCTTCTCCGCTCAGACGGCCTATTTCTGCTGCTCTAAGGCTCACTCGCCACAGCCGATCAACTCACCCTGCGGGTTCGGACAGGATCGGCTGTGTATGCTCCGTTTTCGCCAAGAGCAGCGACGAAATACGCCGAATTCGCTCCAAAGGGCTTCCGGCAATTGCCGTTTTTGTCTAGCTTCATTCAAAAGAAACGGCATTATAGCCGAACAGATGCTTCACTTCCATCACCATTTCTTCACTGGGGGCAACGGTATAGGAATCGGCCGGGGCGATGACGGTGCGAAACCGCTCGGGCACCTCGATGGCGACGGCAGCCCGGCACGAGCCGGGATAGCGGGCGATGATCCCCCGCAGCGACTCCAGTCGGTTCCGCTCCAGCCCCTCGGCGGCGAGGGTGAAGACCACCCGCTTCGTCTCCCGGGCGCTCACGTCCCGCAGGAGCAGCACCTCGCTCGCCATGATCTTGGTGCTCTTCTCCCCCCGGTCAACGGTGCCGGTGACCAGCAGCGGGTCGTCGGACTTCAGGAGTTCGGCGGCGGCGGCGAAGGTTTCCGGGAAGACCACCATCTCCACCGAGCCGACCAGGTCCTCCAGGGTGGCGAAGGCCATCCGGTCCCCCTTCTTGGTGATGAGCTCCTTAAGCGACGAGACCACGCCGCAGACCTTCACCTCGCTCTTGTCGGTCCGCTCGTCGAGGGTGGCGGTGTCGGCGGTGGCGAAGCGCCGGATCTCCTTCTCGTAGCGCCCCAGGGGGTGGCCGGTGATGAAGAAGCCGAGGGCCTCCTTCTCCAGGCCGAGGAGCATCTTGTCGTCCCACTCGGGGATGTCGGGGAGCTGCCCCCCCCCCTTGCCATTGCCGTTGGTCCGGACGATCTCCTCGGTGCCGAAGAGCGACACCTGGGCGCTCTCCTTCTCCTGCTGGATCTTCTGACCGATGGTCATGGCATCTTCCAGGACCGCCATGAGCTGGGAGCGCCTGGCGCCGGTGGAGTCGAAGGCGCCGCACTTGATGAGCGCCTCCACCACCCGTTTGTTGACCTTGCGCAGGTCCACCCGCTCGCAGAAGTCGAAAATATCCTTGAACTCCCCCTCCTTGCGTGCCTCGATGATCGCCTCGATGGCCGACTCCCCCACGTTCTTCACGGCGCCGAGGCCGAAGCGGATCGAGTTCCCCAGGACCCGGAACGACATGTCCGAGGCGTTGATGTCGGGCGGCAGCACCTCGATCCCCATCTCGCGGCAGTCGGAGATGTTCTTGACCACCTTGTCGGTGTTCCCCATGTCCTCGGTGAGAAGCGCCGCCATGAACTCCACCGGGTAGTGGGCCTTGAGGTAGGCGGTCTGGTAGGCGACCAGGGCATAGGCGGCCGAGTGGGACTTGTTGAAGCCGTACTCGGCGAACTTGGCCATGAGATCGAAGATGGCGCCGGCCTTCTGCAGGTCGATGCCGCCGTTCTTCGCCCCTTCCAGGAAGATGTCGCGCTGCTTGGCCATCTCCGCCGGGTCCTTCTTCCCCATGGCGCGGCGCAGCAGGTCGGCGCCCCCAAGGGAGTAGCCGGCGAGGCTCCGGGCGATCTGCATGACCTGCTCCTGGTAGACGATGACCCCGTAGGTGTCCTTCAGGATCGGCTCCAGCTGCGGCAGGTCGTAGACCACCTTCTTCCTGCCGTGCTTGCGGTCGATGAAGTCGTCCACCATGCCGGAGCCGAGCGGACCCGGCCGGTAGAGGGCGCAGACGGCGATGATGTCTTCGAAGCAGGAGGGCTTGAGCTTGGTGAGAAGCTCCTTCATCCCGGACGATTCGAGCTGGAAGACCCCGGTGGTGTTGCCGGCCTGCAGCAGCTTGTACGACTCCTCGTCGTCGTCCCGCAGCGCCGCGATGTCGAAGTCGGGCTTCTTGCCGGCCCGGATCATCTTCACCGCGTTGTCGATGACGGTCAGGTTCTTGAGGCCGAGAAAGTCGAACTTCACGAGCCCGATCTTCTCCACGTACTTCATGGAGTACTGGGTGGTGAGCGAGCCGCTCTTCTGGTCCTTGTAGACCGGGCAGAACTCCTCGAGGATGTCCGGGGCCACCACTACTCCGGCGGCGTGGGTGGAGGCGTGGCGGGCGAGCCCTTCGAGGCAGAGGGCGACGTCCAGCAGCTCCTTCACCCTGGGATCGGCCTCCCCCATCTCCTTCAGCTTCGGCTCCTGCTGGAGCGCCTTCTCCAGCGAGATGCCGAGGACTTCCGGCACGAGCTTGGCGATCTTGTCCACCTCGCCGTAGGTCATGTCCATGGCCCTTCCGACGTCGCGGATGACCGCCCGGGCCGACATGGTCCCGAAGGTGATGATCTGGCAGACCTTGTCGCGGCCGTACTTCTCGGTGACGTACTGGATCACCTCCTCGCGCCGGTCCTGGCAGAAGTCGACGTCGATATCGGGCATCGAGATCCGCTCCGGGTTCAGGAAGCGCTCGAAGAGGAGGTTGTAGGGGATCGGGTCGAGATCGGTGATCCGGATGGAGTAGGCCACCAGCGACCCGGCGGCCGAGCCCCGCCCCGGCCCCACCGGGATGCCGTGGTCCTTGGCCCAGTTGATGAAGTCGGCCACAATGAGGAAGTAGCCCGGAAAGCCCATCTGCTTGATGCAGTCGAGCTCGATCCGCAGCCGCTTGCGGTACCCCCCCTCCTGCTCGGGGGTGAGGTTCGGGTTTTTGGCCCTGATGGCGACGAGCCGCGCCTCCAGCCCCCGGTGGGCCTCGTCTTCCAGGACGTCGTCGAGGCTCTTCCCCTCGGGGGGGACGTAGCGGGGGAAGTGGTAGCTCTTGAGGTCCAGCTCCAGGTTGCACCGCTCGGCGATCTTCACGGTGTTGGTGATCGCCTCGGGGGCGTAGTGGAACGCGGCGGCCATCTCCTCCGGCGTCTTGACGTAGAACTCGTCGGCGGAGAAGCGCATCCGCGACGGGTCGTTCATCGTCTTGCCGGTCTGGATGCAGAGGAGCACCTCGTGGGCCCGGGCGTCCTCCCGGTTCAGGTAGTGGCAGTCGTTGGTCGCCACCAGCGGCAGCGAAAGCTCGCGCGCCACCTCCAGCAGTCCCCTGTTGGCCTTCTCCTGCTCGGGGAGGGTGTTCTCCTGGAGCTCAATGTAGTAGCGATCGGGGAAGAGGTCGGCGTACCAGCGGGCCACCTCCAGCGCCTCCTCCTGCTTCCCCCGCTCGCAGAGGTAGGCCACCTCCCCCTTCAGGCAGGCGGAGAGGCAGATGAGCCCCTCCGCGTGCTGGGCCAGCACCTCCTTGTCGATCCGCGGCTTGTAGTAGAAGCCGTCCTTGAAGCCGATGGAGACGAGCTTGGAGAGGTTCTTGTAGCCGGTCAGATTCTCGCAGAGCAGCAGCAGGTGGTAGCCGGCCCCCGCCTCCCCTCCCTTCGCCTCCTTCACGAGGCGGGAGCCGGGGGCGATGTAGACCTCGCTCCCGATGATCGGCTTCACCCCCTTGTCCCGGCACTTCAGGTAGAACTCCAGGGCGCCGAACATGGTACCGTGGTCGGTGATCGCCACCGCCGGCATGTGGTGGTCCTTGACCTTCTTGATCAGGTCGCCCAGGCGGATGGCACCGTCGAGGAGGGAGTACTGGGTATGGAGATGCAGGTGGACGAAGCTGGGGGTTTCCATGGGCCTCCTCATGACGTTTTTCAACAACCTGCAATACAACGATGGGAGCTGCCTCGGCACCTCCCATGTTTTAAGTCTGGCTAAAAAATTTTCGTGATTATGACATGAAATCATTCCCAGTGTCAACAACTCCGTCGGAGAACCGGCGGAAACCCTAAAAGCTAACTATCTGTTTTTATTGCAATTTGCAATTACCACCCCGATTCCCTCACCTTCAATTGCGCCCCCACTGGAAATTACGGCGCTTTCTACTACAATTAAGGGCAAACTCGCCACAGGGACGGCATTGAGTTTGCAACCATGTGCCTCATTGATTGGCGGACAGACATGAATGCGCAAACCATTTGGAGGCCCATGGAACAGACCAACGATCTTTTCAAGCAGGTTCTCGACAGCCTGTACGACGGCGTCTACTTCGTAGACCTCGACCGGCGGATCACCTACTGGAACAGGGGTGCTGAACGGCTTTCCGGCTACGCGGAAACAGATGTCATCGGCTCGCGCTGCCGCGACAACATCCTCTGCCACATCGACGGGACGGGTCGCAGCCTGTGCGAGCACGACTGCCCCATCGCCCATACCATCGCCGACGGCGTCCATCGCGAGGCGGAGGTCTACCTTCACCACAAAGGGGGGCACCGGGTGCCGGTGCAGGTCCGGGTCTCGCCGATCCGCAACGGCGGCGGGGAGATCGTCGGCGCCGTGGAGGTGTTCAGCGACAATTCGGCGCGGATCGCCGACATCCAGCGGATCGAGGAACTGCAGCAGATGGTGTTCCTTGACCCCCTCACCGGCATCGCGAACCGGCGTTACATCGAGCTCAATCTCCAGTCGCGCTTCGAGGAGATGTTCCGCTACGGCTGGCCCTTCGGCGTCATGCTGCTGGACCTGGATCACTTCAAGACGGTCAATGACCGCCACGGCCACGACGTGGGGGACGACCTGCTGCGGATGGTCGCACGCACGCTCCAGCACGCCGCACGCTCCTACGATCTGGTGGGACGCTGGGGAGGCGAGGAATTCATCGCCATCATCGCCAATGTCTCCCGGGAGGAGCTCACCCACACCGCCGAGCGGTTTCGGCGGCTCGTGGAAAAATCCAGCTTCGCCGCCGGTGACGGCGCCGCCCGTGTCACCATCTCCATCGGCGCCACCATCGCCACGAGCGAAGATTCGGTGGGAAGCCTCATCAAGCGGACCGACGAGCTCATGTATCTGAGCAAGGGGGCGGGGCGCAACTGCGTGACCTGTACATAAGAGTCTGCCGGGACGTTACAAGAAAGACACCGGCACCGATCGCACCGTCGGACCGAGCGGCAGTGATTGTGCCGTCAGACAGATAACGCCCCCCTGCCCGATCGGCATTTTCAGATTTCCCAGCACATCGAAATGACGGATGTCGTCCTTGCCGGGAGAGGCGCTCTTCTTGCACTCCAGCGGATAGATTATCCCGTCCCGCACTATCAGCAGGTCGATCTCTTTCTTATCCTTATCGCGATAGTAAAAGAAGGGTGCCTGCCGGCCGTTGTGCCAGTAACTCTTCAGCAGTTCGGTGATAATCCAGGTTTCGAGGATGGCACCGGACATGGCCCCTGACTCAAGGGTCTCCGGGGTGGACCATTGTGTCAGGTAGGCGCAAAGACCGGTATCCAGAAAATAGAGTTTGGGAGTCTTCACCAGCCGTTTGGTCAGATTGGTATGATAAGGCTCCAACAGAAAGGCAATGCCGGAGGCCTGGAGGATGGAAAGCCAGTTCTTGGCGGTGTTGAAAGCCACATCGGCATCGCGGGCCAGATCTGCCATGTTGAGCAATTGCCCGGTACGAGCAGCCGCGGCACGCAGAAAACGGAGAAAGGCCATTTCATCCCCCACGCGGGCCAGGTCACGGATATCACGCTGCAAGTAGGTCTGAATGTAAGAGCCGTAGAAGAGATCCCGGTCGGCCTGGTCGTTCAGGGCAATAGACGGAAACGAACCACGCCATATCAGGCGGTACAGACCCATCAGGTCAATCGGTTCGATATCGGTGGTCTCCTCCGGAAGCGGGAGGAAAGGAGATGATGTTTCCCCCATCCGAAGAAGCTCACGGCGGGAAACCCCCAGTAACCGGAGCACCCCGACCCGGCCGGCCAGCGACTCCGAAACCCCCTTCATCATCTGAAACTGCTGGGACCCCGTCAGCCAGAAGAGATTTGGGGCGCGGCTCTTGTCGCAGGACATTTTGATGTAGGGAAGAAGTTCCGGAGCGTACTGAATCTCATCGATCAGCACCGGCGGGGGGAACCGCTGCATGAAAAGGGCCGGATCGCTTTTGGCGAGGCTCAGGAGCAATGGGTCGTCCAGGGTAACATAGGTCCTCTCCGCCTCGCTTGCCCGGCGCAGAAATGTTGTCTTGCCGACCTGGCGGGCGCCGGTGACCAGCATTACCGGGAACTGACGGGAGGCTTCCTTGAAGTAACGTTCGAGAGTCCTGGTGAGATACATCGGGTTCAAACCTTTCGTCCAAATTGCATTGCATTTGCAATATAGACTGGACGCACAATTATGTCAATAAATTCGCAGGGCTTCATCCGCATGGATCAGATTGATCCCGAAGACCAGCATTTCCGGCGCAATTGGGTAAAATGATCATAAGACCAGTCAGCGGAAAAGAGGAGGAACCGACATGAAACCAGCAGAAGCGATACTCCGGGAGATCGAGGCCGCCTTCGAGCGGGAACCGCGCATCAACCTCCACGCCTGGCCGCTGCAGATGAAACTGGACGGCGGCATCCTCACCCTTGAGGGGGAGGTCGAGCACGTTGCCGCCAAGAAGCTCGCCCTGGAGCTGGCGGCGGCGACCGCGGGGGTGGACGGCATCGTGGACCGTCTCAGGATCGCCCCGGCCGAGACGATGGAGGACATGGAGATCCGCGACCACGTCTGCGACGCCTTCATCCAGGAGCCGGCCTTCGCCGACTACGCCATCCACGCCCTGGTCTTCAGGAAATGGGAATCGGTGCGGGAGGCCCCCCGGGAGCCGACGGGGCTGCTCCAGGTAGAGGTGACCGAGGGGATCGTGACCCTCAACGGCCGGGTGACGAGCCTCTCCCACAAGCGGATCGCCGGCGTCCTCGCCTGGTGGGTGCCGGGGAGCCGCGATGTGGTGAACGGCATCGAGGTCATCCCCCCCGAGGAGGACAACGACGACGAGATCACCGACGCCGTGCGGCTCGTGCTGGAAAAGGACCCCTTCGTCAACGCCTCCCAGATCCGGGTCGGCTGCCGCAACCGGGTCGTCACCCTCGACGGCGCGGTCCCGAAACCGAAGGAGAAGGATATGGCCGAAGCGGACGTCTGGTACCTCTTCGGAGTTGACAAGGTGGTGAACCGGCTGGTAATCGTGGAGTCATGAAGAAAAACCGCCAACCCGGCAGCCAGCCGCAGCCGGCGCCAGCCCCTCCTGCCGCCACGAAGAGATCGGAAAAAGCCGGCCTTCCCCCCGGCACCCTCATCCACATCGGGGAGAAGAGCGACCGGGAGATCAGGACCACCGTCATCGACTACACCCCGGACAGCTTCGAGGAGAAGGAGATAACGGCCCTCAAGGAATGCTTCTACTTCATGGACGCCTCGGCCATCACCTGGATCAACGTCGAGGGGCTCCACGAGATCGAGCTCGTCCAGCAGCTGGGGGACTGCCAGGGGATCCATCCCCTGGTCCTGGAGGATATCCTCAACACCGAGCAGCGCCCGAAGGCGGAGGATTTCGGGGACTACCTCTTCATCGTCCTCAAGATGCTCCGCCCCCGGGAGGGGGTCGGAATCGCCACGGAACAGGTCAGCCTGATCCTCGGCGAGAACTTCGTCATCTCCTTCCAGGAGGGGTTTGCGGGGGACGCCTTCAACCCGATCCGGGAGCGGATCAGAGGGGGGAAGGGACGGATCAGGACCATGGGGGCCGATTTCCTCGCCTACTCCCTCATCGACGCCGTGGTGGACGACTACTTCGTCGCCCTCGAAAAGATCGGCGAAGAGATCGAGGAACTGGAAGTGGAGGTGGTGACCAGCCCCACCCGCGAGACCCAGCGCAAGATCCACCGGCTCAAGCGGAGCATGATCTTCCTCCGCAAGTCGGTCTGGCCGCTGCGGGAAGTGATCGGGAGCCTGGAACGGCGCGACTCCCGCCTTGTCCGCGAAGGGACCATCGTCTACTTCCGCGACGTCTACGACCATGCAGTCCAGGTCATCGACACCGTCGACACCTACCGCGACATGCTCTCCGGCATGCTCGACATCTACCTCACCTCCCTCAGCAACCGGACCAACGAGGTGATGAAGGTGCTCACCATCATCGCCACGATCTTCATGCCCCTCACCTTCATCGTCGGCCTCTACGGGATGAACTTCAAGTACATGCCCGAGCTCGAATGGCACTGGGGCTACCCGGCGGTGCTCCTGCTGATGTTCCTCATCAGCATCGCCATGGTAATCTTCTTCCGGCGCAAGCGTTGGCTCTGAAGGAGCTATTGACATATGCATAAAATATGCATAAAATTCATTCTATGAAAATCACCTTCGACCCAAAGAAGGCCGCCTCGAATTTCAGAAAACACGGTGTCAGGTTTTCTGATGCCGAGTCCGTGTTCTTTGATCCCATGGCATTGACCCGCGAAGATGAAGATGCCGAAGGTGAACAGCGATTCGTTTCGATCGGCACAGACGCCACAGGTACAGTTCTTGTGGTTGTTTTCACCCACCGCGGCGCAGAGATCCGCCTGATTTCAGCTCGTCGCGCCAGTGCCAGAGAAAGGGCTTACTATGAAGGCTGAGTACGATTTTTCAAAAGCAAAACGCGGAGCAGTTGTCCCCCAGGCTGGGAAAACCAGAATTACCATCTATCTGGACGACAGCGTCATTGAAGAGTTCCGCTCTCGTGCCGAGTCTGCCGGAAAAGGGTATCAGACCTTGATCAATGACGCCCTCAAGGAGTATCTTGCCAAGGACTCCGAGCCCCTTGAGGAGATTCTACGCAAGATTATTCGTGAGGAAATGGGACGAGCTGCTTGAAACAAACTCCGCACCCAAGTCCCTTATAAGCGGCCTTCTGTTGGCTATTCGATGAAGGTGATCCGGGGGCATCGGGGAATCAAGGAGGCAAACCCATGACCACCATGACTTTGCGCGGTATAGATGAAACCATAGCCGAGGCGTTAAAGAAAAAGGCCAGAAAAGAGGATCTCAGCGTCAACGCTGTGATTCTCAAGCTTCTCAGGGAATCGCTCTGGATAGAGAAGAAACGTAATGTAGTCTACGATGACCTTGACCATCTGGCCGGAACCTGGAATGCACAGGACCTCGCCGAGTTCGAACGGGCCACGGCGGTTTTCGAAAAGGTCGACGAGGATATGTGGAAATGAAGCTTTGATGATGCTGTGTTTCCCATCCATAGAGTAGAGGCGGCTCATTTCCGGCCGCCTTTACGATTTTCAATGACAAGGACTTACGCCATGAACCACCCCGGTTTTCTCATCGACACCCACGCCCACATCGACGGCCGCGACTTTGCCGCCGACTTCGACGAAATGCTCCAACGGGCCGCCGAGGCCGGCCTCTCCCACATCGTCACCGTCGGCGCCGACCTGGAGTCGAGCCGCGCCGCCTGCGAGCTGGCGGAAAAATACGAGCACATCTACGCCGCCGTCGGGATCCACCCCCACGACGCGGCTCGGGTCACCGACCGCTGCTACGACGTGGTCCGGGAACTGGCCGCCTCCTCACCCAAGGTGGTCGCCATCGGCGAGATCGGTCTCGACTTCTACCGCGACCGCTCCCCCCGCGCCGAGCAGGAGGAGGTCTTCCGCCGTTTCATCCGACTGGCGCGTGAGCTGGCGCTCCCCATCATCGTCCACGACCGCGACGCCCACGGGCGGGTGATGGCGATCCTGCGCGAAGAAAACGCCGCCGGGGTGGGAGGGGTGCTCCACTGCTTCTCCGGCGACCTCGCCATGGCGCGGGAATGCATCGAGATGGGCTTTCTCATCTCCATTCCCGGCACCGTCACCTACCCCTCCAACGAACAGCTGCGCGAGGTGGTGCGCGGCCTCAGGACCGAGCACCTCCTCGTCGAGACCGACTGTCCCTACCTCTCGCCGGTCCCCCACCGGGGCAAGCGGAACGAACCGGCCTACGTGCGGCTCACCGCCGAAAAGGTGGCCGGGCTCAAGGGGCTCTCCCTGGAGGACGTGGGGCGGATCACCTCGCTGAACGCCCGGCGCCTCTTCGGCATCGGCAGCAAGGACCAGTCGACCGAGATCGCCTACCGGATCAGGAACTCCCTCTACCTCAACATCACCAACCGCTGCTCCAACCGCTGCTCATTCTGCGCCAAGTTCGACGACTTCACCGTCAAGGGGCACTATCTGCGGCTCGACCACGAGCCGACCTTCGCGGAGGTCATGGCCGCCATCGGGGATCCCGGCCCCGTGGACGAGGTGGTCTTCTGCGGTTACGGCGAGCCGATGCTCCGGGTCGACCTCATCAGGGAGGTGGCGGCGGAACTGAAAAAACGCGGCTATCGGATCAGGATCAACACCGACGGCCAGGCAAACCTCGTCCATGGCCGCAACGTCCTGCCGGAGCTGGCGGGACTGGTGGACAGCATCTCCGTGAGCCTCAACGCCGCCGACGCCGAGACCTATGCCCGCCTCTGCAACACCCCCTTCGGCGCCGACGGCTTCACCGGGGTCTGCGCCTTCCTCACCGAGGCGAAGAAGCACATCCCCACCGTGGTCGCCACCGCCGTCACCGTCCCGGGGCTCGACGTGGCCGCCGTGCGGCGGCTCGCCGAATCCCTCGGTGTCGGGTTCCGCGAGCGGGAGTATGCGGAGGTGGGGTGAAGGATCAGATAAGGCTTGTGACCGACAATGCAAGGAGAGCGAACAGCGTTGTGAGGATGATCTTCCTGCTCCGCTTTGACTGAAACAGCAGGATCAGTCCGTATGCAACAGGAAGGATCAAGGTCCCGGCAGTAACATCCGGGAGCTGGTTCGGACCGGCTGGCTCCGATCCCATGCCGCACGCAAGAATCCTGTACAGAATCAAAAAAAGCACGAGTAATCCCACCAGCGCCCCCAACTGCCCATAATCGGGAAGCCGGTAGAAGACGACCGAAAATGCCGCAAGCGCGTAACTCGCGGCATAGAGGACGGCAACTGTTGTCTTATGCCCCAGCCCAACCCCCATCAACCGGTGATGGAGGTGGCTCTTGTCCGGTAAAAACAGCTTCTTCCCCTCCCTGAACCTCCTGACCATGACGTAGATGGTGTCGACAACCGGCAGGGCGAGAACGGTGAGGGGGGTGAATCCCGAAATCCTGGTTTCGCCGTACTCCACCAGAATCACGGAGAAAATCCCCATGCAGTAGCCGAGGAACAGGCTCCCGCCGTCTCCCATGAAAATCCTGGCGGGATGCATGTTGTACTTCAGAAAACCGAGAACCCCTCCAAGAAGAGCGCACCCCAAAAGCATCAGCGGATGATTGCCGCTCAGATACCCGAGGACCACGAAAGCCCCGGACGCAATCGCGACTCCCCCCCCGGCCAGGCCGTCCAGGCCATCCATGAGGTTGATCGCGTTACTCACCCCGACGACGCAAAATATCGTGAACGGGATGGCGAATGTCCCCAACGCCACATCCCCCTGACCGAAAACATTCCCCAGACCATCGAGATGAATCCCCCCGCCGATCACCGCAGCGGCAGCGGCCACCGTCTGGCCGGCGAACTTCTGCGCCGCGGTTAGAGCGACCACATCGTCAAGCAGACCGACAACGAACATGACAACGGCACCAGCCAGAAATCCCAGGATCAGGCGGTCGAAATCGGCAAAGAGCAGAAGAGCAAGGACAAAGGAGAGGAAGATCGCGATCCCGCCCAGGCGGGGGGTTTCCGCGACGTGGACCTTCCGGCTGTCCGGCCTGTCCATCAAATCGACACGGGCGGCCAGGCGCGAAATGGGAGGGATCAGCGCCACGGAAGCGGAAAGCGCGGTGAGGAACACGCAGCAAAGTGTTATCCAGGGTACAGATTCTCTCGCCATGGGATCCTGAAGGCCTTGGAATGCTCGATTCACGGAATTGAACGGGCCGGTCTGTCCTGGGCGCGGATGCCGGCTCAACATGAGATGAGAAAAGACTTACCACAAAAATCCCCGGCGTCCAGAACGCCGGACCGAAATTTTCCCGTCACCCCACATTAAAAACAAAATTTTAAAAAATTTGCCGACCCCAACTTGACACGCAAAAACGGCACATTACACTTTTGTAACAAATCACCGGGAGGCTTCCCATTCTGGTGTAACTCCCCCCTGCCCCCCTCTTGAATCAAGAGGGGGGAATAATTAAAAACTCCTTCCCACAAGCCTTTCCCCTCAGGTTGAGGAGAGAGGGGAGGCAGCGGCAAGGAGAAACAAGACTTCATCGAGAGAGGAGAGAAAATGGCTTTGAAGAAATGGATTGCGGCTCTTGTGATGGTGTTCGCGGCAGCGCAGGCGGGTGCGGAGGAGGCGCCGCTCCTCAAGACCCAGAAGGATAAGATGAATTACGCCATCGGCGCCAGCCTGATCGGCAACTTCCGGCAGCAGGGGATCGATATCGACCTGGAGCTCGTCATCAAGGGAATGAGGGACGCGTACTCCGGCGGGAAGCTCCTTCTGAGCGACAACGAGCTCCGCAAGGCGATGAACCAGTATCTGCTGGAGGTAAGGCGCAAGCAGGCAGAGATATCTAAGAGGTTAACCGGCAGCAAGAACGCCGGGAAGAAAGAAAATGCCATCAAGTGATTCGTGGCTGCCTTTCCGGAGGGGGAAAGAGAGGTAGAAAAACCATGAGAATGATCGTATTAGCGGGGATGGTGCTGTTGCCGCGCCTGCTCTTCGCCGCCACCGACTGCCGGGTCGCCGAGTTTCCGGATCATTACGAGGTGATCTGCACCGGAGACGAAAAAGCGGGGGCCGGGCAGGCGCAAACGGCGGTGCAGGAGAAGAAAGCAGCCGACCAGACGCCGACAGCCGTAAGCCAAAAACAGCCTGCCGCGCCGAAGAAGACGCCTGCACAGGCAATAACAGCAGAAAAAGCCAGAGAAGATGCTGCCAAAGCCCTTGTCGCTTACAGAGAGCACCTGGCAACCATGAAGTCGGTCAGGGATGCCGCAAGGGCCTCAAGGATGAATCTGATCCGGGAAGAACGGGAGCGGCAGCGGCTTGAGAACCAGAAGAAGGATGGTTCGAATCTGAAAAAACCGGACGACCCCATGTCGGATATGGGAACGGCGAGCGACGAACCATGACATGGTCGCACGCCTTGGCCGGTCGTAGTCGTAGGGAAAAGAAGCATCGCACGAGTAATCAAACTAAAGGAGGTAACGTATGGACAGGCACAAGTTCCTGAGACGATCGAGCCTGGCGGCGGCGACGGTAGCCCTTGCCGGCATGTTCGTCCCGGGCCACGCGCTGGCCGCGCCCGCC
This sequence comes from Deltaproteobacteria bacterium, assembly GCA_021847245.1. GTDB lineage: Bacteria > Desulfobacterota > Desulfuromonadia > Geobacterales > Geobacteraceae > Geobacter. The sequence continues at coordinate 13,102 of JAJZUC010000035.1, read as the reverse complement.
ACGGGCCCCGGCAGCGTCCCGGACTACTTCGAGACACCCAACTGGGCCAACAGCCCCCCCCTGACGAAATTCGTCGACTCGCTCTCACCTGGGGTGCACCACGCCGAACAACCTCGGCCAGTGCATCCCCGTCGCCGTTCCGGACACGACAACCTATCCCGGATCCGATTACTACGAAATCGAGCTGGTCCAGTACCGGGAGCGGATGCATTCGAACTTTCCCGCGCTCAACAACGCCGACAAGATGGCCGCCACTTCCGGCGGCACCCTCCTGAGGGGTTACCGGCAGGTCAACACCGCTGACGCCAACCTGTTGACCCCCCACTACCTGGGGCCGCTGATCGTCGCCAAGAAATACGACCCGCAATATGCCCCCGACGCCCCTCTGCCCGGTGGCGGCACGAACGGCAGGCCGGTGCGGATCAAGTTCGTCAACAAGCTCCCCACCGGGGCCGGCGGCAACCTCTTCGTCCCGGTTGACACCACCATCATGGGATCGGGATCGTTCGAGATCAATTACGATCCCCAGACCAAGGCTCCAGGCCCCACGGTTATGGGCAGTTTCGCCCAGAACCGCGCCACCCTCCACCTCCATGGCGGCCACTCCCCGTGGATCAGCGACGGGACCCCCCACCAGTGGGTCACCCCGGCGGGTGACCCGAACGCCGCCAGCTATCCCAAGGGGGTAAGCGTCCAGTACGTCCCCGACATGTGGTTCGACGCGGCAGGGAACACCATCGCCGCCTGCGCGGGACAGACCACCTGCGGGGTTGGTGGGGCGACGAACAATCCAGGCCCCGGAGCCCAGACGTTCTTCTACACCAACGAGCAGAGCGGCCGGCTGATGTTCTACCACGACCATGCCTGGGGGATCACGCGCCTCAACGTCTATGTCGGCGAGGCCGCCGGCTACCTGATCCGGGATAACGTGGAACTGGCGCTGAGGGACGGCGGGACCATCAACGGCCGTACCTACACCGCCGGTACGATTCCCGCCGACGAGATTCCCCTGGTCATCCAGGACAAGACCTTCGTCGACGCCAATCCGGCCAGCCCGTCCTACATCGCCACCACGGATCCCACCTGGGCCTGGGGAAGCCAGCCCTGGAACGGGACGCCGGGTGCACCGATGACGCCGGTCTCCGGCGACCTCTGGTGGCCCCACGTCTACATGCCGGCCCAGAACCCGTTCAATCCAAACCTGTCCGGCATCAACGACATGGGGCGGTGGATGTACGGTCCCTGGTTCTTCCCGCCGACACCGGTCTGCGGTTCCTCCCCCGACGCGGTGAAGCCGTACTGCATCGAGGTCGGGCCCCAACCGAACCCCTATTACGACTGCGGCCCCGGCGGCCCCTGCACCAACCCGAACCAGCCGCCGGAGATCCCCGGTACCCCCAACGTCTCCTGGGGTGCAGAGGCGTTCCTGGATACCATGATCGTCAACGGCACCGCCTACCCCAAACTCGACCTGCAGGCGAAAGCGTACCGCCTCAGGATCCTGAACGCATCACATGACCGGTTCCTGAACCTGCAGTTCTACCGGGCCACCCCCATCGTCAGCAGCATCACCGTCACCAACGGCGGCACCGGCTATACTTCTCCTCCCGCGGTCACCATCTCCGGCGGCGGCGGCACGGGCGCCACCGCCACGGCAACGGTCGATCCGGTAACCGGCGCCGTCACCGCCATCACCCTCGACACCGTCGGCAGCGGCTTTACCGCACCTCCCACGGTGACGATCGCCCCTCCCCCGTCTGCCACCGACACGCAGGCAACCGCCACGGCAGCGATCTACACTACCCTGACGGAAGTAGGGATGGTGCCTGCGGCTGCAACCGCCGGCTTCCCGTCGGGCTGGCCCGCTGACGGCAGGGAAGGCGGCGTCCCCGATCCGGCCACCAGAGGCCCCGCCTTCATCCAGATCGGCACGGAAGGCGGCTTGCTGCCGGCCCCGGTACTGCTACCCAACCAGCCGGTAGTCTGGAACACCGACCCGACCATGTTCAACTTCGGTAACGTCCTGCAGCAGTCCCAGGGAGGCGGCACCCTCTTCGTAGGTCCGGCCGAGCGGGCGGACGTCGTCGTCGACTTCACGCCGTACCCCGGCTCGACCCTGATCCTTTACAACGACGCCCCCACTGCGTTCCCGGCGCTCGATCCCCACTACGACTACTACACCGGCGCTCCGGACCGGACCGCCATCGGCGCTTACCCCACCATCCCCCCCGGCGTCGGCCCCAACGTCAGGACCGTCATGCAGATCAACGTAGCGGGAGCCCCGGGCCTTGCCCCTCCCACCGACTACTACAACCCTGCGACCCTGACCGCGCTGCAGACCGCCTTTGCCGGCGGCGCGACCCCCGGCGTCTTCCAGTCGGCCCAGGATCCGATCATCGTGGGGCAGACCGCCTACAACTCCACCTACAACACCACCTTCCCAGCCACCTGGCCGACCTGGGGCGTCTCGCGGATCTCTGACACCGCCCTCAGCTTCAAGAAGGTGGACGGCACAACGGTGACCAACCTCGCGATGAAGCCGAAGGCCATCCATGACGAAATGGGCGCGACCTTCGACGACTACGGGCGGATGAGCGCCAAGCTCGGCCTCGAAGTGCCGTTCGTCAACGCCGCGACCCAGAACTTCGTCCTCCAGAACTACGTCGATCCGGCCACCGAGGTCGTAAACAACAACGGCATCCAGATCTGGAAGATCACCCACAACGGCGTCGACACCCATCCCATCCACTTCCACCTGTTCGACGTGCAGGTGATCAACCGGGTAGGCTGGGACGGCTTCATCAGGCTCCCCGACCCCAACGAGCTCGGGTGGAAAGACACCGTCCGGATCAGCCCGCTGGAAGACACCATCGTCGCCCTGCGGCCGAAGACACCCATAGTCCCATTTGGGCTCCCCAACAGCATCCGTCCGCTGAACCCGATGGCTCCCCTCGGCTCCATGATGGGATTCTCGCAGATCGACATCACGGACGGCGGCAACCTCGTACCGCCTCAGACGAACCAGTTGGCCAACTTCGGGCTTGAGTACGTGTGGCACTGCCACATCCTGAGCCACGAAGAGAACGACATGATGCGGTCGACAGTGCTGAACCCCAACACCAAGGACGAGATACTCTGGCGGAATACGTCCAACGGGCAGAATGCGATCTGGAACATGGACGGAGTAACGCGCATGTCGTCAGCATTCCTCCCCTCCATGACTGATCAGAACTGGCAGATCGTGGGTAGGGGTGATTTCAACAACGATGGCAAACCCGACATCCTCTGGAGGAATACCTCTAACGGACAGATCGCAGTCTGGTACATGAACGGGACAACTCGCACCGGGTCTGCATTCCTTCCGACATTAACCGATCAGAACTGGAAGATTGCCGGTGTGGGTGACTTCAACAACGACGGCAAACCCGACATCCTCTGGAGGAATACCTCTAACGGCCAAAACTCGGTCTGGTACATGAACGGGACCACGCGCACAGGGTCTGCGTATCTTCCCTCAATGACCGACCAGAACTGGAAGATCGTGGGCGTACGCGACTTCAACAACGACGGTAAACCCGACGTTGTCTGGAGAAATACCTCTAATGGCCAAAATGCAGTCTGGTACATGAACGGGGTATCGCGGACTGGCTCTGCTTATTTCCCGCGGTTAGCAGACCTGAACTGGCAGCTTGTGGGTAGCGGAGACTTCAACAGCGATGTCTATCCGGACCTCCTGTGGAGAAATACCGCTACCGGAGCGAACATGGTCTGGTATCTGAACGGAGTAACGCAGACAGGGACCGGAACGATCACCACACTCGCCGATCAGAACTGGAAGATTGTGGGACAATAGCAGGTTGATCGCTACCGGATGTTGATAGCAACTCCGTTGATAGATGCCGTCCCATCCCTCTATCAACGGAGTTGCTCTTTCGATCGTCACCCGAAGGCACTGATAGGGCTCGGAAACCATCGAACTTCCCTCGGGACTACCATGGACATCTTCATCACTGCCAATACCACCTGGTATACCTTCAATTTCCGCAGTCGCCTGATTACGGCTCTCAGGGAGCAAGGACACCGGATTACGGTTCTTGCTCCCCGGGACGAGTATGTGTCGCGTATCGAAACAATGGGAGCACGGCATCTCCATCTGGAAATGGATAATGCAGGAACCAACCCTCTGTGCGAACTGGTGACGCTCTCCCGCCTGTCCGCCCTGCTGCGGCGCGAGAGCCCCGAACTAATCCTTTCCTTTACCCCCAAGGTCAACATCTATGTCTCCCTGGCGGCCCGCCTGTCGGGCATCCCGGTAGTGGCCAACGTGTCCGGCCTCGGGACCGGCTTCATGCGCGGCAGCCTGCTCAAGACGGTCATGATGGGTCTGTATCGACTATCCTTTCGCCACCCGCATACCGTGTTCTTTCAAAATGAAGAGGACCGCTCGGAATTCATCCGCACCGGACTGGTGGATTCAAAGCGGACCAAACGCTTGCCCGGCTCCGGTGTCGACCTGGAGCGGTTTACTCCCGAGCAGCACGCCGGTCCGCGGAAGCGTTGCGTCTTTTTGCTGGTAGCCCGTCTGTTGTGGGATAAGGGGGTGAGGGAATTCGTCGAGGCGGCGCGCCAACTGAAATCTAAATATCCCGAAACGGAATTCCGCCTTCTCGGATTCCTCGACGTGCAGAATCCCTCCGCCGTGCCGCGCAGCGACGTCGAACGCTGGGTGGCTGAAGGAGTCATTACGTATCTCGGTTCAACCGACGACGTACGCAAGTATTACGCTGACGCTGACTGTGTTGTATTGCCTTCCTATCGTGAAGGTACTCCGCGCACGCTTCTGGAAGCCTCAAGCATGGGGCTGCCGACCATAGCGACCGACGCCGTCGGCTGCCGCGACGCGGTTGACAATGGTGTTACCGGCTTGTTGTGCAAGGTGAGAGACGCTGTCGATCTGGCAGCCAAGATGGCACTGATGACCCTGATGTCACCGGAAGAAAGAGCAAAGATGGGTATGGCCGGCCGCGCCAAGATGGAGCGGGAATTCGATGAGCGTATCGTGATCGAGCGGTACATGGCAGTGATCCGGGAGATCGGATCGGCAATGGGGTTACCCCGAAAAACCGCTGTTCGCGTCTCGGTGTGACCTGCCTTATCGCCGCTCGTTCTCCAGCCACGCCTGAAACATCAGCACATCCCAAAGGTAATACTGCCAGTTGCGAGTACCTGAAAGGTGCTCCAGCCATTTCTGTCTGATTGGTTCATGATGTAATAAACCTTCCCGCCTCAATCTATCTTCACCTATAAGCGATTCGGCCCACTCCCGGAGCGGCCCACGCAGCCAGTTGTCCAGCGGTACGCCGAAACCTGTCTTGGGACGCTCAATCAAAGATTTTGGTACATGCCGGTATAACACTTGCCGAAGAATCCATTTCCCTTGGCCGTGCCGAATCTTGAGATCGAGCGGCAGTTGCCAGGCAAATTCGGCGACGCGATGGTCGAGAAACGGAATGCGGGTTTCAAGGCTTACCCCCATGGCCGCACGGTCAACTTTCACCAGGATGTCGTCAGGAAGATAGCTGAGCGTGTCCAGGAACATCATTCGCTCGGTGAAATCCGCCTGGTCCGGCCATGTGGCACGATCAGTCAGGACGGTCAGCGGCTCCATGGAGCCGGGAACGATGGCAGCGGGGTCCTTCCAGTGCGACACGAGCTGCCGGTACATCGTTTCTGGGGAATCAACTGCCAGCACATCAGCCAACTTGTGCAACTTGTCACCCGCACCGCCGAGCCGGAAACGCTGCGGCAAAACCCTGAAGAACGCATCCCAGCGAGCTGGAGAAATCGAAGCAAACTTCGCGGCCATTGCAGCACGCACCCGCGGTGGCAGCCACCCTACCCTATGCCAGAGCGTCCTTCCCACAAAATAGCGGTTGTACCCGCTGAACAGCTCATCCCCGGCGTCACCTGACAGGCAGACGGTGACATGTTGACGGGTCATACGCGCAACCAGAAACGTCGGAATCTGCGACGAGTCCGAGAATGGCTCGTCGTAGAGGGCTGGCAACAGAGGAATAACATCCAGGGCGTCTTGCGGAGTGACGTAGAGTTCCGTATGGTCGGTACGCAGGTGGCGAGCCACGGCCTTGGCGTATTCAGCCTCGTTGTAACCATTTTCCCCGAAGCCGATGGTAAAAGTCTTGACCGGCCGGTCGGTCTGGGTCTGCATCAGGGCAACAATGGTCGAGGAATCAATCCCGCCGGAAAGGAAAGCCCCCAAGGGAACATCAGCAACCATCTGTTGCCGGATGGAATCGGAAAGAAGACTTTCCAGGTGATCGATCGCCTCTCTCTCCGTTCCCATGAACGGATCACGCGCGCCGGCTTCAACCACCTGCCGCATAGACCAGTAGGGTTTGGGCTCTGGAAGAACTCCGGCCGCAAGCGCCCCGGTCCGCATTGTCAGCATCGTTCCGGGAATTAGTTTGCGGATGCCGATGTAAATCGAATACGGCGCGGGGATATAATTATGACGCAGATAGAGCGCCAAAGCGTCCCGATCGACCCTCCCCTGCCAGCAGGGATGGGCACGCAACGCCTTCAGTTCAGAGCCGAACAGGAATGTGTTGCCGGACCAACCGTAATAAAGCGGTTTCTCGCCAAAACGGTCGCGGGCAAGGGTCAGCGTTTTTTCCGCTTTGTCCCATACGGCCATGGCAAACATGCCAACGGACTTCTGGAGGGTAGTCTCTATCCCCCAGGCATCGAAACCGGCCAGAAGTGTTTCGGTGTCCGAATGCCCCCGCCAACGGCATAAGCTCTCCCACCCCGAATACTCCAACTTCTTTCTTATCTCCAGATGATTGTAAATCTCGCCATTAAAGACGGTCACGAATCGGCCGGATGGCGATGTCATCGGCTGATGGCCGGCCGGGGAGAGATCGAGGATCGAGAGACGTCGGTGAGCCAGGCCTACCCCGACTTTGGTATCCGACCAATGACCTGAGTCATCCGGCCCGCGGTGATTAAGCCTTGCTGACATAGCTTCAAGTTTCTCGGGACCGCTGCCCAATATGCCTGCTATGCCACACATGCTCTATGTCCTGACCACGGAACGCAGAACTGCTTCCAGTTTCGGCGCCATCACATCCAACGAATACTCTTTTTCAACATGCGCACGACCAGCACGTCCAAGATTCTGCCGTAAAAGCGGATCACTGCAAAGAAGCTCAAACGCCTGAAGCCATTCCTGTTCGTTCCTTGCAAGAAAACCATTGACACCATGTTGAACAATAACCGAATTCACACCAACAGGCGATGCCACTACTGGCTTTCCGCAGGCCATATACTGAATCAGTTTATAGCCGCACTTACCACGTTCCCATTCTTCATCGGGAAGAGGCATAATACCGAAATCGAATTGTTGAATTTCCGCTACCTCGCTCTCTTCAGTCCAAGCTCTTATCTCGATGTGAGAACCGGCCAAATGCTCACTGCTAGCCCCGACTGCCACCACTTGAATGTCATGAGATATTTTGGCTTTCTGTATAACTGGCATAACTAAACTCAAATAACGATCAGTTGCAGGAGAGCCTATCCAACCGATGGTAATCGGCTGTTTTGTAGAAGGAGGCGTAACAACGTATCGAGAAGCATCCACTACCGTAGGTATCATTTCGATGCGTTTCGCCTGAGTTTGTTTTGCCCTGTCCCGGAGATAAGGATTGCCAACTATCACCACTTCTGCTCGTTGCATGATGAAATCAATCTTCGAACCAAGTAAAGTGCGTACAAGTGAAAAATGATGAAGGTCGTAACGATGGAATACCGCATCGTCGTAATCCACAAGCAAGGGAACTTTGGGAGGGAAAAACCCGATCTCAATCAAACCTGGAACCCACGGCAACATCTCCTTTTCTACCCACACCAGATCAAACTGGCCTGATCGCAACATGAAGCCGAGTCGGCCGATATAAGCTTGCAACACCGAAAACATTGGAATTCGGCCCTGGTATAGACCGCGCACGTAATCGTTTCTGAACAGCGGAGCGACCTTAATACTGTAATCGTGGGATTCCAGATAAGGTAAGTACTGATAAAAACGAAGGCGACTGCTGGCGCCAAGGTTGTCGTAACGGGTAAGAAGGAGGACACTCTTCATCGTAAGGTAAACCCAAAATTTCCCAAGTCCTATTATTCATTCCTCAACAGCTAATTGGACGTAATGACAATATTAATAACTTGTCGGGTAAGTTTTATTCCGGCTTTTCTGGCTCCAATCGTCGAAGCTGGTAACAAATTTCATAGCACGGGAATAAGTAACAGAAGTTTTCTTCATACAACTCCTTCATAAAGTTGCATGAGTTAAAGATTTTCCCGATTAAAGTCTTTACTGTATGCCGAATAAAGAATGGTCGTGGAGATTTGAAGCGCAAATCTACACGATCTAATTTATACGGAAGATCCCTTTGATAGGTAGGCACTTTGCGGCGGAAAGGAGAGCCAGCAGATAAATAACAAAACGTATATAATCCAAAAAAACTTCGATGCGTTGGATCTGAAAAAAAATAAGGGCTCGAAAAATGCGGGACCACAAACTCAACAAGACCGTCAGGTTTGAGAATCCTGGACAATTCAAGCATCAATTTATTGATATCGTCAATGTGCTCAATGAAGTGATATGCGTTTACCTGATTTACACTAGCAGTTGGGAATTGTCTCAATACTGCATAAACATCTCCCACTATATCTACATCAGGGTAATCAAGAGCATCTATTCCGATAGCACCGGCAGTTCTTTTTCTCGGACCGCATCCCAACTCCAACACCAATGGATCAGGAATGATTTTATTACTCAATAAACCATGCTTGTCAATGACATTGTTCATTGCACAGTATCCTACTTGCATGACTTCCGCATTTGAACTGCAATCCTGAGAGTGGCTGGCAACGACCTGATCAACATGGAATATCCGTGGACAGTATGTCCGAAATCGCTCCATGCACTACGGACAAAAGTAAATATCAATCGACTGAAAAATTCAGGCATTAATGTCATTATCAATAACGTTATTGCTGAAAACAATGAAAAATGCTTGAAACTGTATAAAATTCTACTGCGCAGTGAGTAGAAAAGCCGTGATGCTTTAACCTGACGTGATGATAATCCTCCAACATGGCCGCATCGTACCCCGGTCAAACACACACTTGTCCATCCATTATTAAGAGCGCGCAACGAAAAATCGACTTCCTCAAAATAAACAAAAAAGCGTTCGTCAAATCCTTTGAGCTGATCGAAAACCACCTTCCGGACAACAAAAAACGCACCTATCACTTGATCTACCACCAAAACACCAGAATCGTCCGATTTATTTTTTACCTTACCATTTTCAGTCATTGCATGAACCATATTTAAACCTGTTGCCTGGACAACAAAACTCCACAGATCAGGAAATCTTGCGTAACTCAAACATTCTTCACCAGAATCATCAATTAGTTGAACTCCACAAATCCCTCTTTTGGTGTTTTCCGTACGTTCCATAAAGGCAATAGGCAGCACCAGGGAGTCTTCAAACAGATAGGCATCTGGGTTAAGTAACAGCAGATAGTCGCTCTCGGCCATTGCTGCACCCTGGTTACAGGCAGCAGCAAAACCGCGATTCTCGCTGTTCCGAATAACCGTGACCGGTACCCCAAGACAATCGATGCCATTCAAAGAAGCATCTGTGGATGCGTTATCGACAATAATTACATCACGAAGAATAAAACCATCCTGTTTTGCGCCCCCAATGGACGAGATGCAGACTTTTAACTGATCGCCTGAATTCCAATTTACGATGATGATATCTAGAGAGGTAGCCATTATTATTGAAGAGATACTGGCTTAATGCCAGGGTCAAAGGAGTTATATTGCGTTATGTAATTCGATAATTCAGCATCATCATGTCTATTGCGGCTAATTATTACAGCATTGGCAGATCCTCCGCCTTTGAAATTATTATTTTCAATTAGTATTTTATTGCCAAAATATCTGGATAAATCAATAGCACTGCCATGTTTGTTTTTTGTGTGTGTAACATTCTCAAAGGTATTTTGGGAGAATGAAATATTTTCTGCGTCGAATACTGTAACTCCATGCCCATCGCTACTTCCCAAATTACTGAAAACATTGTCCTTAAAGGTTACATCACGTGGATTATTGCCATTAGAATATGACACGAGAGCCGCAAACAAGGAATCCGCAAATATATTATTCTCGATGCTGACCCCCTTCACTCCCCACAATACAAACGGCCGACTTGTATTTTTTATATCGTTGTATGCGATTGTAATCTCATTCGAACCGTCTGCATCGTCAGCATTCTGGTTCTGTGTTATGTTTAACCCCTTCGAGCGTCCAGTGCCGATCAAACCGTCAATTGCGTTATTTTGTATTACAATGTTTCGTGATGGGTTAAGTAATTCCTTTTGCCTTAACGGCAATACAAGCGAAATTATACCAACGTTACCGCCTACTTGACTGAATCTGTTCCGCGAAACATTTATATTGCGAATAACTGCAAACCTGTTAGCGTCTGGCTCCATATCAATTGCGCCGGGCATATTTTGTCTTGTGCATCTGTTAAAAGTATTATTATATATTTCGAGTCCATCGCAATCTATTACACTTATGGCATTCCGATTTTCATTATTTACTCCATCGAAATCGCAGTTTTTTATAACAATATTCATATTGTGTCTTTCTGTATGAGCAAAGTTACTTGAACCCAGATAGATAGCATCACCTCGCCAACCGCTAAACCAGCAATCCGATATGGCAACATCTGTTGCCGCATTGATGTTAAGTAAATACACATGTTCGGAAAAACCATCAAAGGCGACTGTGCCACGAAAATGAATATTGCGTATGACTATGTTTTTCTTATTATCTTTCGGGTCTGGAGTACCACCATTGCCAGGATTGATTGAGCAACAATATTTGCTATTTTTTTTCTGCTCCAGCACGCATTCTCGGCCGCTGCCAACAATGGAAACGTTGGAAGGCAATGAAATTGAATTAACAACGTATGTTCCCTCTTCAAATAAAACCTCCCCTCCCCCTATTGGCAAGGAGTTAATTGTTGCCTGAACTGGTCTGGTGTCATCGGATATTCCGTCCTGTTTAGCTCCCCACCATTCAGGACGTAACTGCCGTAAAATGCCGCCAGAAAAACTTACGGCACCCGAACCCCGAAATATCTGTTTACGCTCAGCATATAGTGGCCCCTTTATTAAGAGTTTAGCAGTTGAGCCAATATTTAGGATCCCTTTTCCCTGAAACTGCAAAATAATATTAGATGGTATGATAACGGGTTCTCGAATGATCTGTTCGTTCGAAACGACTAGAATAGCCTCATTATTCCCAATAACATTTAAAGACTTGGTTAACGATCCAAATTGTTTTACATCATAGCTAAGAAGTTCACTCTGTTCAGTTGTCTCTTCAAAAATGTTATTCTGGGTTGTATCAATACAATAAGCCTTAAATGGACTAGCGACCGCTATAATTACCAATAATAGAAATATTAAAGTTATTTTTGTCATGTGTAATGCCTTCAAACTTCGAATGCTGTCGGAGAGGAATACAAGCTTAGCCTGCACAATTTTACAAAAAAAACTGACTGCTAAAAATGAACAGATAGGAATACAGTATGAGACTGGCTGACACAAATAATATAGTAATCTGTTTAACAAGCAACTCTTGATGCAACCCCTCAGCGACAAAAAAAATCCAGAATACGGACAAAAACTCTCTAATTCGGTGCGAGATCACAGCGAAATCCATGGATGCATAAAAAATAGCCATCCCAATCAGTTCAAGTAGCATCACATTCTTCATTGGTATGGAAAGACGGTCCCACATAAATAGTCCAACAACTATCATCCCCCAGTCCAATAGTATGGCAGATGATAAGGGGTTAGGAACTTCATCGCCAAATCCAGCTTCCTGATACATTTTAACGACACTAATGCTATCCTGAAAATAATTTGTAATCAGGCCGGCTCCAAATAATATCGTGATAAATACGATAACACTGATCACGATTACGGTTCTTCGGCTGCTTGATTTTATGAATAGGAAAGGAGCAACCACTATTGCAGACAAATGAAATGCCAATGCCATTGCACAAGCTGTAAGTCCCGCAAGGCGATTGCAGCGCCCTAGCAGTACGAACGCCAGCAACAGAAATGCAGCAGAGCAAGCTACTCGCAATTGAGTTAATTCATGTAATGGGGCAAAACGGGTAATATAGAAGATTGCTACAAAGAACAAAACCATCTTCCGGGATGTAAGCTGGTTGATGGTCCAGCATTTCAACAACATGGCAGAGGCGGCGATCATGCCATACACCGCCGTGTTTCCTGAAAACAGCTTAGTAAAGAAAATACTTACAATTACAAAACCTGGCTCAAATCTGCTTATGCCAAACGTATCTGTACCCTCAATACGCAATAATTCAAAAAAATCATCATAACTCTGCCAATCTCGATTCTCTCCTGGAATTTGATAATAAGCGGAAAGAAATACAAGTAACGGCAATATCAGCCAATAGTAGTTCGCTAAAAGCGGTAATTCCTCAGAAGAAGTTATTTTTTTATCTATCGCATCGTTCACGTGCATTATTTCCAGAGTAGAGGATCAGGGAGTCCAAAGAGTTTTTGATACGAGACCAATAACGCGATGAATCTATTTATGTGTTTTCGTATGATCAGTTTCAGACTTCGCTTTGACGGACGGTTGACTAATAAAAAATAACCATGATTGTAACGAGGATCACTTTCTCCCAAAGAACCCACAGATATGCCCAACCGCCATGCGACAAAGGGGAGCGATAACTGGTCACGTTTTGCACCCGACCGGTATTCTCGCCACCACGCATCCATAAGGCAGCGTGTTCTGTCAGTGTTTTTTCTGATCAATACATTGGCCTCAAACACTGCTGTCCCATAGTTGATACATAAAAGAGAAGGCTCGGAGAGCTACTTGTGGTATATTCAGTTCGCCAAAACACGAATAAACACAAGGAGATCCGAGCCGTGGCCCATTGTAACACAGTGCTTA
>JAJZUC010000034.1 GCA_021847245.1 Deltaproteobacteria bacterium | reverse complement strand
AGCGTCAAGGGTGGCCCGCCCGTGCTTCCGGGTTGGCTGCTTGAGGCCGTCGGTAACGGCGGTCCCAGAGGAATGGTCATCGCCCGTCAAGGGGTAACCCGCGACGGGAACAGAACCCGGCTTACGGGCTGCTTCAGCCAATTTTTTCACGCGGCACGGTATTCTCGCCCGATCGCGGAGGAATCGAGGTGAACGATCGAGACATCTGGCTTCAGGCGGTTGCGGCCGTCGCTGCCGAGTACCGCGCCCTGCCGTCGGCGCTCAGGAGCCGGGTTGACGAGCTCGCCGCTTCGATCCGCAGGGCGAAGGGTGGGCTTCACCGTCTCGCCGAGGAGATGCGGTGCGCGGAGATTTGCTCCTCCTGTGGCGGCGAGTGCTGCGTCCGCGGGAAGTATCACGTTACGGTGATCGATATCCTGGTTTTCCTTGCGGCAAGGGAGCCCCTTTTCGAACCCGCGTTCGGCCGTGAGTCGTGTCCCTATCTCGGCGGCAGCGGTTGCATGATGGCTCCCTCATACCGTCCCTTCAGCTGCGTCACCTTCAACTGCGAGCGGGTCGAGGGGGGGTGGGAGCCGGAGCGGGTCAGCGAGTTCTATCGCTGCGAGCGCGAACTCCGTGGTCTCTACGGTGCGCTGGAAGAGCTTTTCGGCAACCGCTTCATGCACGGTCTCCTCATGAACTGCGAACGGGACGTGATGGGCCGGGGCGAACCAATTCTCAGGTGCGTTGAAAGGTGGGTCGATGGCAACTACGATCAGTGACCTTGTGCTTGTTCATATCGACAAGAAGCCCGGCTTCTATGCCCGGATCGAGGATATTCTCCCCGACGTCAAGGCTGGATGGTGGCGGGTGAAGCTCCTCGTGCTCACGGTTCCTCTCGAGGTCTACACCTGGATTCTCGAGGAGGCGCAGATCAACGGCACGCCGTTCACCATGGGGGGGACTCCGGTCCGTCTGGAGAAGATAGAGTCCCCCGTCGTTCGGGAAGAGTCCCCGCCTCCCCCTTCCCTTCCCCCGGAGTCTCCTGCCGGCGAAGCCCGGGAACCGGCCAAGGGGGGGAAGATTGTCTCGCTTCTGAACCGAAAGAAGGACAAATAGATCGGGGGGATCGCGCCCCCCGTTTTCATTTTCTGCCCTCCGTTTTTCCACCGTTTCCCGCCACGCCGGATTGCTCCCTTCTTTTTTGCCTAAATGCGTTACCCGTGGGTACTTTTCTGCCCCCTTTCCGGCTGGGTGGCTCATGGGGTCGTGACGTCGTCGAGGTGATGGGGTCGTGGCTGCTAAGTGGCCGAAAAAACGACAAAAAAAATCGTATCCCGACACCGGTTTTTGCCTTGACAACCCCCGGGGTGGCCGGTATGATTTGTGCCACGAAGTGGTAAATTGTGGTAAAACGTGGAAAGAGAGGTTCGGGAGTGTTCCGGGGGATCTGCGAGACAACCATCGACGCCAAGGGGCGGACGAGCCTGCCGGCAAAGTTCCGGGAGGTGCTCGTGGACGTCTATGGTGACGAGCGGTTTTTCATTACCAACTCGTCTCCGGTGGATCTGGGTGGCGGCGCATTCAGCACGGGGCTCCTCATTTTTCCGTACACGAAGTGGTTCGAGTTCGAGGAAAACTTCCTCAACAGCAAAGGGCTCACCTCCGCCCAGCGCAACAGCATCATGCGGACCATCGTTTCCCCCGCGACGGAGTGTAGTGCCGACAAGCTCGGTCGGCTGCTCATCCCTCCCCATCTCCGCAAGAGTGCCGCTCTGGAGCGGGATATCCTCTTTGTCGGCGTGATGGACAAGATCGAGGTCTGGAGCCAGGCGGAGCGCGAGAAAGTCCGCATCCAGGATATGAAGAACTTCCCCTCCGACACGGAGGCGGTCGCTGAATTGGGGCTGTAGGTGCCGGGGTTCGAACACCGATCGGTACTGCCGGCCGAGGTGCTGGAATACCTCGCCCCCAAGCCCGGCGGCATCTACGTTGACGGCACCCTCGGCGGCGGGGGGCATGGCCGGCTGATCCTGGAGGCCTCGGCTCCCGACGGCGTGCTGATCGGCTTTGACCGCGATCCGGCAGCCCGGGCGGCGGCGGGAGCTTACCTCGCGTCGTTCGGCGAGCGGCTCAGGCTGGTCGGGCGCAATTTTGCGGAGATGGCCGAGGCGCTTGCCGAGATGGGGATCGCCGCCATCGACGGTTTTCTGCTCGATCTGGGGGTTTCGTCCCACCAGCTCGATACGGCCTCGCGGGGGTTCAGCTTTCAGGCCGACGCCCCCCTCGACATGCGGATGGACCCCGAGGCCGAGGTGACGGCCGCCGACCTGGTGAACGGGCTCGCCGAGGACGAGCTGGCCCGGCTCATCTGGCAATACGGCGAGGAGCGGTGGGCGAAGCGGATTGCCTTCTTCATTGTCAAGGCGCGGCAGGCGGGAGCCATCGAGAGAACATTCCAGCTCGTTGACATCATCAAGGGAGCGATCCCGAAGGCCAGGTGGGAGGAGCGGATCCATCCGGCCACCCGGACGTTTCAGGCCCTGCGGATCGCCGTGAACGACGAGCTCGGAAGCCTGGAACGGGGACTGGCGGCCGGCATCGAGCTGCTGGCCCCAGGGGGGCGGGGGGTCGTGATCTCGTTTCACTCCCTGGAAGACCGGATCGTCAAGAACACCTTCCGGCAACTGGCCCAGGGGTGCACCTGCCCGAAGGATTTCCCCCGCTGTGTCTGCGGCGGCAGGCCCCGTCTCCGCATTCTGACCGGCAGGCCGGTGATGGCGGGAAGCGGCGAGGTGGAGGCGAACCCGAGGGCACGGAGTGCAAAGCTGCGGGCGGTTGTTAAACTGTAGTTGATGGCATGGGCAGGAGGGAAGAGATGGCGCAGGCACGGACAGATTTCAGCAAGGTCGCGGCCCCGAAGAGGCTGGAGACGATGTACGCCCAGCGGGGGGAGCTGTTCCCCTACCTCTTGGTGGTACTGGTGCTCCTGACGCTCGTTTCGGTCTTTCACGTCTGGTCGAGGGTTCGGGTCATCGACCTGAATCTGGAGATCGCCGAGGCCAATCGGCTTCTGCGGGCGGCCCAGGAAGAGCAGAACCGCCTCAAGCTCGAGGTGGCCTCGCTCAAGACGCCGGCCCGCATCGAGGCGGTGGCAAAAGGGGAGCTCGGCATGGCGCTCCCCACCGATCAGCAGGTGGTCGTAGTGAAATGAGGTACGATGCGGAGAAATGGACAACCTTCCGTATCCGGTTCATCGGGGGGTTCTTCGTTCTCCTCTTTGTTCTGACGGTGGGTCGCGCCTTCTATCTCCAGGTCGTCAAGCGCGACTATCTCCTCAAACTTGCCGACCGGCAGCACCAGAAGATCGTCCCTCTCATTCCGGCGCGGGGGACCATCTATGATGCCAACGGTGCTCCTCTGGCCGTTTCGGTGGAGATGGACTCCTGCTTCGCCGAGCCGAAGTCGATCGAGGACCAGGGTGACGCCGCGGTAAAGCTGGCGCCGGTGCTCGGGATGACCAGGGAGGCGATCCTCCGGAAATTCCAGGGGAACAGAAACTTTGTCTGGCTCCAGCGCCGTCTTACCCCCGACACCGTCAAGCGGATCAAGGCACTGGAGATCGAGGGTGTCGGCTTCGTCAAGGAGACGAAACGCTTCTATCCCAACTCTGAAATCGCCGCCCACGTGATCGGCTTCACCGGCCTGGACCCCGAGGGACTTGAAGGGATAGAGCGGCGCTACGATTCGACCATCCTCGGCGGCACCGGCTACCTCGTGACCGAACGGGATGCCCTGGGGCGCGACGTGGCGTTCAAGGGGCAGGTTGTCCAAAACGGCGCAACAGGTCACAACGTTGTCCTCACCCTGGACAAGAACATCCAGTACATCGCCGAAAAGGAACTGGAGAAGGCGGTGGTGGGGAGCGGGGCGCGGGGCGGGACCGCCATCGTCATGGAACCCCAGACCGGCAAGGTGCTGGCGATGGCCAACTATCCGACCTTCAATCTCAACGTCCCTGCCTCCGCTCCGCCGGCGGTCTGGCGCAACCGGGCGGTGGCCGACAGTTTCGAGCCCGGTTCCACCTTCAAGGTCTTCCTGATCGCTTCCGCCCTTGAGGAAAAAGTGATTCGACCCTCCGACAGCTTCAACTGCGAGGGAGGAAGCTATTCCGTCGGTGGTCGGACGATCCATGATACCCACAAGTACGGGCGCCTCAGCATTGGAGAGATCCTCAAGTATTCGAGCAACATCGGCGCCGCCAAGATCGGGAGCCGGCTCGGTGCATCCCGGCTTTACGCCTATCTCAAGAACTTCGGCATCGGCGAACGGAGCGGCATCGACCTGCCGGGGGAGGTAGGGGGGAGCCTTCGAAACGCTTCGTCCTGGTATGGGATCGAGCTCGCCACCATCTCCTTCGGACAGGGTGTCACCGCCTCGTCGATCCAGCTCGCTGCGGCCTTCTCTGCCATCGCCAACGGCGGGGTGCTCATGAAGCCGTATCTGGTCGAGAAGATCACCGACAACGAGGGGAACGTGCTTTCCTCCTTTGAACCCCAGCCCCGGCGCCGCATCATCTCTCCCGAGACGGCGAAGATCGTTGCCCGGATGATGGAGGGGGTGGCCGTCGAGGGGGGAACCGGGACCAACGCGGCCGTTGAAGGGTATAGGGTTGCGGGAAAGACGGGGACTGCCCAGAAAGTGGATCCGATCACCAGAGGGTACTCCCTCACCAAACGAACGGCATCGTTCATCGGCTTTGTCCCCGCCGACCGCCCCCGCCTCACGATACTGGTGGTGGTGGACGAACCGAAGACGAGCCCCTACGGGGGGGTGGTGGCGGCACCGGCCTTTAGCGCCATCGCCCTCCAGAGCCTCTGCTATCTCAAGGTCCCCCCCGATTCCATCGTCCGGAGCAAGCCAAAGACCGTCGAGGTCAAGGCAGCCGTGCCGGCAGCCGAGGAGGAACCCGCGGCGGAGGGGGCGATCGTCGAGGAGGGGGGAGGATCGGTGATGCCCAATTTCCGGGGGATGAGCATGAGGCAGGTGCTCAAGACCATGGAGGAGCGGGGCTTGAACGTGCGCCTCCTTGGAAGCGGAAAGGCGGTGGAACAGGGCCCCCCCCCCGGCCACCGGATCGGACCGAGCGACCAGGTCTGGGTGAAATTTGTCCCCTCCGCATAAGCGCAGGAACGAACAACATGCCAGGGACCGGGCACGTATTGCACTCGAACGGCGAGGAACCATGAGACTGGATGAACTGGCACGGGTCATAGGACCGTCGGCAACGGATGGGGACCTGACGCGGGAGATCGAGGGGCTCTGCTACGATTCACGGCAGGTCGGCTCCGGCGGTCTCTTTTTCGCTTTAAGGGGGGTTGCCATCGACGGGCATGACTTCATCGGCGCCGCCCGGGAGCGGGGGGCCGTTGCCGTGGTCCTCGAGGATCCGAAGCGCGCCCCCGCGGGGATGACGTGGCTGCAGGTGGATGATGCCCGCCTCGCCATGTCCCGTGCCGCCGCCGCCTTTTACGGCAACCCGACCGACGGCATCCCGGTGGTCGGGATCACCGGCACCAACGGCAAGACCACCACGACCTATCTGATGGAGGCGATCATGGGCCGGGCCGGAATGCCGGCGGCGGTGCTCGGGACCGTCAGCTACCGTTTCGGTTCGCGGGTAATCCCCGCCCCCCATACCACCCCCGAATCGGTCGACCTGCAGCGGATCATCCGCGAGTTCGCGGATCTGGGGGCGCGGGGAGTGGTAATGGAGGTCTCCTCCCATGCCCTGGAGCAGCATCGGGTCGATGGCTGTCGGTTCGATGTCGGGGTGTTCTCGAACCTGACGCGCGACCACCTCGACTATCACCTCGATATGGAGAGCTATTTCGCCAGCAAGGCCCGGCTCTTCACCGAGCTCCTGGCGGCCGATGCGGTGAAGCCACGGCGCGCGGCGGTCATCAACATCGACGATCCCTACGGCGTCCGCCTGGCGGCCTCTGCCGTGGCGCCGGTGATCAGCTACGGTCTCTCCGCCGCTGCAGCGGTGCGGGCGGTGGATGTCGGCTTCACGGTGGACGGCATTGCCGGAACCCTGGTGACCCCGGAGGGGACCCAGCCGTTCCGCTCGCAGCTCCTCGGCCGGTTCAATCTCTACAACATCCTTGCCGCCGTGGCGGCAGGGGTTGCCCTCGACATACCTCTGGCGGACATCGTGGCGGCTCTCGGCGGCAGCGTCAGCGTCCCGGGGCGGCTTGAGCGGGTCGAGAACGACCGGAAGGTGACGGTGCTGGTCGACTATGCGCACACCGGCGATGCCCTGGAAAACGTGCTTGCCACGGTGTCGGAGTTCGCCCGGGGGCGGATCATCACCGTCTTCGGCTGCGGCGGAGACCGCGACCGGGGAAAGCGGCCGGTCATGGGCGAGATTGCCGGACGCTACAGCGACCTGACGATCGTCACCTCGGATAACCCGCGCACGGAGGAGCCGGGTGCGATCATCGCGGAAGTTCTTGCCGGACTCCGGGGAGCGGGGGTTCGGGAGTTTGCGCCGGAAGAGCTCGGCACCGCCGGGGAGAAGGGCTTCACCTCCCTGGTGTCCCGCCGCGACGCGATCCGTCTCGCCATCCGGGCAGCCCGGCCGGGGGACATCGTGCTGCTGGCGGGGAAGGGTCACGAGGATTACCAGATCATCGGCACGGTGAAACATCATTTCGACGACCGGGAAGAGGCGGCCGCCGCCTTGGGGGACCGGGAGTAGAGAGGAAGCGGGCTTGTTTACCATTGCAGAGATTGTCGAGGCTACGGGGGGAATCGCTGCCGGGGGAAATGCCGGGGGCGAGGTCTCCGGAGTTTCCACCGATTCCCGGTCGGCGGCGCCGGGAGAGCTCTTCGTACCGCTGCGGGGCGAGCGGTTCGACGGGCACAACTTCCTCGGTTCCGTTGGGGAACGCGGCGTGCGAGTGGCACTCGTCGAAAGGCGGTGGCTCGACGAGGGGCGGAGCGTCCCCGCAGAGTTTTGCTGCATCGTGGTGAACGATACGCTGCGGGCCCTCGGGGACCTCGCCATGTATCACCGGCGCCGGTTCAGCCTACCGATCGTAGGGGTCACCGGAAGCAACGGCAAGACGACCACCAAGGAGATGCTGGCGGCGATCCTCGCCCGGACCGGCGAGGGGCTCAAGACCGAAGGAAACCTCAACAACCTCATCGGGGTGCCGCAGATGCTCTTCCGGCTGACCGGGGTCCATCGCTGGGCGGTCCTCGAAATGGGGATGAGCGAGTTCGGCGAGATCGACCGGCTGGCGGAGATCGCCCGCCCCGACGTGGGAATCATCACCAACGCCTATCCGGCCCACCTGGAGACGCTCGGGAGCGTCGAGGGGGTGGCGAGGGCCAAGGGCGAGCTCTTCCTCCGGCTCCGGCCGGGGGGATGCGCGGTCTTCAACGCCGACGACCAGCTCATCGCCCGGTGTCCCTCGCCCGAAGGGGTGCGCCGGATTTCCTTCGGTCTCGGCGCGGCCGAGGTGACGGCGGAAACGATCGAGAGCTTAGGCGTCCGGGGGCAGCGGTTTCTGCTCCGGCTCCCGGGGGAAGCGGTGCCGGTCACGCTTCGGGCGTTCGGCCGGCACAACGTCGCCAATGCCCTTGCCGCCGCGGCCGCGGCCCATGTGCTCGGCGTGCCGGCCGATGTCATCGCCGATGGGCTCGGCGCCTTCCATCCCTATGCCCGCCGGTTCAATCTGGAGGAGGTGGGGGGGGTGGTGCTGATCGACGACAGCTACAACGCAAACCCCGCCTCCATGGCCGCAGCCCTCACCACGCTGCGCGAGATCGCCGACGGGCACCGTTCGGTGGCGGTCTTCGGCGATATGCTGGAGCTCGGTGAGGGGGCGGAAGAGTCCCACCGGCAATTGGGGCGCCTCGCCGCCACCTGCGTCGACCGGCTCTACCTTGTGGGGGCCATGGCCGGGGTCGTGGCCGCCGGGGCCCGGGAGGGGGGGATGGCCGAGGGGGCCATCGTGGTTGCCGCCAGCCACGAAGAGATCGTACAGGACCTGCGGCGCACTGTCGGCACGGGAGAGTTCATTCTCGTGAAAGGTTCCCGGGGGATGGCCATGGAGAAGGTCGCGGAAGGGATCAGGATGATGGAGAGCGCCTCCCACGGTGAGGGAGGGCAAGCCTGATGCTCTACCATCTCCTCTATCCGCTGGCCAGTGATTTCAGGATCCTGAACGTCTTCAAGTACCTGACGTTCCGGACGATTTATGCGGTCATCACCGCCCTGGTGGTGTCGTTCATCATGGGGCCGTGGGTGATCCGCAAGCTCGAGGCGCTTCAGGCGCGGCAGGTGATCCGCACCGACGGTCCCGAGTCGCACCTGAAGAAGTCGGGTACGCCGACCATGGGGGGGATTCTCATCCTCCTCTCCATCGTCATCCCGACGCTGCTCTGGGCGGACCTGACCAATATCTACGTCTGGACCACCCTGTTCGTCATCGTCGGATTCGGCCTGATCGGCTTCACCGATGACTACAAGAAAGTCGTGGAGAAAAACCCCAAGGGTCTCTCACCCCGGCAGAAGATGTTCTGGTCGTACGTGATCGCGGGGGGAGCGGCCCTTTTTCTCGTCTACGGCGCCGGGATCTCCACCGAACTCTACTTTCCTTTCTTCAAGCGACTCCATCCGGACCTGGGCTTTTTCTACATCCCCTTCGCCATGCTGGTGATAATCGGGGCGAGCCATGCCGTGAACCTGACCGACGGCCTCGACGGTCTCGCCATCGGTCCCGTGGCCATCAACGCCGCCACCTATTTGCTGTTTACCTATATCGCCGGGAATGCTAAACTCTCCAGCTACTTACAGATTCCGTACGTCCCCGGGGCCGGGGAGCTGGCGGTCCTCTGCGGCGCCATGGTGGGGGCGGGGGTCGGTTTTCTCTGGTACAACGCCTATCCCGCCGAAGTCTTCATGGGGGATGTGGGTTCCCTCTCCCTGGGTGGGGGGCTGGGGATCCTGGCGGTCATCACCAAGCAGGAGATCCTTCTCGTCATTGTCGGCGGGATCTTTGTCGTCGAGGCCCTGTCGGTCATCTTCCAGGTGGGATCGTACAAGTACCGGGGGAAGCGGATCTTCCGGATGGCGCCGATTCACCACCACTTCGAACTCAAGGGGGTGGCGGAGCCGAAGATCATCGTCCGGTTCTGGATCATCACCATCATCCTGGCGCTGGTCGCCATTTCGACGCTGAAACTGAGATAACATGGAACTTGCGGGAAAGAACATACTCGTCGTAGGCCTGGCCCGCACCGGGGTGGCGGTGGTCCGCTTCCTGGCGGAGCGGGGGGCGCGGGTGACGGTGACCGACCTGAGGGACGAGGCCGCCCTGGCGGGACCGCTCGGAGAGCTGGCCAGGCTCCCGGTCACCTACGTGCTGGGCCGCCACGTCGAGGCGGACTTTGCCGCCGCCGACACGGTGGTGGTGAGCCCCGGCGTCCCCCAGGAGAGCCCCTTCCTCCAGGCGGCCCGGCGCGCCGGCCGCGAGGTGGTGACCGAGATCGAGCTGGCGTCACGCTTCATCGCCGCGCCGATGGTGGCCATCACCGGTACCAACGGCAAGACGACCACCACGACCCTCACCGGCGAGATCTTCTCGGCCTGCGGCTTCCGGACCTTTGTCGGCGGCAACATCGGCAACCCCCTCATCGAGCTGCTGGAGGGCGGCGAGGCGGTGGAACGGGTGGTGGTGGAGATCAGCTCCTTCCAGCTGGAGTGGATCAGCACGTTCCGGCCGAAGGTGGCGGTGCTCCTCAACGTCACCGAGGACCATCTCGACCGCTACGCCACCTTCCAGGAGTACATCGACGCCAAGGCCCGGATCTTCGAGAACCAGGACGCCTCGGACTGGGCCGTCCTCAACATGGACGATCCGATCGTGGCGAGGTTCGCCGGCCGGGTCGGCGCGGCGGTTTTCCCCATGAGCCAGCGGCAGGAACTTGCCGAAGGGATCTTCCACCGCGACGGCGTCATCACCTTCCGCCACGGCGGCCGCGAGGAGCGCTTCCCGACGGAGCGGTTCCGCGTTGCCGGCGTCCACAACATCGAAAACATCATGGCCTCCCTCGCCGCGGCGCTCCTCCTGGGGTGCGACGCGGCCCGGGCGCTGGCGGCCGTGGAGGCGTTCGGCGGCCTCCCCCACCGGATGGAGCTCGTGCGCGAGCTTGGCGGTGTCCGCTACTACGAGGACAGCAAGGCGACCAACGTCGGGAGCGTGGGAAAGGCCCTCGCCAGCTTTACCGACATCACCCTCATCGCCGGCGGCAAGGACAAGGGAGGGAGCTACGTCCCCCTTGCACCTCTGGTGAAAGAGCGGGTGCGGCACATGATCCTCATCGGCGAGGCGAAGGAGCGGATCGCCCGGGAGCTCGGCCACCTCACCGATACCCGGATGGCGGCCACCCTCGAAGAGGCGGTCTCCCTCGCCGCGCGCCTGACCGGGCAGGGGGGGGTGGTCCTCTTCTCGCCGGCCTGTTCCAGTTTCGACATGTTCCGTGACTACGAGGAGCGCGCCGCGCGCTTTCGGGCGGCGGTGAGCGCCCTTGCCGGGGGAGGTGCTCCGTGAAGCTCGGGGTTAACGTCAGGGAGATCGAGCGCTACGACCTGGTCATCCTCCTCATGGCGGTGGCTCTCACCTGCTTCGGGGTGGTGATGGTCTATTCCGCCTCGTCGGTCATGGCGACCAAGAAGTTCCACGACGGTTTCTACTTTCTGAAGCGCCAGGGTGTTTACGCCCTCATGGGGTTCGGGGTGATGACCCTCGCCATGAGGTTCGACTACCGCAAGTGGCGCGAATACGCCGTGCCGATCCTCCTCGGCTGCCTCGCCCTCCTTGTCCTCGTCTTCATCCCGGGGATCGGCGGCGCCGCCAAGGGGGCGTCCCGCTGGATCAGGCTTCCGGGGTTCAACTTCCAGCCGTCGGAGCTGGCGAAGATCGCGCTGATCATGTACATGGCGTACTCCCTCGACAAGAAGCAGGAGAAGGTGAAGTTCTTCTCCACCGGCTTCGCTCCCTACATGGTGCTCCTGGCGCTGCTCCTCGGGATCCTCCTCAAGCAGCACGACCTGGGGGCAGCGCTCACCATGGGGATCGTGGCGATCATCATGCTCTTCGTGGCCGGGACGCGCCCCCGCTACATCCTCGGCATGGGGGTGCTGGCGGTGCCGTTCATCTGCTACGTCGTCATGACCGAGTCGTACCGGATGCGGCGGATCAAGGCGTTTCTCAACCCGTGGGAAGACCCGACCGACACCGGGTTCCAGATCATCCAGTCGTGGCTCGCCTTCGGCAACGGCGGCATCATCGGCCAGGGGCTCGGCGAGGGGAAGCAGAAGATGTTCTATCTCCCCGAGGCCCATACCGACTTCATCCTCTCGGTGACCGCCGAGGAGCTGGGGCTGATCGGGGTCATCGTCATCGCCGCCATGTTCCTGATGCTCGTGCTGCGCAGCGTGCGGGTGGCCCTCATGGCCGAGGATACCTTCGGACGGTTCCTCGCCTTCGGGATCGCCACGCTCCTCGGGATCCAGGCCTTCGTCAACATGGCGGTCGTCACGGGGCTGCTGCCGACCAAGGGGCTGGCGCTCCCCTTCATCAGCTACGGGGGTAGCTCCCTCATCGTCACGCTGTTCGCCGTCGGGGTGCTCCTCAACGTCTCGACCCGCATGAAGGGGGCGCCATGAGACTGCTCGTTGCGGGAGGGGGGACCGGCGGCCATCTCTTTCCGGGGATTGCGGTGGCGGAGGAGTTCCTTGCCCGGAAGAAGGGGAACGAGGTCCTCTTCGTGGGGACCTGGAAGGGGATCGAGGCACGGGTGCTGCCGAAGCTCGGCTATCGTCTGGAATGCATCACCGCCGCCGGCATCCGCGGCAAGGGGAGCGTCGCCCGGGCGAAGGGGCTCGCCATGTTCCTTTACGGCTACGCCCAATCCCGGAAGCTCCTGAAGGAGTTCCGGCCGGACCTGGTTCTCGGGGTCGGCGGCTACGCCTCGGCACCGGCGCTCCTGGCGGCCAAGGGGATGCAGATTCGCCGCTTCGTTCACGAGCAGAACGCCATCCCCGGCTTCACGAACAAGATGCTCGCCACGGTGGCCGATCGGGTCTTCATCTCCCTGGAGGAGTCGCGGAAGTTCTTTCCGGAAGAACGGACGATGCTGACCGGCAACCCGCTCCGCCGGCAGATCCTGGAGCAGGTGGTCAGTGCGGGAACCGACGAGCGGCAGGACGATGCCTTTCACCTCCTGGTCTTCGGTGGCAGTTCCGGTGCCCACCGGATCAACCTCACCATGGCGGAGATCCTGCCGTTCCTGGAGGAGGTGAAAGGGAGGCTGCGGATTACCCATCAGACCGGCGAGAACGATCTGGAGGATGTGACGGCAGCCTATGACGAGCACGGGTTCCGGGCCGATGCGGTGCCGTTCATCGACGGCATGGCCGATGCCTACCGGTGGGCCGACCTGATCGTCTGCCGGGCCGGGGCCACGACCATCGCCGAGATCACCGCCTGCGGCAAACCGTGCATCTTCATCCCGTACCCCCACGCCGTCGACGACCACCAGCGCCGCAACGCCGAGGCGCTCCTCAAGTGCGGGGCCGGTTTCGTGATCATCGAAAAGGAACTCAGCGGCAAACTCCTGGCGCACACCATCCGGGAGCTGATGGACGACCCGGCACGGCTCAAGGCGGTCGGGGAGGCGGCCAAGGGGCTGGCGCGGCTCGACGCGGCCCAGGTGATCGTGGATGAGATGCTGAAGGCTACGAAACAATAGAGGCGCGGCAAGCAGCGCCCCTACACGAAAAGAAGGGACCATGTACGGGAAGATCGAGAAAATTCACTTCGTGGGTATCGGCGGCATCGGGATGAGCGGCATCGCCGAGGTGCTCCTCAACCTGGGATACAAGGTCTCCGGCTCCGACCTGAGAAAGTCCGACACCACCGACCGGCTCGCCGCCCTGGGTGGTGAGATTTACTACGGCCACGCCCGGGAGAACCTCACCGCCGTCGACGTGGTGGTCACCTCCACGGCGGTCCACGACGACAACCCCGAGGTGGTGGAGGCCAAGCGGCGGATGGTCCCGGTGATCCCCCGGGCCGAGATGCTGGCGGAGCTGATGCGGATGAAGTACGGGATCGCCATCGCCGGCACCCACGGCAAGACCACCACCACCTCCATGGTGGCGACGGTCCTGACCCACGGCGGGATCGATCCGACCATCGTCATCGGCGGCAAGCTCAACACCCTCGGCACCAACGCCAAGCTCGGCCAGGGGAAGTTCCTCGTGGCGGAGGCCGACGAATCCGACGGCTCGTTCCTGAAGCTCTCGCCGACCATCGCCGTGGTGACCAACATCGATGCCGACCACCTCGACTTCTATACCGGGGGGATCGATCAGATCAAGACGACCTTCGTCGACTTCATCAACAAGATCCCGTTCTACGGCCTGGCGGTGCTCTGCCTGGAGGACCGCAACGTCGCCGACGTCCTCCCCCGGGTGAAGAAGCGTTTCGTCACCTACGGCCTCTCTTCCCAGGCCGATATCCGGGCGACCCACATCCGCCTCGAAGGGGGGATCACCTCATTTGTTGCCCACTACAAGGGGTACCGGATGGGGGAGGTCACCTTCGCCATGCCCGGCGCCCACAACGTCCTGAACGCCCTCGCCTGCATCGCCGTGGCGATGGAGCTCGACGTCCCCTTCGCCCAGATCCAGGAGGGGTTTGCCACGTTCGGCGGCGTGGGGCGGCGCTTCCAGGTGAAGGGGGAGGTGAACGGGATCACCGTCGTCGACGACTACGGCCACCACCCGGCCGAGATCCGGGCCACCCTTGCCGCCGGGAAGAGCGGCTGGCCCGAGCGGCGGCTCGTGGTGGCGTTCCAGCCCCACCGGTTCACCCGCACCAGGGAGCTCTTCGATGAGTTCGTGAAATGCTTCTACGACGCCGACGTGCTGGTGCTGACCGACATCTACGCCGCCGGCGAGGCGCCGATCGAGGGGGTCTCCGCCGAGCGGCTCGCCGACGAGATCCGCCGCCACGGCCAGCGCGACGTGACCTATGTCGCCGACCGTGAGGAGCTGCCGGGGCATCTGGTGAAGATCGTGAAGCCCGGCGACATCGTCCTGACCCTCGGCGCGGGCAACATCTGGCAGGCGGGAGAGGCACTTCTCCCGAAGCTTGAGGAAGCTCTTTGACAGACGATCTCTTCGCCCTGCTCCGCGCCCGGGTGAGGGGGGAAATCCTCCGGAACGAGCCGATGGCGCGCCACACCTCCCTCAAGGTCGGCGGCCCGGCCGATCTCTTCGTCACGCCGGCCGATCGGGAGGATCTGCAGGAGCTTGTGGCAATCGTGACCGGGACCGGTACCCCTTCTCTCGTGGTAGGGGGAGGGTACAACCTCCTGGTCCGTGACGGCGGGTTCCGAGGGGTGGTGATCTCGCTGGCGCGGCTGGCAGAGCTGGAACGCCTCGCGGAGAACCGGGTCCGGGTCGGCGCGGGGGCGACGAACCGGGAGCTCTGCCGGTTTCTCGTCGACGAAGGCCTCGCCGGCCTGGAGTTTCTCGACGCCATCCCCGGCACTGTCGGCGGCGCCCTGGCCATGAACGCCGGGGCCCACGGCGGCGCGACCCTCGATCGGGTCGAGGAGCTGGTGACGCTGCACAGTGGTCGGCTGTGGCGGCGCCGGCGGGATGAGCTCGAATACGGCTACCGGTTTCTGCGGTTGGCTGCGGGAGAGATCATCGTCGAGGCGACCTTCCGGCTGGAGGTTGGAACGGCACAGGAGATCGGGGCGCGGATCGAGGAGTTCCGGGCCCACCGGGCGGCTAGTCAAAAGGTTGGCTATCCCAACGCCGGTTCCTTCTTCAAGAATCCCGAAGGGGGGGCGGCGTGGCGGCTGATCGCCGAAGCGGGGCTGCGGGGGGCAATGGTGGGAGGGGCGCAGGTGTCGGAGGTCCATGCCAATTTCCTCGTGAACCGGGGAGGGGCCACCGCCGGCGATTTCCTGACCCTGGCGGCCCGGATAAAAGAGGAAGTCAGGCGGAAAACCGGCACGGCTCTTGAAGAAGAGGTGCGCATCGTCGGTGAGCAGTGATTAAGGAAGCGACTTTCACCCAAGGCGTGAAGCGGGAACGATGACGCGAGACGAATTGAAAACCAAAAAAACAGGCGTACTTATGGGGGGGCTTTCCGCCGAGCGGGAGGTGTCGCTTGCCAGCGGCGCCGCGGTCTTGCAGGCGCTACTGGCCCGGGGATATGACGCCGTGGCCATCGACGTGGGCCGCGATCTCCCGCAGGTTCTGGTGCGGGAGAGGATCGAGATAGCCTTCATCGCACTCCACGGCCGCTACGGCGAGGACGGCGCCGTCCAGGGGACGCTGGAGCTGATGGGGATTCCGTACACCGGTTCCGGGGTGCTCGCCAGCGCCCTTGCCATGAACAAGATCTTCGCCAAGCAGGTCTTTGGGGCCGGCGGCCTCACCGTGACCCCCTACCGGGTCCTCTGCCGGGGAGAGGCGCCGGAGGCCGGGACCATCGGCTTTACCTTCCCCCTGGTGGTGAAGCCGTCCCAGGAGGGGTCGTCGGTGGGGGTGAGCATCGTGAAATCGGCCGCAGCCCTTCCCGCCGCCCTGGAGACGGCGTTCCGCTACGACCGGGAGATTCTCGTGGAGTGCTTCGTCAAGGGACGGGAGATCCAGGTGGGGATCCTCGCCGACCGGGCCATGGGAGCCATCGAGATCGTGCCGAAGAACGAGTTCTACGACTACGAGGCCAAGTATACCGACGGCATGGCCGAGCACATCTGCCCGCCGCTCCTTGAGCCCGAGCTGTACCGGAAGCTTCTCGCCGAAGGGGAGAAGGCCCACCGTGCCCTCGGCTGCTCGGGCCACAGCCGGGTCGACTTCCTCGTCACCGAGGCCGGTGAGTGCTTCATTCTGGAGGTGAACACCCTGCCGGGGATGACCTCCCTGAGCCTCCTCCCCGAGATCGCCCAGAAGGAGGCGGGGATCGGCTTCGAAGAGCTGGTGGAGCGGATTTTGTTGTCAGCTTCGCTGAAAATCGGATCTGGGGACTAGGGACGCGGGACTGGAATTGGTAGAGTACCGAATACTTAACTACGGAATCTCATGCGCGATCTGCACGTAAAGACACGGATCAAACCGGCGAACAGCGCCAACCGCGTGAAGCGGGAGCGGAAGCCGATCAACTGGCGCCCCCTCATTGCCCGGGGGAGCCGGTTCGTCTGCGGCGCGCTCCTCGTGGCGGTGGCGGGCATCCTCTGCTACGAGGGGTACCGGTTTGCGTCCCGGGTGCGGATCAACGTCCTGCAGCTCGAGACGATCGAGGTCTCGAAGCTCCGGCATCTGACGCGGGACGAGGTGATTGCCGAGTCCGGGGCCAAGGCGGGCGATTCGATGCTGGGCCTTCGGCTGCGCCGCATCGGCGAGCAGCTCGCCAAGAATCCCTGGATCGAGAAGGTGCAGGTCCGCCGCTACTTTCCCCATACCCTCGCCATCGAGGTGGTGGAGCGGGAGCCGGTGGCGGTGGTGAACATGGGGTTCCTCTACTATATGGACGCCAAGGGGGAGCTCTTCAAGCCCCTGACCCATGGCGACAGCCTCAACTACCCGGTCATCACCGGGGTCACCGAGGACGATCTGACCCGGGATCCGGACGGCACCAGGCGGTCGCTCACGGCCGCGGTGGGACTGATGGGACTTCTGCAGAAGAGCCAGGCATTTTCCCTGGCCGACGTCTCCGAGATCCACATCGACAAAGGGTTCGGCTTCACGCTCTTCACCGCCGCCGGCGGGGTGCCGGTCAGGCTCGGCAACGACGGGTTCGACGTGAAGCTTGCCCGGCTCGCCCGGATCTACGGCGAGCTGAAGGGTGAGTTGCTGGCGGTGCAATACATCGACCTTGACTACCATGACAAGATCATCGTGAAAAAGGGATAGAGAAACAGGAGGGGGGAACTCACTATGTCGGGAAGAAGGGATAACCTGATCGTCGGCCTCGATATCGGCACGACGAAGATCTGCGCCATCGTCGGCAACGTCACCGAGGACGGCATCGACATCGTCGGCATCGGCACCAGCCCGTCGCGCGGGATGCGCAAGGGGGTGGTGATCAACATCGAGAGCACCGTCGAGTCGATCAAGAAGGCGGTCTCCGAGGCGGAGCTGATGGCGGGGTGCGAGATCCGCTCGGTCTACGCCGGCATTGCCGGCGGGCACATCAAGGGGTTCAACTCCCAGGGGGTGATCGCCATCAAGAACCGCGAGGTGACCTCCGAGGATGTGAAGCGGGTCATCGACGCCGCCAAGGCGATCGCCATCCCGATGGACCGCGAGGTGATCCACATCCTTCCCCAGGAGTTCATAATCGACGACCAGGACGGAATCCGCGAGCCCCTCGGCATGAGCGGGGTGCGGCTGGAGGCAAAGGTCCACATCGTCACCGGCGCCGTGGCGAGCGCCCAGAACATCATCAAGGCGTGCAACCGGGCCGGGCTCGACGTGGCCGACATCGTGCTGGAGCAGCTCGCCTCCTCCGAGTCGGTGCTGTCCGCCGACGAGAAGGAGCTGGGGGTGGCGCTGGTGGATATCGGCGGCGGCACCACCGACATCGCCATCTTCTGCGACGGCGCCATCAAACACACCTCGGTCCTGTCGCTCGGAGGCAACCACCTGACCAACGACATCGCCGTGGGGCTCCGCACCCCCATGGCCGAGGCGGAGAAGATCAAGCAGAAGTACGGCTGCTGCATGTCCTCCCTGGTCGGGAAGGAGGAGACCATCGAGGTGCCGAGCGTCGGCGGGCGCAAGCCGCGGGTCCTCTCCCGGCAGCTCCTCACCGAGATCCTGGAGCCCCGGGTGGAG
Source organism: Deltaproteobacteria bacterium (assembly GCA_021847245.1). Lineage (GTDB taxonomy): Bacteria > Desulfobacterota > Desulfuromonadia > Geobacterales > Geobacteraceae > Geobacter. Next base: position 11,144 of record JAJZUC010000034.1, on the reverse strand, counting down.
GAGATCTTCACCCTGGTCAACCGCGAGCTCGTCAAGTCGGGGTTCGAGGACCTGATTGCCTCCGGGGTGGTCATCACCGGCGGGAGCACCATCCTGGACGGGATGCCGGAGCTGGCGGAGCAGGTCTTCAACCTCCCGGTGCGCCGGGGGCTGCCGCAGCATATCGGCGGTATCGTGGACGTCGTCAACTCGCCGGTCTACGCCACCGGCGTGGGGCTCGTGGTCTACGGCAGCAAGAACGTCGGGATTCGCGAGTTCCCGACGGCCCAGACCGACGAGAACCTCTTCCGGCGGGTGTCGCGGCGGATGAAGGAGTGGTTCGGGGAATTTTTCTAGGGACGGTGTTCCTGGTACCGTTTATTTATTCCGATTGCAATGAGAGTTCAGACAAAACAACGTGAAAGGACAAGGGGGTAGGGTATGTTCGAGTTCGACGAAAGCATTGACCAGTGCGCGAAGATCAAGGTGGTTGGCGTCGGTGGCGGCGGCGGGAACGCGGTCAACACCATGATCGAGAACAGGATCCAGGGGGTGGAGTTCATCGTCGCCAACACCGATGTCCAGGCGCTGCGCTCCAACCGGGCACCGGACAAGATCCAGATCGGCCGGCAGCTGACCAAGGGGCTCGGGGCCGGCGCCGATCCGAACAAGGGGCGCGAGGCGGCCCTTGAAGACCGGGAGCAGCTGGCCGAGACCCTGAAGGGTGCCGACATGATCTTCATCGCCTGCGGCATGGGGGGCGGTACCGGCACCGGGGCAGCGCCGATCATCGCCGAGGTGGCGCGGGAAGTCGGCGCCCTCACCGTCGGGGTGGTCACCAAGCCGTTCACCTACGAGGGGCGCAACCGGATCAACAAGGCCGACGAGGGGATTCGCGAGCTCAAGAAGCATGTCGACTCCCTGGTGGTGATCCCCAACGACCGGCTCATCAGCCTCGCCGGCAAGTCGATGTCGATCCTCGACGCCTTCCGTCCCTCCGACGACGTGCTCCGCCAGGCGGTCCAGGGGATTTCCGAGATCATCACCGGCCACGGCCTGATCAACGTCGACTTCGCCGACGTCCGGACGGTCATGAGCGAGCGCGGCATGGCGATGATGGGAATCGGCATCGCCTCGGGCGAGAACCGGGCGGCCGATGCCGCCAACCGGGCGATTTCGAGCCCCCTCCTCGAAGACATCGACGTCTCCGGCGCCAAGGGGGTCCTCGTCAACATCACCGGCTCTTCCTCCATGACCATGGACGAGTTCCAGACGGTGAGCCGCGCGATCCACGAGAAGGTCCACGAGGACGCCATCATCATCGTCGGTATGGCGATCGACGAGACCCTCGGCGAGCAGATCAAGGTCACCGCCGTCGTCACCGGCTTCGGCGACCGCTTCGACCTGGAGAAGGGGCGCCAGGAGATCAAGAACGTCACCCCCCTCACCGGCCGTCAGGAGCCGAACCGCGAGATCCCGACCTTCATCCGCGAGAAGCAGCAGCGCGAGGCCTACACCAGGCAGCGCAACATCTTCTCCGAGGACGACGATCAGTACGATATCCCGACCTTCCTGAGGAAGTCGGTCGATTAAGAAACGCGCCTTTTGCGAAATCCGCCTTGGCCTTGCACAAATCGCGTTTCCCGAACCTGTTAATAGTTTCATTCCCCGGCCCCCCGCTTACCCCCTCCAGGGGGGCCGGGTCTTTTTTCCCTTTCTGCGTCCCTTCTCTTCGTGGTACGTTTTGATTCATGTCGTGGAAAATCATCGAGAAATACCGCCAGATCCTCGCCGGTGAGGAAGGCGCGGCGCCAAAGCGGCGCGGCGGCAAGCTCACCGTCTGCCTCGTCTACCCGAACCGCTATGCCGTCGGCATGAGCAACCTCGGTTTCCAGGCGGTCCATGCCTTCCTGAACGCGGAGCCCGACGTTCTCTGCGAGCGCGCCTTTCTCCCCGACGCCGACGAAATGCGCGAGTACCGGAAAACGGGGGAGACGCTCCTCTCCCTCGAATCGCAGCAGCCGCTCTCCTCCTTCGATATCGTCGCCTTTTCCGTCTCCTTCGAGAGCGACTACCTCAATATCCCCGTCATCTTCGACCTGGCGGGGATCCCGGCCCGGAGCGCCGACCGGGGCGCCGCCCACCCCCTCGTCATGGGAGGGGGGGCTGCCCTCTTCCTGAACCCCGAGCCGGTGGCCGATTTCATGGACCTCATATGCATCGGCGAGGGAGAACCGCTCCTGCCGCCGCTTCTCGACCTGGTCCGTGCCGGGGGGATTGGCGACCGCCGGGAGTTTCTGGCCGATGCCGCCCGGCTCCCGGGCATCTACGTACCGTCCCTCTATGAAGTTGTCTACGACGGGATTCGGATCGTAGGGCGCGCGGCACGTGACGGGGCGCCCGAACGGGTGCGGCGGCTCTGGATGGCGGAACCGGACGAGCGGCCGACGGTCTCCGAGATCCTGACGCCGGGTACGGAGTTTGCCGATATGTACCTCATCGAGGTCTCCCGGGGGTGCCCGCGGGGGTGCCGCTTCTGTGCCGCCGGGTTCATCTATCTCCCTTACCGCCAGCGGTCCCTTGAGGGGGTGAAGGCCAAGGTCGCCGAGGGGCTCGCCCGACGGCACAAGATCGGTCTTGTGGGGGCGGCGGTCTCCGACTACCGGGAGATCGGCCAGCTTTGCCGGCACATCCTCGAACAGGGGGGGAAGGTTTCGGTCTCTTCGCTGCGGATCGACCGGCTTGACGCCGGCATGATCGCGGTCCTGAAGGCGAGCGGCCACAAGACCGTCTCCCTCGCCCCCGAAGGGGGGAGCCAACGGATGCGGGACCTCATCAACAAGAACCTGACCGAGGAGCAGATCCTCGCCGCCTGCGACCTCCTCATCGGCCACGACATCCTGAACCTGAAGCTCTACTTCATCATCGGACTTCCCACCGAGACCATGGAAGACCTAGAGGAGATGGCCGTCCTGGTCGGGAAGATCCGGGTGCGGGTGATTGCCGCGGCGAAGAAGAACAAACGGCTCGGTGAGATCATCCTCTCGGTGAACCCCTTCGTTCCCAAGCCGTTCACCCCGTTTCAGTGGTGCGGCATGGAAGAGACGGCGTCTCTGGAGAAGAAGCTGAAATACCTTCAGCAGGCGGTGGGGATGCTCTCCAACGTCCGCCTTCAGTCCGAGAGCCCGAAGGACGCCTGGCTCCAGGCGCTCCTCTCCCGCGGTGACCGGCGTCTCTCTTCGTTCCTCCTCCAGGCCGCCGAACTCGGCGGCTGGAAGCGGGCCGCGCGGGAATTCGATCCCGACCCCCATCAATTTGTCCACCGCACCATCCCTCTTGACGAGCGGCTGCCGTGGGACTTCATCGAGAGCGTGGACGAAGGGCGGCTCGTGCGGGAGTCTCGGCGGGCGTTCGGAGTGTAAGAGGTGACGGTTATGGTGGACCAGGAGAGACTTGTGCCTGGACCGCTCTGCGATTCGGCATTCATCCAGAATGTCTACCGCGTGAATCCGCATATGATCGCACATTGACAGCAAGTACCGATAAATGACCTTTCGCTCCTATCTGACGTAGAGAAAGAGTATGGCGAGCTCAACAACAGGGTGAATGAGCTCGAAGAGCGCCTGATCATGATTGTGCGGACCGGCTGGCCCTGGGATGAAGGGGGTGAGCCCAACGCGATATTTCACGCCAGCAAGGACGGTTTCACCACGGCAATGGCCGAAGCGCGTGAACTGCTCGGTCTGGGTCATCGGAGCATGATCACCCGGACGGAACCAAGGACATGAACCGGCTTATCCGCGTGGATGAAGAGTCCTGGCTGTCGCCCGACGCATGCCTGCCGGCTAATTCGTGATGAGGAAAGCCATGCCATCCTACGTCGAGCCCGTCTTCCGTCCCCCCAGCGAGGCCCGCAGCCTCATCTTTCAGATCACCATCGGCTGTTCCCAGAACCACTGCGCCTTCTGCGGGATGTACAAGACGAAACGCTTCGCCCTGAAGCCGGAAGGTGAGGTCTTTGCCGAGATCGACGGGATTCCCGCCCGCTACCGTCCGGGTGTGGACCGGGTCTTCCTCGCCGACGGCGATGCGCTGGTCTATCCCTTCGAGGGGTTCTGCGCCATTCTCGACCGGCTGGGGGAGACCTTCCCGAACCTGACGCGGGTCGGCTCCTACGCCTCCCCCAAAAGTTTCACCACCAAGAGTGTGGATGAGCTTCGGCGGCTGCGGGAGAAAAAGCTTCGGATCCTCTACTTCGGGCTGGAATCGGGGGACGACGGGACGCTGGCTGCGGTGAACAAAGGGTTTACGGCGGAGGAGATGGCGCGGGAGGCGCTGAAGGCCCGAGAGGCGGGGATGAAGCTCTCCGTTACCGCCATTCTCGGCCTGGCCGGCAGGGGAAGGAGCCTCGAACACGCCCGGGCCACGGCCGCGTGGGTAAACCGGGTGAACCCCGAGTATTTCTCGCTCCTCACCCTCTTTCACCGCCATAACGACGACTTCATCGGGACCCTGGAGCAGTGCACCCACCGCGAGCTCCTCCGGGAGGTCCGGGAGCTCCTGACGGTGCTGGCGCCGCAGCGGACCATCCTCCGTTCCAACCACGTCTCCAATTTTCTGGAGCTGGCGGGGAGCTACCCCAAGGACCGGGAACGGCTCATCGCCGAGGTGGATGCGGCGGTCGCCCGGCTGGAACGGGTGCCGGGGTTCCTGGATGCGGTGCCGGAATATGGCGAGGAGTACTATTAAGTACCTAGAAGAAGCATTTTAAACACAGAGCAACGGAGCAACAGAGTAAAATCTGAGAAGAAAATCCTATTAAATCCATTTCAGTAACACACCCCAAGGGTTAGGCGGAATTTTGGATTAACGTATTGATTTCTCTGTTGCTCAGTTGCTCTGTGTTATTCCAATTGCCGTTTTCAGGTTACGTCATGGTACGAAAAAAGCCGCTCTTCCGTCGGAAGGGGCGGCTTTTTTCATTACGCGGAGCATGGGGTGTTGCTTTCATGTTTCTTCGATATTAAGGGCAGTTAGGGCGGATAAAGTCAAAACCTTGACCGGTCCGTTACAAAATGCCGTCTACTTTACCCGTCATGGTTCGTATCGGCAGGACGCTCCGTTTCTTGAGCCCTTCGGCTGAAAAAAAGGGCGGCGGGGGTTTGCCGGCGTTTCCGCCTCATTGTCTCCTCGCTGGCATACCGGTTGCACAAACGCTTGTGCGCAGTAAAAGTGCCTGATTTGGCGAGGAGAATTTTCAGTGGCCCATCCGACGGCGGAAGCATACGATCTTCAGCCAGCCAAGAATAACGCGGACATCTACATGGCCGTGGCGCTCATCGGCGTCCTGGCCCTGATGATCGTGCCGCTGCCGTCGTTTCTCCTCGACATCTTCCTGGCGGGGAACATCACCGTCGCCCTCGCCATCCTCCTCGTAGCCCTCTACACCCAGCAGCCCCTCGACTTCTCGGTCTTCCCGTCGGTGCTCCTCGTGACGACCCTCTACCGGCTCGCCCTGAACATCGCCTCCACGCGGCTCATCCTCCTCCACGGCAACGAGGGGGCGGAGGCGGCGGGGCACGTGATCAAGGCCTTCGGCCAGTTCGTGGTGGGGGGGAACTACGTGGTCGGGGCGGTCATCTTCCTGATCCTCGTCATCATCAACTTCGTGGTCATCACCAAGGGTGCCGGCCGCGTGGCGGAAGTTGCGGCCCGCTTCACCCTCGACGCCATGCCGGGGAAGCAGATGGCCATCGATGCCGACCTCTCCTCCGGGCTCATCAACGAGAAGGAGGCCCGTCGCCGCCGCTCCAAGGTCTCCCGGGAAGCCGACTTCTACGGCTCCATGGACGGCGCCAGCAAGTTCGTCCGGGGGGACGCGGTGGCCGGCATCCTGATCATGCTGGTGAACATCATCGGCGGCTTCGTGATCGGGGTCTGGCAAAACGGCATGCCGCTGGACGCCGCCCTCTCCAACTACACCCTTCTCACCATCGGCGAGGGGCTAGTGGCCCAGATCCCGGCCCTCATCATCTCCACCGCCGCCGGCATCATCGTCACCCGCTCCGCCGACGAGAAGAGCTTCGGCCACGAGATCACCGGCCAGTTCCTCAACTACCCCAAGGCGTTCTACGTCTCCGGCGGGGTCCTCTTCGCCTTCGGCCTCATCCCGGGGCTTCCCCACTTCGCCTTCTTTCTCCTCGCGGGGGCCGCGATCTTCGCCGGGCGGATGGCCAAGGAGGGGGCCCAGGTGGTGGAGGACGAGCTGGCGGCCCTCCCCGCTCCCCAGGACGGCGGCGAGGCGGGGGACCCGGCGGCCGCCATCCGCCCCCTCGACATGCTGGAGCTGGAGGTCGGCTACGGCCTCGTGCCGATGGTAGATGCGGCCCAGGCGGGGGAGCTTCTGGAGCGGATCCGTTCCATCCGCCGCCAGTTCGCCCAGAAGATGGGGTTCGTGGTGCCGCCGATCCACATCCACGACAACCTGCAGCTCAAGCCGAACGAGTACTGCCTCATGATCAAGGGGGCGAAGGTGGGGGGCGGCGAGCTCTCCGGCCAGTACCTGGCGATGGATTCCGGGGCGGTGAGCGGCCATGTGGAGGGGGTGCGGACCACCGAGCCGGTCTTCGGGCTCCCCGCCATCTGGATCCGGGCCGAGGCGAAGGAGCAGGCCCAGATCTACGGCTACACCGTGGTCGACAGCACCACGATCATCGCCACCCACATCAGCGAGATCATCAAGAAGCACGCCCACGAGATGGTGGGGCGCCAGGAGCTCCAGCAGCTTCTCGACAACCTCTCCGCCAGCTTCCCGAAGGTGGTGGACGAGCTGGTGCCGTCGCTTCTGAACCTCGGGACGGTGCTGCGGGTCATCAAGAATCTGCTGCGCGAGGGGGTCTCCATCCGGGATCTCCGGACGATCCTGGAGACGCTGGCCGATTACGGCGGGCTCACCAAGGACCCGGAAACCCTCACCGAGTTCGTCCGCCAGGCCCTGGGGCGCTACATCGTCGACCAGTACAAGCGCGAGGACGAGACCCTCTGCATGATGAGCCTCGACCGCCGGGTGGAGGAGATCGTCGCCGAGGCGATCCAGCCCTCCGAGCAGGGGAGCTACCTCGCCATCGAGCCCAACACGGCCCAGGTGATCCTCTCCGGCATCCGGCAGGAGATGGAGAAGTTCAACCAGGTGGGGACGAACCCGGTGCTGATCGCGTCGCCGTCGATCCGGCGCCATGTCAAGAAGCTGACCGAGCGGTTCGTCCCGAACCTGGCGGTCCTGTCGCACAACGAGATTCCGTCCAACATCAAAATCCAATCGTTAGGGGTGGTAACGCTCAATGCTGGTTAAGACATTCGAAGCGGTAGACATGTCCGAAGCCCTGCGGATGGTGAAGGCCGAACTGGGCCCCGACGCCATGATCATCTCCTCCAAGAAGGAGAAGAAAAAGGGGCTCTTCGGGTTCTTCAGCAAGCCGGTCGTCCTGGTTACCGCCGGCCTTGAGGTGAAGCCGCGGCAGCCGGCGCCGAACCCTTACCGGGAGGCCCCGGAGCCGCAGCTCTCCGCCAAGGAGATGATGGAGAGCTCCATGCTCGCCCCGCTGGCCCGGGAGCTGAAGGAGCTCCGGGAGCGGGTGGAGGTTCTCTCCCGCAAGGAGGCGGCCGCCAGGGCGCAGGCCGCTCCCCGGAGCGAGGAGCCGGTGGCGAAGCCGGTGGTGGCGCCGGCGCCGGAGCCCGCCGCGGATCTCGGGACGCCGATCGCCAAGCAGGACCTGGAGGAGATGAAGAAGCTCCTCTTCAAGACTCTCGCCGCCAAGGAGGCGGGGGAGGGTGCGGCCAGGACCGAGGCGCCGGTACCTGCCGCAGCGCCCAAGGCGAAGAGTGCCGACCCGCGAGAAGTGAAAGGATTCGGCGGCCTCAAGGGGGCGCTCCGGATGGTGGTGAACGAGCTCCACCGCAAGGGGCTGGAACGGGGGGCGGTCCGGGCCGTCATGGAGCAGCTGCAGCCCGAGGCCAAACGGGGGGGGACCGTGGAGGCGATCCGCTCCTTCCTCCCCCAGGCGTTCAAGAGCGTCATCAAGTGCGCCGGGCCCCTGACGCTGAAGAAGAACGGACCGCGGATCATCGCCCTTGTCGGCCCGACCGGGGTCGGCAAGACCACCACCGTCGCCAAGCTGGCGGCGCTCTATGCGCTCCGCGAGGGGCACCGGGCGGCGCTCGTCACCATCGACAACTTCCGGGTCGGCGCCGTGGAGCAGCTCAAGACCTACTCGCGGATCATGGGGGTTCCGGTCGAGGTGGCGGCAACCCCCGCCGAGCTGGAGGCGGCCATCGAGCTCCACTCCGACAAGGAGCTGATCCTGATCGACACCGCCGGGAGAAGCCCCAAGGACATGGAAAAGATCGGGGAGCTGAAGGGGTTCCTGGAGTCGCGGTTCGCCATCGAGATCCACCTCTGCCTGGCGGCCACGACCCGGGACCGGGAGCTGCAGGAGATCGTGGAGCGCTTCGGGGTCCTCCCCATCAGCCGCGTCATCTTCACCAAGCTGGACGAAAGTGAGAGTTACGGCTGCATCGTCAACGCCCATCTGCGGACCAGGTTCCCGCTTTCGTTCTTCACCACCGGGCAGCGGGTGCCCGAAGATCTTGAAATCGCCACGGCCGGCAGGCTCGCCGGGCTCGTGCTAGGGGAGAGTAAGCAATGAACGCCATGGAGAAGACGGGGGATCAGGCCGACAGCCTCCGCCAACTGGCCACCTCAGTGAAGAAGCAGCGTAAGGCTGCGGCAACACTGGTCAAGGATGAAAGGGCAAAGGGGATCAGGGTCATCTCGGTGACCAGCGGCAAGGGGGGAGTCGGCAAGAGCAACGTCGTCGTCAACCTCGCCCTCGCCCTGGCGAGCCGGGGGAAGAAGGTCCTGGTCATCGACGCCGACCTCGGCCTCGGCAACATCGACGTGCTCCTGGGGCTGACGCCGGACTACACCCTGAACGACGTCTTTGCCGGGAGGAAGCGCCTTGAGGAGATAATCGTCGAGGGACCGGGGGGGATCCGGATCATCCCGGCCGGTTCGGGGCTTCCCGACTTCACCACCCTGGGGCTGCAGGAGCGGGTCAAGATCATGGACGAGCTCGATGCCCTGGAGGAGGAGTTCGACATCCTCGTCATCGACACCGAGGCAGGAATCTCGGACAACGTCGCCTACTTCAACACCGCCTCCCAGGAGATCGTGGTGGTGGTCACCCCGGAGCCGACCTCCATCACCGACGTCTACGCCCTGATCAAGCTCCTGGCGACCCGTCATGCCGAGCGCTACTTCAAGGTGCTGGTCAACATGGCGAAGGACACCGACGACGCGCTCCAGGTCTTCGCCAAGCTCTCCAACGTGACGAGCCGCTTCCTCGACATCTCCCTCGACTACCTCGGCTGCGTCCTCAAGGATGAGACCCTCGTGGAGGCGGTGAAGAGCCAGAAGCCGGTCATCGAGCTCTTCCCCGACTCCCCCGTTTCCGCCTGTTTCACGACGCTGGCACGGCGTGTGCTGGAGAACTGCGGAGAGCGCAAACTGAAAGGGAACGTGCAGTTTTTCTTCCGGAGATTTCTCGGCTCCGGCGCCGTAATGGAGAGCGCATGAACTGTCTGGTGAAAGCATACGAGCAGGAAGCTCAGCGGGGCGCGGCCCAGAGCAGGGACGAGCTGATCGTCTCCCATCTGCCGCTGGTCAAGTTCCTTGTCGGCAGGATCGCCTCCCAGCTTCCCCCCCATCTCGATCAGGAAGACCTGATGAGCGCCGCCATCATCGGCCTCATCACCGCCGCCGAGCGGTTCGATCCCTCCCGGGGGGTCCAGTTCAAGACCTTCGCCGAGCAGCGGATCCGCGGCACGATCATCGACGAGCTCCGCGCCCAGGATTGGCTCACCCGCTCCCTGCGGGAGAAGTTCAAGCGGCTGGAGCGGGAGTTCGCCATGCTGGAGCACCGCTTCGGGCGCAACCCCACCAGCGAGGAGGTGGCGGCGGCCCTGGAGATCAGCGTGGAGGAGTACCACCAGATGCTGGAGGAGATCCACCTCCTCTCCTTCGTCAGCCTCGACGATGCGTGGGAGGACGAGGACGGCAGCCCCTTCGGGCTGCTCGATATCCTGGAGGACAAGGGGGTCGAGAACCCCCAGAGCCAGCTCATGGCGCGACAGATGCTCGAATCCCTCACCACCGCCATCGAGTCCCTGCCGGAGAAGGAGCGGCTCGTCGTCACCCTCTACTACTACGAGGAGCTGAATCTGAAGGAGATCGGCGCGGTGCTGGAGCTCTCCGAATCGCGCATCTCCCAGCTCCACAGCCAGGCCATCGTCCGGCTGCGGGCGAAGATGAAGAATATGAGGTAGAGGCGGGTGCGGGGCTCGGGGTAATGGGTAAGGGGTTAAAACCCATAACCTATTACCTCGAACCCATGACCGCGCGACAAAGGAGCGCACATGAACAGCGGCATCTACTCGGCACTCTCGGGGAACATCGCGGCGATGAAGCGGCTCGACGTCCTCTCCAACAACCTGGCCAACGCCAACACCCCCGGCTTCAAGAAGGACCGGATGACCTTCGAGAGCATGCTCCAGGGCGCCGGGGCGCAGCCCCGTCCCAACGGCGGCACCGACGCGCCGGTCTACTCCGAGACCACCTTCTTCACCGACTACAGCGCCGGAGCGGTGAAGCAGACCGGCAACACCTTCGACCTCGCCCTCGACGGCGACGGCTTCTTCGTGGTCAACACCCCCCAGGGGCGGGCCTACACGCGGCAGGGGAACTTTCATCTCGACGCCGGGGGGAAGCTCGTGACCGCTGACGGCTACGAGGTCCTCGGCGGCGGCCCCATCACGGTCAAGGGGGGGAAGGTCGACATCAACGCCAGGGGGGAGATCTTCGTCGACGGAAGCCGGGTGGGGATCCTCGACGTGGTCGACTTCCCCAAGCCCTATGCCCTACAGAAGAGCGGCAACGCCCTCTTCGTCCCGGCCGACCCCCAGGCCACCCCCCAGCCGGTGCGGGGGGAAAAGGTGATGCAGGGGTTCATCGAGGAGTCCAACGTCAACACCGTCCAGGAGATGGTCCAGCTCATCGAGACCAACCGCTACTTCGAGATGTGCTCCAAGGCGGTGAAGGCGTACGACGA
>JAJZUC010000033.1 GCA_021847245.1 Deltaproteobacteria bacterium | reverse complement strand
GTCGGGTCCGGTCTGGGGTGGCGGGAGGGGGGCGGGGCTCTCGCTCCGAAAAACCCCAAGCGTCACCGGCACTCGTTCGGTTCGTCAGTGCAGACGGTGTAGCAGCTTTCCTTTCGCATTGACATCGTGGTTTTTTGCGGGGCTTTTTCTCCGCGAGAGCCCCCGCCCCCCTCCCGGAGACAGTGGCGGAAACCAGTGCAAATAGAATCAAGAAAACAAGAGGAGGTTTTTCAATGGCACGAATAGATCCGTACAAGAATTTCCGCTTCCTCGTGGAGATCGACGGGATCGTGCAGGCGGGTTTTTCCGACTGCAGCGGCTTCGGCTCCAACGTCGAGGTGATCGAGTACCGCGAGGGGGGGGACGCCACGACGGTGCGCAAGCTTCCGGGGAAGGTGAGCTATCCCGACATCACCCTCAAGTGGGGAACCACCGACTCGCGGGAGCTCTACGACTGGCACCTGGCGGCCGTGAACGGGCAGATCCAGCGCAAGAACGGCTCCATCATCCTGCTGGACGACACGGGACAGGAAAAAGTCCGGTGGAACTTCTTCAGCGCCTGGCCGAGCAAGTGGGACGGGCCCGATTTCAACGCCAAGGGGAACGACGTCGCCATCGACTCCCTGACGGTGAGCTGCGAACGGGTCGAGCGGGCATGAGTGCGTTCCGGACGGAATTCGAATTCGTGCTTCCCCGGGGATACGTGGATGCGGCGGGCGAGGTCCACCGCGAGGGGATGATGCGGCTCGCCACGGCGGCCGACGAGATCCTCCCGCTGCGGGACCCCCGCGTCCAGGCGAACCCGGCGTACCTGGTCGTCATCCTGCTGTCGCGGGTGATCATCCGCCTCGGGGGACTGGAAGCCGTCAACCCGAAGGTGATCGAGGGGCTGTTCTCGTCGGACCTCGCCTATCTCCAGGAGTTCTACAACCGGATCAACGGCACGGGGACCCAGGCCCTGAAGGTGGAATGTCCCCACTGCAGAAACGGTTTCGAGGTGGTGCCCGCACAGGCGGGGGAGTGATCGGCTACCCCCTCGCGCAGCTTTACGAGGAGGTAGCCTCCCTTGCCCACTCCTTCCACTGGCCCCACGATCAGCTGATGGCTATGGAGCATGCCGACCGGCGGCGGTGGGTGGAGGAGATAGCGAAGATCGGCCGCGGGCGGCGTCCCTGAACGCGCCGGCCGAACCGGATCATGTATGGAAACGACTGTACCGGAACATTGCAGAGAGGGGGACGGCGAAGTCCCGCCGGTTCTCCGGCACCGCCTGTCATGGCGCCCGCCTGCCTTGCGGGGGGCGGAGGCACTCCTTTCGGGGATCGCCGGCCGCACGAGGCCGCTCCTCGATGGCGTTGCGCGTCACGAACGGTGGTCCGGGCGGTTCACCCGCCGGGTGCGGCCGGGATGGGCCCCCCTGGAGGCGGTGCTTCCCGATGCGGAAGTGGGGCCGGAAGTTGGTCCGGGTTGGGCAACGGCGCCACCCCCCGAGCCTTGCCGGCAAATACCGCAGGCTTTCCCGATGCCCGAGACCGGCGGGCGGTCGCGGTTCGGCACTCTCCCGAATACCGCCCCTCCCGTGGAGCTGGCAATCCTGCAAGAAGCGCCGGTGAGGCCGAGCGGGGCAGAGGGATATCCGACCGCTGGAGCGCAAAACGCCGAAACGTTCGACCGGCTCTTCCCCCTTGGCGAAAGCCCGGCCCCCGCACCTCTCCCACCTTCGGCAGGATCGCGTACCGGGGTGAACCGCCCCCTCGGGCTTCGTCTCACAACGACCGTCTCCGTGAGCCCGCGGCGCGAGGTGCGGGGTGGCTTTCCCCGTGCGGAAGGGCCGGGGGAGGCTCTCGCCGAGGGGGGGAGGCAAGGGGAGCGGGGAGGGGCCGGAACTCTTGCGGCAGCCCGGACGGTACGTGAAAGCATGCCGGCCGCGCATCTGTCGGGCGGCGATTCGGTCGCCGTTCCCGTCGGCCGGCAGGTTGTCCAGGAATCGACCCTTCGCCCTGAGCCGCAGGGGGGGCTGGAGAAGTTCCTGGAGCAGTACGTCGTGCCGGCCCCGATGCCGGGCCTTGCGATGCGTCTTCTGGAACCTGCGCCCGAGTCGGAGGTTTTCGATCAGAGGCCATCTGACTCCGGGGAGCGTGCCGGGCGGCAGGAACCGGTGGCGAGTGCGCCGGCTCCGCAGACGGCGCCGCCGCAACCTCCCTCCCTCGACATCAACGCCATCGCCGAACGGGTTTACCAGACGCTCAGGCGCCGGGAGCAGCTGGAGCGCGAACGAAGAGGGCTATCCTGATGGGACTGATGAAGGCGCTCATCATCAATACCGACGCGGCGGTGCCGGTACCGATCCCGGTCATGTTCAACCCGCCGGAGTACCAGCTTCAGAAGACGAACCAGTATGCCGAGATCGGCATTCCGGGGCTCGGGTCGTCGCTCCTGCAGTTCGTGCGGGGGAGCGCCCAGACCCTCACCATGGAGCTCTTCTTCGATACGACCGACCTGGGGCTCGACGTACGGGCGTTCACCGGGCTCGTGCTGGCGCTCACCGACGTGAACTCCGATACCCACGCCCCGCCGCGGCTCCTCTTCGTCTGGGGGTCCCTGGTCTTTCCGTGCGTGCTGGAGAGCGTCAGCCAGCGGTTCGAATACTTCAACTCCCTCGGCATGCCGCTCAGGGCGCGGCTTAACGTCACCCTCAAGGGAAACGACAAGCTGGAGGACCTCCTCTCCAGCATCCCGCTTCTCTCGGCGGACCGGGCCAAGCGGCGGGTGGTCGCCTCGGGGGATACGCTCCAGAGCCTGGCGGCCCAGGAGTACGGCGACCCGCGCCAGTGGCGCGCCATCGCCGAGGCCAACGGCATCGACAGCCCCCTGGCCCTCACGCCGGGGCAGGGGCTCATCATTCCCACCCTGACATAAGGGAGCGTTATGGCGATCTTCGAACTCATTTCCCAGATATATGTCCCGACCTTCGCCATCAAGGTCGGCGGAGCGCCGCTGGACGACCGGGTCGCCAGGAGCGTCCTGGAGGTGAGCGTCACCGAGCACCTCGGGTCGCCGAGCCAGTTCTCCTTCCGGCTGAACGACCCGGGGCTCCGGTTCATCGAGAAGGGGGGAGGGGTCTTCACCGAGGGGACGAAGGTCGAGATCGGCGTCGGTTACGTGGGAAAGACGAAGACGCTCCTGGTGGGGGAGGTGGCGGCCGTGGCGGCCGATTTCCCCGCCAGCGGCCCGCCCACCCTCAGTGTCGAGGGGTTCGACCTCCTCCACCGGCTGACGCGGGGGACGACGTACCGCAGCTTCGGCGGGCCGGGTCCCCAGGACGGGTTCTCCCACGGCCAGATCGTCTCCCGGGTCGCCGGCGAGGTGGGGCTGGGGGCTTCCGTCGACCCCGCGCTGACCAGGAGCGAGCCGGTGGTCCAGTACTACCGGTCGAATCTCGATTTCCTCGCACAGCTCGCCGAGGCTGACGGCTGCTTCCTCTGGATCGAGGGGGAGACCCTGCAGTTCCGGACGAAGCCCCGGGAGTTCGATACGGTCTCCCTCGAATGGGGAAAGACCCTCGTGAGCTTCTCCCCGCGGCTTACCACCGCCGGCCAGGTGAAGGCGGTGGTGGTCCGGAGCTGGGACCCGGGACAGAAGAGCATGATCTCCCACCGTGCCCCCGCGTCGTCGGTGCCCGATCAGCTCCTCGCGCCGGCCGGCGTCGACCAGGTCGGCAGGGGGGCGGGGGGAAAGTCGGAGCTGGTGATCGAAGACCCCCGCGTCCTGGACGACAGCGCCGCCCGGGCCCTGGCGGAGCGGATCTACTTCGATAAGCGCAAGGCGCTCCTTTCCGGCAACGGCTCGGCGGCCGGCAATCCCGACATCAGGCCCGGGACGGTCCTGAACCTCCAGGGGCTCGGGAAGAGGTTCAGCGGCGCCTACGTGGTCGAGCAGGCGACCCACACGGTGGGGGGAAGCGGCTACCAGACATCGTTCGAGGCCAGGTGGAAGGGATGAACGGATTCGATTTCTTCAGGGGAGGGGAGGGGACGCGGTTCTTCGGGGTGATGGTCGGCCTGGTGGTCGACAACGCCGATCCCCAGGGGCTCGGGCGGGTGAAGGTGCGGCTTCCGGCCGCCACCGCCGAGGAGATCGGCCACTGGGCCCGCATCGCCGTACCCATGGCGGGTAACGGGCGAGGGACCTTCTTTCTGCCCGAGGTGGACGACGAGGTGCTCGTGGCGTTCGAGCAGGGCGACATCTCCCGGCCGTACGTCATCGGCTCCCTCTGGAACGGCAGGGACAACCCCCCCGAGACGAACGCCGACGGCAAGAACAACCTCCGCCTCATCAAGTCGCGCAGCGGGCATCTGGTCCGCCTCGACGACACCGACGGGGCGGAGAAGATCGAGATCATCGACAAGAGCGGGAAGAACAGCATCACCTTCGACACCGCCGGCAACACCATCACCGTCAGGGCCGACAAGGACGTGGTGATCGAGGCGCCCCGGGGGAAGATCAGCCTGAGCGCCCGGGAGATCGAGCTCAAGTCGTCCGCCGGCACGAAGATCGAGGCCCAGGGAACGATGGAGCTCAAGGCGAGCGCGACCATGACCGTGAAGGGGACGACGGTGAACATCAACTGATGAAAGTCTCCGGAATGGAGGATGAATTGCTAACGCATGTGTGCAGGTAAGTACCTGTGCCGACAATGTGCCCGGGCGATGGAGGCCGGGCAGGGAGCGAATCAGATGGGAATGCCCGCAGCCAAGCAGGGCGACAAGGTCACCGCCACCGACATGCACATGATCCAGCCTCCGGGAACCTCGCCGCCGGTGCTCCTTCCCCACCCCTTTGCCGGGACCATCGACGGGGGGCTCAGCCCGGACGTGAAGATCATGGGGATGCCGGCGGCGACCGTCAACAGCACGGCGACCAACACCCCTCCCCACGTCCCCTCCGGCGGCACCTTCGTGAACCCCCCCGCCAACCGGGCGACGATCCTCGTGGGGAGCCCGACGGTCTTCATCAACGGGAAGCCCGCGGCACGCAGCGGCGACACGGCCCTGACCTGCAACGACCCGGCGGACCTCCCGTTGGGAACGGTGGTGGCAGCGGGGACCGTGCTGATCGGATAGAACCGGCATCCGCGCGGCCGGGGAGTCCGCCGCAGCGGAATGAGCCCTGGATCGGCAGAAACAGGGTGCCCCGAGCGGAGGCGGACTCCCCGGTCGGGCGCATTCACGTAGAAGGAAGAGGTCATGAACGGCGAATCGGACATCGGCAAGGAGTTTCTCGGGGCGGGAGTAGGCTTCCCGCTCGCGGTCGACGGTGAAGGGCGTCTGGTGATGACCCGCCTGGAGGAGCACGTCCGCCAGTCGATCCTCCTCATCCTCCGGACCATGAAGGGGGAACGGGTGATGCGCCCCGACTTCGGCTCGGGGCTCGACAGTCTCGTCTTTTCCCCCGTGGGCGCCGCCACCGCGGCCCTGGCCGAGCATGAGGTAAAGGAGGCGCTGATCCGGTTCGAGCCGCGGATCGAGGTGCTCTCGGTGCGGGCGGCCACCGACCCGCAGCAGCAGGAGCTGCTCCTCATCACCCTTGAGTACCGCGTGCGCCGCACCGACACCCTGTTCAACCTCGTCTACCCCTTCTACCTCGAAAAAGGAGCACCGTGATGCCGGCACCTTCCCCGACCATAGACGACCGGACGCTTATCCGGATCCTGGGGCAGCTCCTCGGGGAGGCGGGGAAGGCGTTCGACGCGGCCCCGGCGGTGACGCGCTGGAGATACGCCCGTTCGTTAACCGAGGAGGAGGTGCGCGGGCTCCTGGCCCACCCCTTCGACGACGCCGGTCTCCTGCTCTCCCATGGGTACGCCCGGCTCCTGGAGCTCCTCCTCCAGCGGCTCAACGCGGTCCCCGAGAAGAACCTCCTCGCCTTTCTCGATGCCATGGGGGTCGAGCTTCTCCCCCCGTCGCCGGCCCGGGTGCCGCTCACCTTCACCCTCGCCCAGGGAAGTCCCCCGATCCGCGTCCCCCGGGGCACCCCGGCGGGAACCAAGCCCGACGGGACGTCCGCCGCCACTGTCTTCGAGACCGGGGAGGATCTCACCGTTCTCCCGGCGCGGCTCACCGCCGGATTCACCATGGACCCGGTCTGGGACCGCTATACGGACCTGGGAGGGGTGCTCGGCGGCGAGAGCGGGCTCGGTTTTACCCCCTTCGTCGGCGTGAAGCGGATGCCGCACGTCCTTCTCCTGGGGGACGATGCACTCCTCGACTTCAGCCATCCCGCCGTGGTGGAACTACTCTTCACCTGGCAGGGAGGAGCGCCCCAGGCGGTCGAGCGCCTCTTCCGCGAAGGACTCGATTACGGGCTCCTCCTCCAGGGGGAGCCGAAGCCGGTTACCCCGGTTTCGGTGAGCTTTGTGGCGACGAACCGGCTCCTGGTCAGTTTCTCGCTCGCCGCAGGGGTCGACCGGGAGACCATCCGGGGGGTCGGCCTGGATGGCGGGCTTGCCGGGCGCTGGCTCAGGGCGGTCCTCCCCACGCCTTTGCCGGACGATCCGACCGCCCGCGCCCTCTCGCTCGGGGCGCCGCTCCTCCGGGTAAAGGGGACGGGAATCCTCCCCGATCTCGCCTACGGCAACACGGCCCCCCTCGACGTGACCAAGGAATTTCTCCCCTTCGGCCAGACCCCGAAGATCGGGGACACCTTCTACATCGCAAGCGGCGACGTCTTCTCCAAACCGGGGGCGACCGTCACCCTGACGGTCGGGACGAAGCCGGCCCCGCCGCCTCTGCTTACCTGGGAATACTGGAACGGCGACGCCTGGACGGCGCTTCCCAAGAGCAGCGTGAACGACGGGACCGCCGGCTTCACCCGTGCCGGCGCGATCTCTCTCCTGGTTCCTTCGGAGGCATCGAAGACGGCAACGGGAGGAATCGCCGCCGCCAATTTCACCTTCCTCCGGGCCCGGATCGCCGCCGGGCAGTACCGGGGGTATCCGACGCTGAAGAAGTTCCAGCTTGTCACCGACGCGAAACTGAAGGGCGCGGTGAACGCCGGCGCCGACGTGGTCCAGCTCGTCGATCCTCCCTTCGCGGCGCCGGGGCAGGTGCTGGCGGTGGAGGACGAACAGGTCATCGTCACAGGATTCTCGGAGACGGACGGACTCAAGGTGAGGCCTCCCCTTGCGAAATCCCATGCTGCGGGCAGCCCCGTGTCCCTTCGGGCCGCCGTGCCGGCGACCAGGCTCTCCGAGGGAGTCAGCGCCGGGGCGAACCAGCTTGCGGTCGCCGCCACGGGCGGGATTTCAATCAACGACATCCTCCTGGTCGATGATGGTGCGAACCCCGAATTCATCCGGGTCGCCGCCCTTCCCGTCACCGGTGCGGCGGTGATCGTCGTGGCTGCCGCTCCGCTCCGGTTCTCCCACGCCAAGGACGTGGGGCTGGCGCGGCTCGCCGGCTACGGCCTCGTGGGGTACGCGGACGGCGACTGGCAGGATTTCACGAAGCCGTTCCCCCCGTTCGGCGAACAGCCGAGCCCGGGAGAGCTGTTCTACCTCTCGGCCGTCGGCGGGCTCTCCCCCCGGGCGAAGGCCCGGGAGTTCACCCCCGGCGAGGAGGGGGGAGGGTTCGGGACCAGGGCCTCGGCGATCAATTTTGGCCCCATCGGGGCGATATCCGCCGCGAAGATACGCATCGACCTGGCGACCATCTCGGTGCTCTTTCCCAATCTCGGCTTCACCCCCCAGGTGCGGCTGAACTTCCGGGTGGAGACCGGGATGGTGCTCCCGGCGGTGGAGCTCCAGTGGGAGTACCTGGGGGCGACGGGGTGGAATCCGGTCACCCCCACCGCGGACGGAAGCGACCGGTTCCGGCAGGAAGGTCCCCGCGATACCGTCTTTCCCCCCCTCTCGCCGGTCCTGGCCGAGGTGAACGGTCAGAAGAACTACTGGCTCCGCGTGAGGATCGCCGGCGGCAACTACGGCCTACCCGCCGAGTTCGAGCCGGTCGATCCGGCGGACCCGTCCAGGGGCTTCACCATGAAGGCCGGGACCGGAAACGTCAACCCGCCGGTGATCAGTTCCCTTTCGCTCGGCTACGGCGCCGAGCGGGCTCCGACGGTGGTGACGGAGAACGGGTTCCTCTTCCGGCAGCGGACCGAAAGCACGTTCGCGCCGTTCATTCCGGTCGAAGACCTTGCACCTGACATCTACGCCGACCCCGAGCCGGCCCTCTACCTCGGCTTCGACGCCGCCTACCCGGAACAGCCGGTGACCCTCTACGCCGCATCCGTGCCCCGCTCCTTCGCGGGGAGCGTCATCAAGGAAGGGAAGGGGAGAGGGGGAGCCGCACCCCCGGCGGGGGGGCTGCGGTGGGAGTATTTCGGCGGTGGAACCTGGCGCGAGCTCACCCTCATCGACGGGACTAACGCCTTCTCCGCTTCGGGCACCGTGCAGTTCCTCACTCCCGCGGATATGGCTCCCCTCGCGCGGTTCGACGCCACCCCCCGGTACTGGGTCCGGGCCCGGGCCACCGCAAACGACCCCTCCGGCACCGGCCGGGTAGCCGGCATCTTCCTCAACACGATCCCCGCCGTCCAGGGGACCTCGGTAGCCGGAGAGATTCTTGGCTCGGGAAGCGGCGAGCCGGGACAGACGCTCCGTTTTTCCCGCACTCCGGTTCTCCCCGGCCAGCAGGTGCTGGTCAGGGAGCCGGCCACCCTTTCCGAGCGGGAACGGGCGGTGCTGGAGGGGGAGGAGGGGAGCGACGCGATCCGGGAAGAGATCAACCCGGTCACGGGCGAGAGCGAGACATGGGTGCGCTGGCACGAGGTGCCGAACTTCCTCCGCTCCGACTCCCGGAGCCGCCACTACCTCCTCGACCGGGTCACGGGGACGGTGACCTTCGGCGACGGTACCCGCGGAGCGATCCCCCCCCGGGGGACCAACAGCATCTCCGCGACCTGCCGCACCGGGGGAGGTGCCGCCGGCAACGTGCCTGCGTCGGCCGTGGCCCAGATCAAATCTGCACTGCCGGGGGTCGCGTCGGTGCGAAACCCGGTGGCGGCCGACGGCGGCTCGGACATCGAGAGCGTCGCCATGGTGCGCGAGCGGGGCCCCCAGACCCTGCGCCACCGTTACCGCGCGGTTTCGAGCGGCGACTTCGGGTGGCTGGCACGGGAAGCGGCCGGAACGCGCCTCGCCCGCGTCCGGTGCCTCCCGAACGTCAACCGGGATCTCCGTTTCGAGCCGGGATGGGTGACGCTCCTCGTCGTGCCCCGGGGGACGGAGGCGAAGCTCACGCCCAGCTCCGAGCTCGTCCGCGACGTGGAGGAGTACCTCGCGACGAAGGGAAGCATCGGGCTCGTACAGGCGACCCCTGGCCGGATCAGCGTTATCGGCCCGGGGTATATCCGGGTTGCCGTCGAGGTGGAGGTGGTGCCGAACGCGATCCGCGAGGCGGAGCAGGTGAAGGAGCGGGTGCGGACGGCCCTCGACACCTTCCTCCACCCCCTTACCGGCGGGCCGGACGGGACGGGGTGGGAGTTCGGCCGCGACGTCTACGCCTCGGAGGTCTGCCGGCTCATCGAGGGGGTGCCGGGGGTAAGCCATCTGCGGAAGCTGCGGCTCGTCCCCACCGTTGCCCAGCGCCGCCTCACCCTGACGGATGCGCCGGTTGCCGCAGCGGATCTTCCCGAGGGGAGCCCGGTAACAACCACTGACCGGCGGAAGGCCGCCCTTCTCGCCGAGAAGATCTCCGCGGGAGACATGGTCGGGAGGGTGGCGGTCACAGGGTTCAAGGAAGGGGACCGGGTCACCCGGGTCCTCGACCTCACGGTCCGGTCGGTGAGTGGAAACACCGTGACGGTGCTGCCGTTTACGGGAGATACAGTCGTCTTTCCCCACGGGAGCGCCGTTGCCACCTTCGACGGGAGCGCGGCGACCCGGCTCGCCGCGGCGATTCCGCGGGGCGCGGCCGGGTTGACCGCCATCGCGGTGGAGGATGCCGGGTTTGCGGCCGGGCTCGCTTCCGGCGACGTGCTCACCATCTTCCATCCGTTCCCCATGACCGTCGCCTCGGTCGAGAACGAGATTCCCCAGATCAGCTCCCTTACCCATGTCCCGGGGCCCGGCCTGCGGGTCGTCGTCGAGCCGTACGAAACCGAGGGCGATATCCCCGCGGGGATGGTCATCGCCACCCTCGACAACCGGGTCCGGCTGCCCCTCTCGGCCGGGGTTGCCGCGGAAGCGCCGGTGACGGTCCTGGATTTTGCCGACTTCCGGCGTGCCGATGCCGTCACCATCGCCCGACGCGACGGCATCGGCACGCCGCTTGCCGGAACCGTCGCGACGGTGCGGCCGGTGGTCGACACCGTCTACCTGAACGACAATTTCCTCGTCTATCCGGGGAAGCACACCGTGAGAATGACGGCGGCCTGAAGGCCATCCGAGGGAAGAGGGTACCATGACCCTGCCGATACCGAAGCTCGACGACCTGACCTACGACCGGCTCGTGACCGAGGCACGGTCGCTGATACCGCGATACTTCCCCGCCTGGACGGATCACAATCCGTCCGACCCGGGGATCACGCTCCTGGAGCTCTTCGCCTTCCTCGCCGAGACGGTGTCATACCAGCTCGACCGGGTGCCGGAGCGGAGCCTGGAGAAGTTTGCCCGCCTCGCGGGGGAGGAGCGGATTCCGGGGGAGCCGGTTGCCACGACTCTGCGCCGGGCCGTCGAGGGGGTGGATGTCAGGCTGCGCGCGATCACCGTCCGGGAATATGCCGCTATCGCCCGCGGAGCGGCCGCCGGCATCGCCCGGGCCGCCGCGGTCGTGCAGGATACGGTCATCGCAAACCTCTATCCCGACGAGCAGACCGTGAGGGTCGTCATCGTCCCGGACGAGCCGGCGGATCCGGCGCCGGTGCCGACGCAGGCGCAGCGGCAGGGGGTATTCGAGGTTCTTCGCAGCCGTGCCCCGATCACGACGCGGGTGCAGGTGGTCTCGCCCGACTACACGGGGGTCGATATCGCCGTGGCGGTGATCCGGAATCCCGCCGGCCGGATCTCCGGCGAAGGGGTCAGGGGGGGGGTGGAGCAGGCCGTGCGGAGTTTTTTGAGCCCGCTGGCAGGCGGAACGAAAGGGGAGGGGTGGCAGTTCGGAAGGCCGGTCTTCAGGTCGGAACTCTATCAGCTCATCGAAGGAATCACAGGGGTGGATCACGTCCGCCGCCTCCTCCTGAACGGGAGCGAGGAGACCGCCGGCATCCCCCTCACGTCGCCGACTTCACTCGTACATCTCCTGTCCCTCGATGTCACCGTCACGGACAGCTGATACGGAGCAACCGATGCCCAACGAAACACGACCGATCCGGTTCCGCGACTTCCTTCCCGAGGCATTTCGGACGGAAGTGGCTGCAGGAACGAGCTTTCTCGGCACCTTCCTCGCCGCCTACGAGAGCCTCTTCGAGGAGCTCCAGGGGGAAGTGGAGGGGACGTCCGATCGCACCTCCGGCGGGATACCCGATCTCTTCGACCCGGCCACAACTCCGCCTCCCCAGTACGGTCATCTCCCGGAAGAGGCCTTCGCGTACCTGGAATACCTGGCCGGCTGGATCGGCATTCCGCTGCGTTCCGAGAAGCCGCTCGCCTGGAACCGGGAGTTCTTCGCCGCGGCCGCGCAGCTCGTCCGGGAGCGCAGCACGCTTTCCGGCCTGGAGAGGCTCCTGCGCGCGTGGCTGAGGGGGGATCTCGCGGAGAGCGATCCTCCGGCCATCATCATCACGGATCTCACGCGGACCCAGACGGACACGGACGCAGTCTTCCAGCTTGCCCCAGCGCTGGGCGCCGACGCGAAGAGCGGCGAGCTGTACGCCCAGGTCGGTCTCACCACCTCCCTCGGGGAAGGGGCGCCGTTTTTCTTCATCGCCGATCTCACCGTCGACCCCGAGGTACCTGAATTCCGCACACCGGCGGGAATGGACACCTTCCAGCGGGCGGCGCGCTATCTCCTCGACCTGGAGAAACCGGCCTACACTTACTACGAGCTCCGGGTGCGGGGTCACGCCGTGCAGCTGGCGGAAGAGGGGGAGACCGACGTGGATGGCCGTCCGGCGGCCCGGCTCGGCGAGACGATGCTCCTCTGGGATGAACCGTGGATCTGCGACAGCGACTGCTGACGGGAAACATGCCTGTTACGACGGGCGGTCTGAATAACTAGGGAGGGATACAATGGCTGACATAACGAAGCGGATGAATTTCTTCGACCGCCAGTTCCTGCGGGCCCGGGACTTCCAGGACGAGCAGGCCTACCACATCGACCGGCGCCGGCGTCACGGCGGCGGCCTCCACGGGAGCGGCGTGGTCGAAGGGCTGACCGTCACCGCCGGCGGTGGAGCGGGACAGGTGACCATCGACAGGGGATGGGCACTGGACCCCCTCGGGCGGGAAGTCGTCCTGGCTGTCCCGCGGTCCAACATCGCCACGGGGGGAGTGGACGTGGCGGTCTGGATCGCCTATCCCGACCCCGAACCCCTCGCCGACCCGAGCAGCGACCCGGGGGTGACCGGGCTCACCCGGGTGAACGAGGAGCCGGTGGTGACGATCGTCCCCCCCGGAACCCAGCCGGCGAACGGGATCCTCCTTGCGACGGTCTCGGCAGGTGGCGTCATCAACAACGGCGTCCGCACGCCGGCCGGGGTCAAGGACCGCTCCGTGACCGAGCCGAAGCTGGCCGACGGCGCGGCGTCGACGCGCACGCTCCAGGACGGCGTCGTGTCTGCGGCCAAGCTCCAGAGCGCCGCGAACGACACCCAGGACCTGAAGCGGGCGGTCACCGCCGACCACATCCGCAACCGCAGCGTCAGCGAGCCGAAACTGGCCGACGGCGCGGTGTCGACGCGTACACTCCAGGACAAGGCGGTCACGGCCGACAAGCTCCTCGACGGGAGCGTGACCACGATAAAGCTGGCCGATGACGCCGTCACCCAACCCAAGATCGCACCGAAGTCCGTAGCGATCCAGGAACTCAAGGCGGCGATCGCCGCAGAGGGAACCCTGGTGCTCGCAGGAAGCACCGCCCAGCTGATTCCTCCGTCGCCACTGGCGGCAGGGTTCTACATGGCGAACGTCACCATCACCGACCAGCCCCAGGTCGGCATCGACCTCCGGATAGCGTGCCAGGAAGAATACACGGCCACTATGAGGTTCATTCCCCGGCCGCCGCCGCTGCCGCCGATCACGCTTCCCATAGTGGGCCGGCAATGGCGCGTGACCAACCAGTCCGACAACCAGCTAAACGTGGCATACCGGATCTACCGGATCGAAGAAACCTGACGACGCCGATGAGGGGTGCTCCATGCGACTATTCGTGAAATACGACAAACAGGGAAAGATCACATCAACCGCAAAAGTGGCGACGCTTACTGAAGGCGTCGATCATCCATACATCGACATCGGCAAGGGGGAATCGGTTATCGAAGTTCCGGCGACCAAAGCCCTCGAAACTCTTACGTGCGAAGAGATCCACGGAAAGTACCGGGTCGATGTGAACAAGAAGAAGCTCGTCAAGGGGAAAGGTTAACCGGCGAAGGAGGGACCTACGAGAAGTGGCTCCCCTCTCGCAGTGTTCCGTTACGTCCCATAAGATATATTATGTCAAGTCGGCCAATGGCCAACCTGACATAATATCGGGGTGGTTGGTTGGTGTAAGATGAAGCTATCGGCTGCCTGCTTCACTCTTCGAAGGCCTCCAGTTCCCTGACTAGCCTGACGATTCTCTCCACAACCAGCTCTTCGATCTGGCGCCCTTTTTCCGCGCTTGCCCTGGTCGGGTCGCCCCAGACGCCACCCGGCCAGTATTTGCGCTTGTTTCGGACCAGAATTCCAACCGGTAAGTTCGGAAATTCCCGGACGCCCGTTCCCTTTACGAGGTGCGGATGGGTGTGGATGATCCGGGAGGTTTCTATCTCGCCGGCGTGGGCATCCCCCTCCGTTTCCACGATCTCTCGCCCTTCTTTGCTGGCAAGCTCGTACTCGGTCACGACCGCGATCTTCAACTCTCCGAGCTCGGGAAGAAGTTCTTCGCCCGCGTCCTGAAGCGCCATCCGGTGGGAACCGCCGGCGTGTCCCGTGAGGACGATGACGTTGCGCAGCCCCTGCCTGTAGAGCGAGCGGACGATGTCCTTGAGAAGCGCCTTGAGCGTGGCGGTGGTGATGGAGATGGTGCCTGGATGGCACGACGTGGAGCGGCAAGAGCCGTAATGGATCGGCGGGGCGACGAAGAGGGGGACCAGCCGTGAGGCTTTCTTGCCGACTTCGTAGGCCTGGATCGTATCGGTGGAGAGCGGCAGGTGATAGCCGTGCTCCTCGACGGAGCCGAAGGGGATCAGGATGGTTCGGGTCCTGGCCAGCCCGGCCTCGAACTCTCCCATGGTCATCTCTTCAACTATCATGTTGTCTCCGGAAGTTCAGAGCTGTCCCATGAACTTGTGGGTCTGGGGGATGACGCGGCATTGCCGCACGTACCGGCAGGCAATCTCCTGCAGTTCGAGCACCCTCAGGGGGGCAATGCCGACGGTACCGTCACGGTGGGTAACCGGCTGCAGAATCAGGGGGATGTTGCCGGACACGGAGCTTACGATTTCGGCGGACCGCTCGATCTCCCACGCCTCGGTCTGCTCTCCCACGACAACCTTGACGAAGACATCCTTTGCAGACGCCGTCTTGAGAAAACGGCGATGGTCTTCCCAGAGTTCGGTGCAGCCCGAGGTGGATGGGATCTTGATATCCATGCCGATCATGTCGATGTGGTCGATGAGAAGATCGAGGGCGGTGTGCATGACGCCGTTCGTTTCGAGATATACGGGGAGAAGGGTTCGCAGCTTCGGCAGCCACGAGTGCAGGATTTCATGGCTCACGAGGGGCTCCCCTCCCGTGATGCTGACGGAATGGTGCACCCCGGGCCACCCCCGATGCCACCCTTCGATCAGGGAAAGAATACCATGGAGGGGGACCGGATTTTCCACCGGGACGAAATCGCGGCGGCCGGGAGCCTGTTCCATCAGGCACGGCTCGGCAGGGACGCCTGTGGGGGTATCGCAGTAATCGCACTGCAGGTTGCAGCCGCGAAAGCGGATGAAGACCTGCCGCAGCCCGATGAGCCCCCCCTCCCCCTGGATCGAGGAGAATACTTCGGCAAGTTCGGCAGAGTGGTTATTCATAGTACGTGGCTGCGGCGTTGTCCGACTCCCAGACCGTAACGCTCCCGACCTTGACGTTGCCGTCGTTGAGCCGCCTGGAAAGTTCGCCGTACAGATAACGGGAGATATTTTCGGAGGAGGGCGAAATATCACGGAACGGTTCCAGCTCGTTGAGGTACTTGTGGTCGAGCGTCCGCAGCAGGCTGTTCGTTTCCTGCTTGAGCACCTTGAAGTCGATGCCCAGGCCGGCCTTGTCGAGTTCGCGGGCGGTGACTTCCACTTCGACCTTCCAGTTGTGTCCGTGCAGGTTCTCGCAATCCCCCTGATAATTGATGAGACAATGGGCGGCCGCAAAGGATGTAATGATCTTGAGTCGGTACATGGCGTTTCCTTCCGTAGTTCCGTATCGTGCGTAAATGGCAGGTGATAGTACCACGCTCACGGTAAAAATGCAAAAAGTGCCACAGCTGACGGTCCTTAGAAATTTGGTTGCACAGGTAAGTATGTATACCTATAATGTCACATGCAATTTCCGGCAAGGAGTATCGTCATGACCAATGAATCGCGCGAAGGGCAAATGACCCTCTTTGGGACTCCTCAGGAGAAGCCGCAAAAAGTCGAACGAACGCGCAAAGCCGCGCCCCGGCCGGTGGAAAAAAGCGGTGAATCCCGGACGACCCCGCGGAAAAGAGGCGGGAAAGATACCTCCCCCGCCAGGATGAAGCGGACCCGAAAGAAGACGCGCAGCGTGTCGGGGCTCGTTCCGGAGGGTGACGTGAGGTTGACCGCCAATATCCGCGAGGATCTCCATCTGCGACTGAAGATCGCCGCCGCCAGGCAGCGCACGACGATTGGCGAGCTCATCGAGCTTCTGGTGGAAAAGTACATAAAATAAAAATGTTGCGGCGCATAGTTCAAGTTACGCCTAAAGTTTAGCACCCTCTCCCCGAATTCTGTCTTCCTCCACCAGTTTTACGGCCTCCTCGTCCAGCAACCAGAAGAGTCGGCCGTCCACCGGATGGATCAGCCGGGCCGGCATCTCCCGCATCCCTGCAAGCGCCTCCCTCACGATGGCGGCCTTCCCTTCTCCCGAAACAAGAAAAACGATGAGAGCTGCCTGGTTGATGACGGGGACGGTGACCGTTACCCGCTGAATTGCTTCATCGGCCTTCGACGCCACCGCCACCAGACGGTCCGTCACCCCGAGCAGCGGGCTTCCCGGGAAAAGCGAGGCAGTGTGACCGTCTTCCCCGATCCCGAGAAAGGCCAGGTCGAATCGCGGAATTCCACCATGGGAAATGGCGCGAAGTTCCGCTTCGTACCAGGCTGCGCCGGCATCGGCGCCTCCCTCGCACGCTATCGGATGGACGTTGGAAGGAGGAACCGGGACATGGTCGATCAGTGCCAGCCGCGCCATCCGATAGTTGCTGCGGGGGTCGTCGTGCGGCACGCACCTCTCGTCTCCCCAGAAAAGGTGAACCCTGTCCCACGGGACCTCTTCCCGGCGGTGGGGTTCGGCCAGCAGTTCGTAGGTACGGCGGGGAGTCTCACCACCCGACAGAAGGACGGTGAAGCGGCCCCGGTCGGCAACGGCTTCGCACGCTTCACGGACAAAGAGTTCTGCTGCTGCAAGGGAGAGGGCTTCCCGGTCGGGATGGATCAGGATCATTCGCTCTCCTCGGCAAGGGTCGGCTGCAGCCAGTTGTGACGGTCGCGGGCGATGAGGAGATCCGCCGCCTCCGGTCCCCAGCTCCCGGCGGGATAGTCGGGAAACGCGGCCGCCGGCACCGCTTCCCAGACGTCGAGGACCGAAGAGATGACCCCCCAGGCGCTTTCCACCTGGTCTGCCCGCATGAAGAGGGTTGCGTCTCCGCGGATCACATCGAGAAGGAGCGTCTCGTAGGCTTCGGGTGCAGACGTCTTGAAGGCTTCGCGGTAGTGGAAGGCCATGTCCACCGGGCCAAGCAGCATCCGGGTCCCCGGTTGCTTCACCTGGATACGGGAGACGATCCCCTCTTCCGGCTGAATGCGGAGCACGAGCCGGTTCGGCTGCCAGCTCTCCACGGCGGCCGCGGGAAACATTTGATGGGGTGCAGGGTGAAAGACGATGGCGACCTCGGAAACCTTGGTGTGGAGGCGCTTGCCGGTCCGGAGATAGAATGGCACCCCCTGCCATCGCCAGTTGTCGACCAGGAGCTTGAGGGCGACGTAGGTCTCGGTGGACGATGCCGGCGCGACCCCCGGCTCCTCCCGGTAGGCCGGCACCGCCCTGCCGTCGACGATGCCGGCGCCGTACTGGCCGCGGACGACGAAATGATGCACCTCTTCGGGCGGGATCGGACGGATGGCGCGCAGCACGTCCACCTTCTTGTTGCGGACCTCGTCGGCCGCGAAGGAGACCGGCGGCTCCATGGCGATGAGGCAGAGGATCTGGAGGAGATGGTTCTGGACCATGTCGCGCAGGGCCCCGGCTCCCTCGTAATACCCTCCCCGGCTTTCCACACCGACGGTCTCGGCAACGGTGACCTGGACATGGTCGATGTAACGCCGGTTCCAGACCGGCTCGAAGAGTGAGTTCGCGAATCGCAGCGCCAGTATGTTCTGGACCGTCTCCTTCCCCAGGTAATGATCGATGCGGTAAATCTGGGACTCGGCAAACATCCCGGTAAGGAGGCGGTCGAGGGCGCGGGCCGATTCGAGATCGCGCCCGAACGGCTTCTCCACCACCAGCCGGTCATGGTCACAGTCCTTGCAGAGACCGAGTTGTTCCAGCTGTCGCGTCGCCTCCTCGAAGGCGGTCGGGGGGATGGCGAGATAGAAGACCCTGTTCGCCCGCTCCCCCCACCCTCCTTCGATCTCCTGGAGGCGGGCCTTCAGACCCGCGCCGGTCTGCGGGTCGGTGAGATCGCCGCCGAAATAAGAGATGCGTTGCGAAAACTCGCGCCAGGTTTCGGATTCCGTAGTGCCCCGCCGCGAGAACCGGTCCACCCCCTCCTGCAGCCGCTGCCGGAACGAGTCGCTCTCCATTTCCCGACGCCCCACCCCGATCACTGCCAGCCGTTCGGGGAGATAGCGGTCGAGATGGAGGTTGTAGAGGGCCGGAATGAGTTTGCGCCACGTGAGATCGCCGGTGGCGCCGAAGATGACGAGAATGGTCGGTTCCTTCCAGGTGGCACTCATTGCCCTTCTACCCGTGGGGTGTCCTTTTCCCGGTGTCCGCCGAATTCGGAGCGAAGGGCGGAGAGGAGCCGGTCGGCAAACCCCGCGCCGCCCCGGGAGCTGAACCGCTGGTAGAGGGCCGCGCTGAGAACCGGCGCCGGAATACCTTCGTCGATGGCGGCGGAGACGGTCCAGCGCCCCTCGCCCGAGTCCGACACAAGGCCCTGGAAGCCCGAAAGATCGGGATCTTCCAGAAGGGCATGGGCGGTCAGGTCGAGAAGCCACGAAGCGATCACGCTCCCTCTGCGCCAGAGCTCGGCAACCTCCGGGAGGTCGAAGTCGTACCGGTAGTGTTCGGGATGACGGAGCGGCGCAGTCTCCGCGTCGACCTGTCGCGCCCCGGCGCCGGCGTTGGCGTGGCGCAGGATGTTGAACCCTTCCGCATAGGCGGCCATCACGCCGTATTCGATGCCGTTGTGCACCATCTTGACAAAGTGGCCGGCGCCCGAAGGGCCGCAGTGGAGATAGCCCCGTTCGGCGCTCCCTCCCCTCCCCTCGCGCCCCGGGGTACGGGAAGCGGCCTCTACACCGGGGGCAAGTGTTGCGAAGATAGGGTCGAGACGCGCCACTGCCTCCGCATCGCCGCCGATCATGAGGCAGTAGCCCCGCTCCCGCCCCCAGACCCCGCCGCTTGTCCCGACGTCGAGATAGTGGATTCCCAGCGTCCTGAGCCAATCGGCCCGGCGCAGATCATCGTGGTAATGGGAATTGCCGCCGTCGACCACGATGTCACCCTCCCGGAGATGGGGAACGACGGCGTCGATGGTCCGGTCCACCGCGGCGGCGGGCACCATGAGCCAGACGACCCGGGGCTCGACGAGCCTTGCGGCGAACTCTCCCACCGACCGGGCCCCCACGGCCCTCTCTCGCTCAAGGCGTTCCACGGCAGCCGCGTTCAGGTCGTAGACGACGCAGTCGTGCCCTCCCCGCAGCAGGCGACGCACCATGTCCGCCCCCATGCGCCCGAGCCCGATCATTCCGAGTTGCATGCGGTTTTTCCCCCTACTATTTTAGCGCCTTCTTCAGCGCCGCCCGCAGATTCTCCGCTCCCGGGTTGCTCACCGACCTCTTCACGACGATGTCGACGGGGGTCACCTCTTTGCCGTAATAGGCGCGATTGAGGCTGTCCCTGACCTCGACCAGGGAGCCCTCCAGATTCAGGCCGGCATAGAGCCCCTTGGTCCTCGAAAACGCGATGAAATCGGCCGGCACCTCACCCTTGGCGCCGGCGCCGATGGGGCCGAGGGCGATGGAGGCCCCCGCCCCGAGTTTGAGCGACGAGGAGAGAAGCGAGTTGACCGCCTTGTCGTTCATGACCATCATGATCACCTCCGACGCCTCTCCCCCGATCTGCAGTCCGAACGTCACGGACCCGACGGTGTAGAAGGCGGGATCGCTCCAGTCGTCGCTGTCGTCCTTCCGCACCACGAGAACCCCGGTTCCCCCCGCTCCTCCGATGAAAAAGCCTCCCTTGATGACCTGCGGGTAGATCAGGAGCCCCTTGGCCTTGCGCAGATGATCGTGGAGCCACGAAAAGTTCCCGTCGGCCATGAAGTCGTTGAAGGTGGCCTTGGCCCGATCCACGATCCCCTGCGCCTCCGTCGCGTCCGAGGCCGAGGCCGGCCCCGGGGCCGCGATGGCCAGAGCCGTTGCCAGGAAAACCACGAAGGCCAGCACCCGCATCATCGTACCCCTCACTCTCCTTTTCATCTTGCCGCTCCTTTCCGGGAAATCCTTTCCCCCTTCACCTACCTCCTGGAATCCGCCTTCCGACGGTCTTCCCGGCTACCGCTCCAGTGCAGCCACCTTGGCAAGCCGTCGCCGGTGCCGCTCGGCACTGCTGAAACTGGCGGCGAGGAAACCGCTCACCAGCTCCCACGCCTGGGCATAGCCCACGACGAGGCTTCCGAGACAGATGACGTTCATGTCGTCGTCCTCGACCCCCTGGTGGGCGGAAAAATTGTCGTGCACCAGGGCCGCTCTCACGCCGCGCACCTTGTTGGCGGCGATGGACGCCCCGACACCGCTGCTGCAGAGCGCGACTCCCCGCTCCACTTCGCCCTTCGCCACGGCCCCGGCAAGGGGAATGACGAAATCGGGATAATCGTCCAATGGGTCGAGTGAAAACGCCCCGAAATCGGTCACCTCGTGGCCGGCGCCTCGCAGCGCCTGGGCAAGCCGCTCCTTCATGGTAAATCCGCCGTGATCAGCGGCGATGCCGATTTTCATGCCCCTTCCCCCTCGCGCCCGATGAGGCGCAGGGCCTGGCGGCAGACGTTGTCGGCGGTAAAGCCGTATTCGCGCATGACCACATCTCCCGGGGCCGAGGCGCCGAAGCGCTCGACGCCGATGACCCCTCCCCTTTCCCCCACGTAGCGGTGCCAGCCGAGGGGAGAGGCGGCCTCGACCGCCAGCCGGGCTGTCACCCCGGGGGGAAGGACCGCATCGCGGTACTCCCGGGGCTGGGACTCGAAAACCTCCCAGCTCGGGAGCGACACCACCCGTGACCGGACCCCGTTCGCCCGCAGCCGTTCCTCGGCGGCCAGCACCAGGGACACCTCCGACCCCGACGCAAGAAGAATCAGCTCGGGGGGGTCTCCCCCCTTGACCTCCCTGATCACGAACCCCCCCCGCTTCGTCCCGTCTGCAGGGGCAAGAGGGCTGCGGTCCAGGACCGGAAGGTTCTGCCGCGAGAGAACGAGGGCCGTCGGACCGCCGCGCCGTTCGAGGGCCATCTGCCAGGCAACGGCCGTTTCGTTGGCATCCGCGGGACGCAGCACCGTCAGGTTCGGAATCGCCCGAAGCGCCGCCAGCTGTTCCACCGCCTGGTGGGTCGGACCGTCCTCCCCGAGGGCGATGCTGTCGTGGGTAAAGACGTGAATGACCCGCAGCCCCATCAGGGCGGCGAGGCGCAGGGAGGGACGAAGATAGTCGGAAAAGGCGAGAAACGTTGCACCGAAGGGGATCGTCCCGCCGTGGGCCGCCATGCCGTTCAGGATCGCCCCCATGGCGTGCTCCCGGACGCCGAAGTGGATGTTCCTCCCCAGGTAACCCCAGACTGGGCCCACTGCCCCCTGCCGGTCCTCTGCAACTGCGGAGGGGGCCTGGAAGTCCCCCCCGTCGGGAAGAACGGTATAGGTCGAGGGGTTCAGGTCCGCCGAACCGCCGATGATCTCGGGGATGCGGGAAGCCGCGGCAGCGAGGATTTTCCCCGAGGCGAGCCGTGTCGAGATCCCCTTGGGGAGAGGAGTGAAATGGGGGAGGCTCTCCTCCCAGCCCGGGGGGAGCGTGCCGGCGATGATCCGTCCCAGCTCGGCAGCTTCCGCCGGGTATTCCCGCGCATAGGCGGCCATCTTCCCGTGCCACGCCTCTTCGGCCCTCTTCCCCTCCTCCAGCGCCATACGGAAACGGGCCAGCGCCTGGGCCGGCACCAGAAACGGCGGGTCCGTCGGCCAGCCGAGCCTCTCCTTGGTGAGGCGGACCTCCTCCGCCCCGAGGGGGGAGCCGTGGGCCTCGAAGGTGTCCTGCCTGTGGGGAGAGCCGAAGCCGATATGGGTACGGACCAGGATCAGCGATGGCCGCCCGGTCTCGGCGCGGGCCGAGTCGAGGGCGGCGCCGATGGCGGTGAGATCGTTCCCATCGGCCACTTCGGCTATGTGCCACCCGTAGGCCGCAAAGCGCGCGCCCCGATCCTCGGTGAAGGAAAGCGCCGTTGACGCCGCCAGGGAAATGCGGTTGTCGTCGTAAAGGCAGATGAGCTTCCCCAGTCTCAGGTGTCCCGCAAGGGAGGCCGCCTCGGCGGCAACACCCTCCATCAGGTCGCCATCGCCGACGAGGCAATAGGTGTGATGGTTGACAACGTCCAGCCCCGGACGGTTGAAGCGCGCCCCCAGGTGGGCCTCGGCGATCGCCATGCCGACGGCATTGCCGAACCCCTGCCCCAGCGGACCGGTTGTGGTCTCGACGCCGGGAGTATGCCCGCGCTCCGGGTGACCGGGGGTGTGGCTGCCGAACTGGCGGAATTGCTTGATTTCCGAGAGGGTGAGGCCGTAGCCGGTCAGATGGAGCAGGCTGTAGAGAAGCATCGAACCGTGGCCGGCCGAGAGGACGAACCGGTCCCGGTCGAACCAGTCGGGATTGGCCGGATTGTGCCTCAGATAGCGGGTCCAGAGGAGATATCCCATGGGAGCCGCCCCCATCGGCATGCCGGGGTGCCCGCTGTTGGCGTTCTGGACGGCATCGACGCTGAGAAAGCGGATCGTGTTGATGCAGAGGGTATCGAGTTCGGTCTGTGACGGATGATGGGGGATGGCCATGTTCGCTCCCGGCAATTCGGTAAGTATTGTCGTACCTGCCCAACGCATTCACCATACCGCTCTTCTTCGTTTTTGCAAGCCGCTTATGGAGGAACTGCCGACATGAACAAGGGACGGCGGAGAATCGTTGCCTGAATTGTCCAAAACGCGTATAAACGAAAAGAATCACGTCCATTCAAGCGAGGTGCAAGATAATGAATTGTGTCAAAACCGTATGTCTGGCCACCCTCCTCTCCCTGTCCGTTACCCTGGTCGCTTATGCGGAAGACCAGAACAAGCCGGCTGTTCCCACTCCGCCACCAGCGAAGGTTGCCGAAACGGCGAACCCCGAGCGGCCCGTCAAGATTGGTTACGTTGAGATGGAAAAGATTTTCAGCGACTCGGAGCGCGGGAAAGCCGCCAAAGCCCGGGTGAAGGAGAAGACCGAGAAATACCGTACCCAGATTGCTGCCCGCCAGAAGAAGCTGGAAAAGATGAAGGGAGATATCGAGGCAAAACTCCCCACTCTTTCGCCCGCCCAGCGCGAGGCCAAGGTGAAGGCCCTCCAGAAGAAGATCGCTGAATTCCAGGAGTTTGTTAAGGGCGCCGAAAAGGATATGAGCAAGCTGGAGGGGGAGTTGACCGCGTCTGTGGTGGATTCGGTTGAAAAAGCCGCCGCCGAGTACGGCAAGGCCAACGGATTTGCCGCCATCGTCCCCAAGCGGGATCTCCTTTACCTGGGGAACGCGGTGGATGTGAAGGACGTTACGGAGGAGCTGGCAAAAGCCATGTCGCGTCCGTGAACAGGGAGATAACGTAGCTTTTCCTGATGCATTTTGGCTCGGTTATCCACTGCTGCTCATTCTTTTTGCAAGGTCGTCTGAACACCCGATTCGTGTCGAGACCCGTAAACCACAAATTAACTATTGACACGTAATTCCAGCCTGTTACGGAGACTGCCCATCTGCTATGCATATTGCAGAAGTGCCCAACACTGCGTAGCTATTGCCATGGTTATCCACAGATGCCGGATGGTTATCCACATGCCCGGTGGAAAGCGCGACTTGACCCTTTCTACTTCA
The DNA here is from genome assembly GCA_021847245.1 of Deltaproteobacteria bacterium. Lineage (GTDB taxonomy): Bacteria > Desulfobacterota > Desulfuromonadia > Geobacterales > Geobacteraceae > Geobacter. The sequence continues at coordinate 5,333 of JAJZUC010000033.1, read as the reverse complement.
GCGGTTCGATCTGCTGGCTGATACTTATCTTATCTTCTCGGCCAACTGTCGATGCACGTCCCGCCCCTGCGCGTCCCGCTTCTCCGCCATGAGGAAGAGACCCTTCCCACCGCTCTTTTCCTCCCAGAGCTGGGGGGAGGAGACGAAGGCATACGCCTTGTTCAGTTCGTCCTGGTTTCGCCGTTCCGAGTCCGGCGCTGATAGGGCTTCAGTATGAGCATGGTGTATCTCTTTCCAGTTCCTTGCCGTTTTTTGTCTGCCGTAGAGCCTACTTGACGCCCAGAAATGCCTTGATAGCCCCGATGAACTCCCGACCTTCCTCCAGTTTCAAAGAGGCAACCGGTTCAACGATCTCCTCGTCAATATCGTAGTCGGCGATCTCCCGGATCTTTCGGGCGTTCATCAGCATTTTGTGGTACTTCGCATCGATTCGACCGGTTTTGCGAAATGATAGCCAAATACTGATTCAACCGCAGAGGTTGTAGGCAATCTCGTCGAGTGCCTGTTCAAGCTCCGGGGTCTTCTCATCCACCAGCGCCACGAGATCGAGGTCGGAGTCCTCCGTCGCGTCGCCCCGCGCCCGCGAGCCATACATGATCATCCGCCTTATATGCCGCAGCACATCCGCAGGGAGTCGCTGCTTAAGCTCTTCGATAAGTGCCTTGTCCAGTTCGCCCATAATCAACTCCTCTCGTGCCTTACTGTCGTAAGGAATTTGCCGGAAGGTGATGTTTTCCCGGCGCAGCCGCTCGCTGCTCAGGCGTGAGGTCTCGCCCTAGATCACTTTTTTGGTCCGTCGTGGGGAATGACAGTAGGGATGTTTATGTTCGCATGATGCAGCAGGCTATCGATATTTGTCATGTCCATGCCACCAGTGACCGAGTATGAACGCCGCGAGAAGGGAGCCGAACCCGAAACCCTGGCGAGACGGCCTCCCTGTTGCGCCCTGCTGGACCTTGCCGCACCACTCCTCGAACCGTTTGGCCTCTTCATCCGCCTGAAAGACCACGGTAAAATCCAGAGATGCCGTGCCCGCACAAACACAAAAGCCGCCATCAGCACCATGCTGAGAAGGGCGGCTTTCATGACTCGTATTTTATCCGGCGCTTGCAAAGCATTCATCAATCCCTCATAACACCGCAATATTACGCAGGTTTAATACATCTTTTTGCCCGTGATGTCAATGGGAAAGGCCATGATCGGGAGCCGGGGACCGAGACTCAGTGCCTGAGGAAGAAAAAAGAAAAACCTCCTTTGTGGGGAGGCTTTTCAGGATGTATCGCACAGCAAAGAGGTGCCGTCCATACAACCGATTGAGTAACCACCTGCTTTACAGTTGTTTTTACCGTTCAACTTTTTGCACCTACCCCCAAATCTACCCCAAAACTTTCTGGCCTACCCTGTTCCTGTCCCCATTGATTTGATCTCATACCCCATGGCCCGGTAGCCGCGCTGGCGTTTGTCCCACATGCGGGCGAGCTGGGGCTGATCGGTCTCGGCGTAGTCGTAGATGCGCACATCGTGCTTGTTGGCATGCTCCCGGTGCAGACGTCCGGCATATTGCTGCAAGGTTCCTTTCCAGGAGATCGGCATGGCCAACACCAGCGTGTCGAGGGGCGGGTGGTCAAAGCCTTCGCCGATCAAACGGCCGGTGGCGATCAGGACTCGCGGTGCGGCTTCCTCCAGCGCATCCAATTCAGCGAATACAGCCGTTCGCTGTTTCTTCGACAAGCGACCGTGCAGGACAAAGCAGTGTTCGACTTCATCCACCAGTGCCTCCTGCAACAACGGCAAATGGTCTGTCCGTTCGGTGAGGACAAGTACCTTGCGTCCTTCCCCATAGGCGGCAAGCACATCTCCGGCGATACGCTGATTACGTGCGGCATCATTGGCGAGTATGCGGAACAGATCCTGAATCGGGGAATCTAGCGGGATCTCCGGCGCAGACAGCACCTTCGGCCAGACCTCCAGTTGGGCCGGGGTGGCTTCCGGTCTGGCGGCACTGTGGCGGATTGGGCCGCACTGCATGAAAATGATCGGTTGATGGCCATCCCGGCGCACCGGCGTGGCGGTCAGGCCCACCACATATTTGGCCTTGGCCTGTTTGAGAATCGCCTCGAAGGAAAAAGCCGAGAGGTGATGGCATTCGTCAACGATGATTTGCCCGTAGTGGTCCAAGAGTTCGCCCAAGTCCTCCCGACGCGACAACGACTGCATGACGGCGATATCAATCTTGCCGGACGACTTCTTTTTGCCGCCGCCGATGACGCCCAATCCGCCTTTGGGGAACTCCAGGAATCCGGCCAGCCTCTGCTCCCATTGCCTCAGCAGCTCGGTGCGGTGCACCAGCACGAGCGTACTGACCTTGCGTCGGGCTATCAGGGCGGCGGCGGTGACCGTTTTGCCGAAGGCAGTCGGTGCGCAGAGCACACCGACATCGTTTTGAAGCATCTCCCGCACCGCTTTCTTCTGATCCTTGCGCAAGGTGCCGGTAAATTTGACGGTCACCTTCCGGCCGGGCAGCCGCTCGTCCTGAAGTTCGGGGTGGATATCATTCTCATGCAACAGGTCCAGCACCGCATTGAGACAGCCCCGGGGAAGGCCAATGTACTGGGGATAGTTTTCGGCGCAACCGATGATACGAGCCTTGTTCCAGACCGGCAGGCGCATGGCCTGGGCCTTGTAGAACTCAGGGTTCTGGAAGGCTGCGAGCCGGATCAGGCGATTAGCCAGCTGCTGTGGTAGATCTGCCTTGGCGATAAAAATCTGGTTGGCCAGCACCAGGGCCAGCGATTCCGGCAGGGGGCAAACAATCCGGGCCGGAATGAGCGACAGGCGCTGCCAGGGCTTGCTGTCCTCTTCCTCAGTGACGAAGGCAACATCCAAGGGATTACGTCCCCCGCTTGCCCGCAAGATCGCATTTTCCAAATCTCGTCTTGACAAGGGTTGAATCGATGCCAGAAACACCCACTGATCAGGGTAAGGTTCCAGTTGTTCATCGACGAAAATGCTGCGCCCCAGTTCCCGCGGTTGTTTCTGCAACGGAAGTGCGATCAGGTTGCCGAAACCACCCTTGGGCAGGGTGTCCTGATTGGGAAATAAACGGTCGTAGCTGGCCAGGGACAACTGCCGGGTGCGGTCGAAGGTATGGCTGATCAGCGCGGCCCCGAGCTGGCGGGCCTCGCGGGCCGGAACCGGATCGGCAAAGAAGATCCAGGCATGAGCGCCATTGCCGGAGCGGGAAATCTCCAGCGCCGCAGGAATGGACAGCTCCCGGCAGGACTGCATGAAGGCTCCGGCGTCCTCACGCCAGTCGGCCTCGTCGAAGTCGGCCGCCAGAAAATAGCAGCTGTCATCGGCCAGAAGCGGATAGACGCCCATGGTCTGCTTCCCCGCCAGATGGTCGTAGACCACCTGATCGGTCACTGGCAGCATCTGGCGCTGGTTGCAGTCGCCGCATTTGACACGAGGTTTCTGACATATACCGGGTTTCCACTCGTTACCGCAGGCCGGCGAATAGCCGGAGGTACCCTTGGCTGACTCCCAGCGCTGGGGATAAACATCCTCGCGCCCCCGAAACAAGCGACGGAACGATGCTATTTTGTCGTTGGTGGTGAAGTGGGTTAAGGCTGTGGCAGGCTCAGGCGGTGCTGGAACTGGTTCAGGGGTGATCGGTTCTTCCCAGGCAATACCGTGCTTGGCCAGTAGAGCCTTGAGGCGGGCGTTTTCCTCGCGCAGTTTTCGGAGCTCGTCCATATGTTTACGGGATCAGTGGGAGCAGATCAAAATAAAGTGTTCGGAAAGGATCAAGTGGCGGGAGAGGCTCCTCTTCATTCGCAAACCTGAATCCAAAATTTTGGTAAAATCCCGAGATATCGTACCCTGTATCGACATCATAGAGAGCATCGACCGTCAGAAATCGGACTCCGACTTTAGGACTTATTTCTGTTGCTACATATTCAATTGCCCACTCAACAAGACAGGTTCCAGCACCTTTAGCTCTCCTGTCGGAGGCCAACAATCCAATCTTGACAGCTGGGAAAGTCGAGTAGGTAATTTCCTCCTGTGCTTGGAGGTTTTGCCTGGCCTCTTCCGCCGTCAGTTTGTCTGCCAAAAGGGTGATATATCCTGCAAGGTGGTTTTGGTGGCGCAGAATAAAGCATCGGCACATATGCGTTTTTACATCCCGCTTCATGCGCGCGCCTGTCCAGAAGGTCCTAAACTCCCCCCGAGAACAAGAAAACCCCTGACCAGTAATAATGTCAGGGGTCCATGGTTCGACGTTTTCAGGTGAAAATATCGCTCCTGTAAATCTACCTTGCGGCACCAGCAGCCTTTCTTCTCTCTAAAATACGGGAGATCGTGCTCTTAGCCTGTTTGTTCACGAGAGGTTTACCCGTTTTCGCAGCCTGAACAAGTTTTTTTGCTTCCTTACCGGTAACCGGTTGGGAATTGGTATGGCTTGGGTATTTCATATTTACCTCCCTGACTACCAGCTAAGCTTCCCGCTTGGTACCCTCAGGCGAAAGTCTTAGTTGCACCGCACGAAACGCTGGCGTGTTTCTGCGACTTTCGCCTGAGGGTACCATAGCGGGGGGTAAATATCAAGGGCAATAACCTCCGCGGAAAGTCTCTTACTTCACTATATACCTGTAGATAGCGACGAAGGCAAGGCCTTAAGGAGCTTGAAAAGGTGGGGACATTCCCGAAATAAGAAGACAAGTTGCTGAATCTCGAAGCTACCCTACTGCTTGGCAAATTCTATCGCTCATCTGGCGCCTTCCACGACCGAAGCCACTGCAGGGCATCAGTAGTATCAACCATTTTGCGAGCCAGCTTCAAACGTTCCAAGACCATCGCTTTTTCCTCATCATCCAGGTCAGCAGCCCGTCGTTCGACATCGGCAAAGAATTCCTCGATCCCTTTTGCTTTTGCCCAAGCCTTGATGATTTCGGACAACTCTTCCCGGCTATCCTTGGTTGCTTTGATGCGTCGACGCTCTTCCTCTTCACGGCGCCAGACTATCTGCTTAGCCTCCCACTCCTGCCGTTCGATTTCAGCCTTGCGTTCTCCTTCCTCAACAAGCCCGGCAATGGTGGCGGCTTCTCGTATCAGCTCTTTTACGATTGCCGACAGCTTACCGGGGAAATCACCTGCATTATTTTCCCGCCACTGCCGCACCCAATTTGCCCTCTGATATGGCGAGTATCGATGTCCACCACGTTGGTGACGTAGGAGTGTCCCTTCTTCCAGGCGACCTCGTCCACGCTCATGGCCTTGGGCGCCGGCGTAGGGGCCAGCAGATCGTCAGCCTTCTCCTGGAGGATAGCCCG
>JAJZUC010000106.1 GCA_021847245.1 Deltaproteobacteria bacterium | reverse complement strand
AACGGATTGACCGTCTTGACCTTGTCGGTGAGGGTGCGGAAATCGGAAAAACCGCAGCTGCAGCTCAACTTGACCCGGTAGGTGTCGATCCGTTCACTCTTCATAACTTTTCCGCATTTTCTGCAGCGTGCCAGATGCATGAAGACCTTCTCCTTGAGTTGAATAAAGTAAAGGTTGGGCTATGGGTACCGCTACTCGTCGCTTCCGTCGGCCGTGAGGTCGACGTGCGCGGGACTTCCCGCGGCGCCGAAGGGGGGTAACGTCTTGCCGTTGAACTCGGCCTCCACTCCACCCCCGTCGTTGAGGTCGAGGGAAAACACCCGTTCCCCCTTCCATTCTATCAGATCGCCAGCCTTGAGGTCGTACTGCTGGGAGAGCGTTCCGTCAATGGTGATATTCAGCCAGCAGTCCTGGTTGACCTTCAGCTTCAGCACGATTCCGCCCGGGTTTGTGCCGGGGGGACGGGTTTCATCTCCTGAAACCGCAGCCGTGGCGCTGTCCGGCTGAAGGTGCGGCGCCGGACGAACGCGCGACGCCGTCGTAACCGCAGACTGGACGGGGGGAGACGGGGCAAGAACGCGCCTGGTCGAGGAAGGGGGCTCGCGCCGCAGGGGCTGTTCATCCCGCTCTCGGGTGAGGTACGAGAGGACAATGACCAGAAACAGAAGGGTCAGGGGAATGGCCCACCGATTGTGGACCGGAACCCTCGGTGCCTGTGCCGGCGGAGCGACGGAGGCATCCCCCCCCTCTTCCGGCGGGAGCGTCGGCTGTAGTGCCGCCTCATAACATCTCACCACGTCGTCGGAAGAGAGTCCCAGGTAGTTGGCATAGGCCCGCAGGAATCCCTTGACATAGGCGGGACTCGGCAACTTCCCGAATGCCTCGTCCTCCAGCGCCATGAGATAATTCCTGCCGATACGGGTGACTCGGGCGGCATCGTCGAGGGCAAGGCCACGGGACTCGCGGGCCTCACGCAGCAACGCCCCGACTGATTGATTCCCCGCTTCGGGGGGTGAAGCTTCAGACAAGCTGCCCTCTCACTTCATGGAATCCAGGTACTCGCGTGCGAGGCGTCCCTTCTCCGAATCGGGTGCGATCCGGATTGCCTCGCGAAACGCGTCAGCCGCGGCGACATAGTCTTTTCCCTTGAGATAAGCCAGAGCCAGGTAATAGTGGGCGTTCTGCGAATTCCTGTTCAGCTCGATCGCCTTGCGAAGCTCTTCGACGGCAAGGTCGCTCTTTCCCATGGAGAAATATACCCGGCCCAGCCCAACCCGGGCATCGATGCTCCGCGGATTGGCGCCGACGGCCTGGCGCAGCGTGCCGTAGGCCTGCTGGTAATCACCCTTGCCGAGGTAGGCAAGGCCGAGGTTGATCCTGGCGTTGTCCTGATCGACAAAAAGGAGGTCTGCCAGCACCACCGTGAACTGGGTTATGGCTGCATCCCAGCGCTGCATTTCCAGGTAATTCACCCCGAGGTTGTTGCGCGCCTCCGAATAATCGGGCTTGAGTTCGATCGCCTTGAGGTACGACTGCTCGGCCAGATCGAACCGTTTCTTGTAGTAATAGGCAAGACCCAGGCTGTTCAGGAGGACAGGATCATCCGGATCCAGCTTTTCGGCCTCGATGAACTCGGCAAGCGCACGCGTGGCGTCGTTCTCGCCAAGAAAGGAGAGTCCCATCTGGTAATGGTAGGATGCCTGCTTCTTGGCAGCTCCGTTCATCGCACACGCGGGGAGGAGAAGGAGAAGAAGAGAGGAAAGAACCAGGTGACGTTTCACGGTGACCACCTCATGGCAACGGGGATGAGGACAGGCTCGGCGCAGAGACGGGGCCACCCTCGGCCGCCCCGTCTCGTAGCGTGGAACGTAGCAGATTTACCCCTTGTTGTCAACGCGAGGGGGGAGAAGCGAAGGGCTCAACGAAGGGCTCCTTCCCCTCCCGCGAGCCCCTCGAAGTGGGTAAGCGACTTGAAGCTGCGGTACCGGTTCTCGATCTCGCGGTAGTCGAGGCGCTTCAGCCGTTCAAGGCTGAAATCCTCCACATTGAACGACGCCATGACGCTGCCGAAGATGATCGCCTGCCGGATGCCGGCCTCGGACAGATCCCCGGTATTCGCCAGACAGCCCATAAATCCCCCGGCAAACGTATCGCCGGCGCCGGTCGGGTCGAACACCTCCTCCAGCGGATACGCCGGTGCGGCAAAGACCGAACTGTCGCTGAACATGAGGACTCCGTACTCGCCCCGTTTGACGATGAGGGTCTTGACCCCCAGCCCCAGAATTGCCCGTGCGGCCTTCACGAGGTTGACCTCGCCGGTGAACTGGCGGGCCTCCCCCTCGTTGATGATGAATATGTCGACCTTCTCGATGACCCGCCGCAACGCCTCCGGCTTCGACGAGATCCAGAAATTCATGGTGTCGCAGGCAATGACCCGCGGCTTCTCGACCTGGCTCAAGACCTCCATCTGCAGCTCGGGATCGATATTGGCCAGGAAGAGGTAATCGGCATCGCGGTATTCGGCAGGGATCCGGGGCGTGAAGCTCTCGAAGACGTTCAGGTGAGTCGCGAGGGTCTGGGCCTCGTTCAGGTCATACCCGTACTTCCCCTTCCAGCGGAACGTCTCCCCCGCCTCGCGTACGAGTCCGCGAAGATCGATGTTGCGCGACTTGAGAAAATCGACATGCTCCCTGGGGAAATCGTCGCCGACCACCGCAACCAGATTCACGTCGGTAAAAAAGCTGGCGGACGTCGAAAAGTAGGTCGCTGAACCGCCCAACACGTCTTCCACCCTCCCGAAGGGGGTTTCCACCGAATCGAATGCTACCGAACCGACAACGAGTATACCCATGAACCCTCTCCTTTGCTATGTCTGTGGTGTGCGTGAGTGAGCCTAGAGATACTTACCGATGAGGAGATCGAGCCGCTCCTTCGCCTCGTCCCCAATAACCCGTTTATCGGTTATGATGGCGTACTGAAGGGCCGAGGCACAGGGACACGCCCGTTCGGCCGCGATACGTTTCACGGAATTCCTGATGATCGCTTTGGCCATGGCCACGTTCTTCCTGATGATGGCGAGAACGGCCTCGACCGACACATCCTCATGGGATTCGTGCCAGCAGTCGTAATCGGTCGCCAGTGCGATGACGCCGTAACAGAGTTCAGCCTCACGGGCCAGCTTCGCCTCGGGAATGTTGGTCATGCCGATGACCGAGACCCCGAACGACCGATACATGTTGGACTCGGCGCGGGTCGAGAAGGCAGGGCCTTCCATGCAGATGTAGGTTCCGCCACGGTGCACCGTCGCCCCCGCCTCTACAGCAGCTTCGTAAAGCCAGCCGGAGAGTTCGGCGCAGACCGGATCAGCGAACTGCACATGGGCTACAACGCCGTTGCCAAAAAACGTATTGTTCCGGGTGGCGTTCGTGCGGTCGATGAACTGGTCGGGAATGACGATATGGCCGGGGACGATCTCCTCTTTCATGCTCCCGACCGCCGAAACCGAGATGATGCGGGTCACCCCGAGCTTTTTCATGCCGTAAATGTTGGCGCGAAAATTCACCTCCGAAGGGAGGAAGCGGTGCCCCTTGCCGTGCCGGGGGAGGAAAACCATCTTCACGCCATCGAGCACGCCGGTAACGAACTCGTCCGAGGGCTCTCCGAAGGGAGTCTCCACCTTCACCTGCCCGATATCCGAAAGCCCCTCCATCTCGTAGAGACCACTTCCCCCGATGACACCGATAATCTGTTCACTCATGTCGCTTTACCTCGTCAGGAATTCGCACCTGGTGTTGAGATACTGCCGCCCCCGGATCTACACGCCGCCGCTTCGTTCGAGCTTCCCTTTGAGCTGCCCGCAGGCAGCCGAAATATCGGCACCTCGGCTCGACCGGGTGATGACCGTAAAATGCTTTGCAAGGAGAAAGCTGTGGACCTGATCGACCGCCTGCTGGTCGGGACTCCGGAACGAACACCCCTCGTGCTCGTTGAAGGGAATCAGATTGATCTTGGAGGGTATGCCGCTCAGCAGCTTCACGAGCCGCTTGGCATCCTCAAGGGAATCGTTAACCCCTTTGATCATCACGTATTCGATGGTAATCTTGCGACGCCCAGGCAGGGGGAAACGCCGGCAGGCATCAATAAGCTCCCGCAGTGGATACCGCCGATTGATCGGCATGATCCTGTTCCGCACCTCATCGGTGGTCGCATTGAGCGAGACCGCCAGATTGACCGTAACCTCGCGTCCGAGCCTCTCCATCTCCGGCACCAGCCCCGCAGTCGAGACCGTTACCCGCCTTGTCGAAAACTGAAGCCCGTCATCGTGGGTGATGATCTTCAGGGCGCGGATGACGTTATCCAGGTTCGCCAGCGGTTCCCCCATCCCCATGAACACGATGTTGCGGAACGGCACTTCCCGCATTACGGCACAGATTTGATTGACGATCTCCGCTGTGGTAAGGCTGCGGGTCAGTCTGAACGTCCCCGTCAGGCAGAACTCGCACCCCATCGCGCACCCCACCTGGCTGGAAACGCAAAGCGTGCTGCGATCCTCCTCGGGAATCAGGACAGATTCGACGGTATTGCCGTCGGCAAGCCGGAAAAGGTACTTCCTTGTCCCGTCACGGGAAACCTCCGTCAGTTCGGGAGACAAAGAACTGATAACCGTCGTCTGTTCCAGTTCTTGCCGCAGATCCTTGGCAAGATTGGTCATCACCTCAAAATCGGTGGCATCCTTCTGGTACATCCATTTGAAAATCTGGCGGGCGCGGTAGCGTTGCTTCCCCTTTCCGGCGAGGAATTGCTCCAGCTCTTCAAGACTCAGATTTTTCAGATCTACTTTAGTTTCCATACCTGTCGACAACTATAAAAAAAGCCCTTCGCGCGAAGGGCTTTGGTGACGTTCTACTGCCGCCCGACTAGAAAAGTTCGAGCTGGCTGAAGAAGTAGGGGATCTCAAAAGCCGCAGATTCAGGGGAATCGGAGCCATGGACGGTGTTCTCCTCGATACCGAGACCAAACTCCTTGCGGATGGTGCCAGCGTCGGCATTGGCCGGATTCGTGGCCCCCATGATCTCGCGCCATCCGGCAATTGCGTTCTCACGCTCAAGGACCATAACCACGACGGGGCTGCGCGACATGAAGGAGCAAAGGTCACCGAAGAACGGCCGTTCTTTGTGCACATAGTAGAATCCTTCCGCTTCCTTCCTGGAAAGCTGAATCTTCTTCATGCCGACGATCCGGAAGCCGGCAGCCTCCACCCTTTCGAGCACCTTGCCGACGATATTTCGTTCAACCGCATCGGGCTTGATAATGGCAAATGTTCTTTCCACTAGACACCTCCGTCATTCAATTTGCTTGATAAAAAGACCGTTGTAAATAGCATGCGGTCCACATCTTGTCAACCTGAATCCCCATGCAGGAGGCATTAAAAAAGCCCGCAGAACCTAAGTTCTGCAGGCTTTTCAGTGGCAAAGAAGTAACCGGAATTACTTCTTCTCAGCCGGGGCAGCCGGGGCCTCCGCGGCCGGGGCCTTGGCGGAGGACATCGGAGCCTGAGCCGGAGCAGCGGCCGGAGCAGCTTGCTCAGCCGGAGCCGGAGCCGGAGCTTCTTCTTTCTTCTTGCAGCCAGCGGCGAAAGCCACGGCCATAGCAAGACACAGGGTCAGAGAAAGCAGTTTTTTCATTGACGTTCTCACCTCTTTTCTTTTTTGAGTTTCATTCGTGCGCTCAGCGCAAGGTA
>JAJZUC010000032.1 GCA_021847245.1 Deltaproteobacteria bacterium | reverse complement strand
CAAGCCGGTCTGGCTCGTGGAGACCGCCCGGGGGTGCCCCCACCGCTGCTCCTTCTGCTCGGTCTGGCAGCTCTACGGCCGCTCCTGCCGCGAGCGGAGCATCGCCGCGGTGGTGGAGGACTTCGCCGCGGCGGGGGATGCGATCTTCGTGGCCGACGACCTCTTCTGGCACAACCCGGCCCGCAGCCTGGAGCTGGCCGCGGCCCTGAAAAGGCGCGGCATCTTCAAGCGCTGGATCCTGGTGCAGACCCGCACCGACCTCATCTGCCGCAGCGCCGAGCTGATGGCGGCGTGGCGCCCCCTGGCGAAGGATTTCGACATCTTCCTCGGCCTGGAGGCGGCCACCGACAGGGGGCTCGCGGGGCTCACGAAAGATTCGGGGGTGGCCGAGAGCGTGGAGGCGGTGCGGCTCGCCCGGGAGCTCCGCTACGGGATCAACGGCAACTTCCTCATCGACCCCGACTGGGAGGAGGACGACTTTCGCGACCTCTGGGAGTTCGTGGCCCGCTACGGCCTGCAGCGGGCCGGCTTCACGGTGCTCACGCCGCTCCCCGGAACCGACTTCTTCCGGGAGGTGGCCCCCCGCATCGCCCGCCAGCCCTGGTCCAACTTCGACATGCACCACCTCCTCTGGGAGCCGCGGGTGGGGGCCAAACGCTTCTTCGAGCTCTACGCCGAGACCTGGCGCCGCTCCATCCTCAACACCTCCGGCGAGAAGAGCCTCGCCGACTGGATGAGGCAGGTCCGTCCCGCCCAGATCCCCTACATCGCCCGGGTCCTCTGGCGGACCCAGCGGATGATGAAGCCCGAGGCGTACCTGCGGGAGTACGAGGAGAGCCGCCCCCGGACGACCGAGCCGCTGGTCGATTTCGGCGCCGGGGCGCGCTGCGGAGGCGTTGCCTGATGGCCACCCCCCCCCGGCTCCTCCTGGTCTATCCGGCCACCCACAAGCTCGGCTGGGCGCGGTATTTCCAGCTCCCCTCCCATTCGCTCCAGATGGTGGCCGCGGCCACCCCCCTCCACTGGGAGGTGGTGCTGGCCGACGAGGTCCACGACGAGGTCCCCTTCGATGGCGCCTTCGATCTCGTCGGGATCACCGCCATGACCCACCAGGCCACCCGGGCCTACGAGATCGCCGACCGCTTCCGGGGGCGGGGGGTGCCGGTGGTCCTCGGCGGCATCCACCCGACGGTCCTCCCCGAGGAGGCCCTCCTCCACGCCGATGCCGTGGTGATCGGCGAGGCCGAGCCGGTCTGGGGGGAGCTTCTGGACGACCTCCTGGCGGGCCGGCTTCGGCCGCTCTACCGGGCACCGCTCCCGACGGGGGAGCTCCTCGTCGCCCCCTGGCCCCGGCGCGGGATCCTGGCCGGGCGGCGCTACCTCACCACCCAGACGGTGCAGGCGAGCCGGGGGTGCCCCTACGACTGCTCCTTCTGCACCGTCACCCCCTACTTCGGCCGCACCTTCCGCTACCGCGACCCGGCGGACATCCTGGCGGAGATCCGCGCCTTCGACCGCCGGCTCGTGGTCTTTCTCGACGACAACCTCCTCGGTGACCCGGCCAAGGCGCGGCCGATCCTGCGGGGGCTGGCGGAGATGAACGTCCGCTGGGGCTCCCAGACCAACCTCCGCTTCGCCGAGGACCCGGAGCTCCTGAAACTGGTGGCGGAGTCGGGGTGCATCGGCCTCTTCGTCGGGATCGAGTCGGTGACGGGCGCCCACGCCAACATGGCCAAATCCGGCTCGAAGCACTCCCAGGCCGATCTCATGAAGCGGGTCCGGGACGCCGGGATCATCCTGGAGACCTCCATCATCTTCGGCTTCGACGACCACGACGAGAGCGTCTTCGAGACCACGGTCCGCTTCCTGGAGCAGTGCTCCCCGAGCGTCCCCACCTTCCACATCCTCACCCCGTACCCCGGCACCTCCCTCTTCCGCCAGTTCCGGGAGGAGGGGCGGCTCCTGACCACCGACTGGTCCCGCTATGACCACTCCACCGTGGTCTTCCGGCCGCGGCTCATGTCCCCCGAGCGGCTCCGGCGCGGCTGGCTCGAAGCCCGCAGGGAGGCGTACACGTGGCGCGCCATCGCCGGGCGGGTGCTGCGAAACCCCGGCAACCGCCTGACGAACCTCGCCTACAACATCCTGCGCAAGGGTCCCAACGACCTGCTGGCGCAGGAACCCCTGGACGGCGCCGGCTCCCCCGCCGCTCTTCCGGAGGATATCGCCGGCTCCTGCCTTCCCGCCAAATGAAAAGGGGCCTTGCCGGCCCCTTCCCATCGCCATGCGCCGGAAGAGAAGTCCCCTCCCGCTATCCCCTTTCCCCGGCCGTCATCTGCCGCAGGTTCGTGATGTCCCGCAGCGGCGGCGCCCCGAACAGGCGGCTGTATTCACGACTGAACTGCGAAGGGCTCTCGTAGCCGACCTGGAACCCTGCGGTTGCGGCATCCAGACGTTCTGCCAGCATGAGACGCCTGGCCTCCTGCAGACGGAGTTGCTTCTGGTACTGGAGCGGGCTCAGGGCGGTCATGGAGCGGAAGTGGTGATGGAAGGTGGAACTACTCATGCGGGCCTGAGCGGCGAGGGCGTCGATGCGCAACGGCCGTGTGAAGTTCTCCTTCAGCCAATCGATCGCCCGCGCAATCTGATGACTCTGACTCCCCGCCGACGCAATCTGACGCAGACGCGCGCCTTGATCCCCCACGAGCAGCCGATAAATGATTTCCCGCTGGATGATTGGCGCCAGGATCGGAATGTCCCTCTCTTCCGCAAGCAGATCGAGCAAACGCTGAAACGCTGTGACCAGCGGCAGAGTCACTTCACCGGTCGCCATGCCGCGGCTCGACTGCTGCGCACGGGGCGGGGGGAGGTTGCTGTCCGCCATCAGTTGGGAAATCTCCCGCAGATTGAGTTTCAACACAAGCCCCAGGCAAGGCCTCTCCCGGCTCGCTTCGAGAACTTGCCAAACTGTGGGCAGATCCACGGACGTGATCAAAAAGTGGTGCGCGTCATACACATACACATCGTCTCCGAGCACCACGCGCTTGGCCCCCTGTGCGGTCAAGCAGATGCCCGGCTCGTACAGGCCGCTCGTCGGCTCGGTCGGCTCGTCCCGCCGCCAAAGTGCCAAGCCCGGGATCGCGGTGTCGAGGTGGAACAAATTGTCGGTCCATCGGGCAATGCTATTTCCCAAAGCTTCGAGGGCAACCTCCATCCCATTATCCTCAATTACCCGCATAAGCACCTCGTTTCGCATAGTTCCTTTCATTTCATACTACTCTAGCCCTGTTTCACGTTACAACGATTATCTGCCATTCCGTAGGATCGGGCAATAATCCAACAGGATTGGTCTACCTCCTTTCGCTCGATCGGGGGTACGATACAATCGTCAAGGGCGGTTGCTGAAAAACAGCCATCTCGCCGCCGTCCTCGTCACTCCCTTGTGCGGCGTAGCGCTGCTACGCCTCCGTGGTCGCTCTTGCGGGTGCGACGATCTGACTATTTTTGAGCAACCTCGTTTTTATCAGCCTTCTTGGGGCAATTTATTCTATTGAAAGGGGTTCGAAATGAACAAAAAAGACTTTATTACCCGTGGTCTCCGCATCCTCACAGCGACGGTACTGGGCCTGGTTTCATCCACGACCGGCGTTGTCTTCGCAGCAGCAATGTCCAATGGAGCTGATAATTTTTACAAAAGCAGGGAGGTAACCGTGCAAAAGGTTACGTTCAAAAACCAATACGACATGAAGGTTGCGGGGAATCTCTTTATTCCCAAAGGCTTGAAGCGGAACGCCAAAAATCCCGCGATCATTGTCGGGCATCCCATGGGTGCGGTAAAGGAACAGAGCGCGAATCTGTATGCCACGAAAATGGCTGAACGGGGATTCGTTACGTTGTCCCTGGATTTGTCTTTCTGGGGAGAGAGTGAGGGGAAGCCCCGCAACGCTGTTTTGCCGGATATCTATGCCGAGGATTTCAGTGCCGCGGTGGATTTCCTGGGCACCCGGCCCTTTGTGGATCGGAATCGGATTGGTGTGATCGGGATTTGCGGCAGCGGGAGCTTTGCCATAGCCGCGGCCAAGATTGATCCGCGCCTGAAAGCGATTGCGACCGTCAGCATGTACGATATGGGCGCTGCCAGTCGCAATGGGCTTCGGCACTCGCAAACCCTCGAGCAACGGAAACAAATCATCTCCGAAGCAGCCGAACAACGCTATGTGGAGTTCTCGGGCGGCGAAACCAAGTGGCGAAATTATCTACCGCTGAAACTGAGCGAAAATGCCGATCCAATCACTCGTGAGTTCCACGATTTTTACCGCACGCCTCGCGGCCAATTTGTTCCCAAAGGCATGCCACCGGAACTGTCGCAAAACCGCGCGGTCACTGCTGAGATAAAGTTTCTCAACTTTTATCCGTTCAATGACATCGAAACGATTTCCCCTCGTCCCATGCTTTTCATCATGGGCGAGAACGCGCATTCCAGAGAATTCAGCGAAGAAGCTTACAGACTGGCTGCCGAACCGAAGGAGCTCTACATTGTTCCCGGTGCCGGGCATGTGGATCTGTACGACCGGGTGAACTATATCCCCTTTGACAAGCTCACAGCCTTTTTCACCAAATATCTGAAATAGGGGCTGTGTGCCCTGACGGTGGGAACTTCAACGAAAGTGCAGGAGGTACAAATGCAAAAACGTAAACTGGGAAAAAGCGGCCTGGAGGTCTCGGCCCTCGGACTCGGCTGCATGGGGATGAGCTTTTCCTACGGCCCCCCCAAGGACAAAAAGGAGATGATCTCGCTTATCCGGACAGCCGTGGAACGCGGCATCACCTTCTTCGACACGGCGGAGGTCTACGGCCCGTTCACCAACGAGGAGCTGGTCGGTGAGGCGCTCGCCCCCCTGCGCGACCGGGTGGTGATCGCCACCAAGTTTGGCTTCGACACCAGCGTCGATCCCCGGGCGATGAAGGGGAGCGGGCCGGTCCTGAACAGCCGGCCGGAGCACATCAGGGAGGTGGCCGAGGCATCCCTCAGGCGGCTCAGGACCGAGGTCATCGACCTCTTCTACCAGCACCGGGTCGACCGGGAGGTGCCGATCGAAGACGTTGCAGGCGCCGTGAAGGAGCTGATCCGGGAAGGGAAAGTAAAACATTTCGGTCTTTCCGAGGCGGGAACTCAGACGATCCGCCGTGCTCACGCCGTGCAGCCGGTTGCCGCTGTCCAGAATGAGTACTCGCTGTGGTTCAGACGTCCTGAAGAGGGACTGTTGCCGACCCTCGAAGAGCTCGGAATCGGTCTTGTTCCCTACAGCCCGCTGGGTAAGGGGTTCCTGACGGGGAAGATCGGCGAGAACGCGACCTTCGACAGCACCGACTTCCGCAGCACCCTCCCTCGTTTTATGCCGGAGGCACTGAAGGCGAATCAGGCCCTGGTCGATCTGCTTGGCAGGATCGCCGCGCAGAAGAATGCGACGCCTGCCCAGATCGCCCTTGCCTGGCTGCTCGCCCAGAAGCCATGGATTGTGCCGATCCCGGGGACTACGAAGCTGGAGCGTCTGGACGAGAACATTGGCGCACTCGCTGTCGAACTCACCGCCGCCGATCTCCGCGAGATCGAGGAAGCCGCATCAATAATCAAAGTGGAAGGGGCGCGGTACCCCGAGAAGTTGGAACAGTTGACCGGCCGGTAAACGTATTCCCCTCACCCCCGCCCCTCTCCCACAAGGGGCGAGGGGAGAAAACCCTCTCCCCACGATTCAACTCCAAAGCGGAACCAAAAGGAGGATACACAATGTACAAAGCCAAAGCCTATTCCACAGCCAGTGCCACATCGCCGCTGGCCGCCGACACCATCCCGCGCCGCGATACCACCGAGCGCGACGTGCAGATCGAAATCCTCTTCTGCGGCATCTGTCATTCCGACCTGCACTATGCCCGCGACGAGTGGCACAGCGTCATGCCCACGGTTTACCCCTGCGTGCCGGGGCATGAGATCGTCGGCAGGGTCACCGGGGTCGGCTCCGCCGTCACGAAGTTCAAGCCGGGTGACCTTGCGGGGGTCGGCTGCCTGGTCGATTCGGACCACACCTGCCCCAACTGCCGGGATGGCCTGGAACAGTTGTGCCCGAACCAGACCCTCACCTACGGTTCCCCGGACAGGCACCTCGGCGGAGTCACCTACGGCGGCTACTCCGAGAGCATCGTCGTCGATGAACGCTTCGTGCTGCACGTCCCCGCCAACCTAAATCTTGCCGGGGTTGCGCCGCTCCTCTGCGCCGGGATCACCACCTATTCGCCGCTGCGCCGCTGGGGCAACCTCGCGGGAAAGAAGGTCGGCGTGGTCGGCCTCGGCGGGCTGGGGCACATGGGGGTCAAGTTCGCCCGTGCCTTCGGTGCTCACATCGTCGTCTTCACCACCTCGCCCGGCAAGAAGGAGGATGCGCTCCGCCTGGGCGCCCATGAGGTCATTATTTCCACCAGTGCCGAAGAGATGCGGCAGCACGCCGGCACGTTCGACTTCATCCTCGACACCATCGCCGCCGAGCACGACATCAACGCCTACCTCAACATGCTCGGCCGGGATGGCAACCTCACCCTGGTCGGCGCGCAGGAGAAGCCCCTTGCCGTCTCCGCCTTCGCTCTGCTGCTCGGCCGCCGCAGCCTCTCCGGCTCCATCATCGGCGGCATCAAAGAGACCCAGGAGATGCTCGACTTCTGTGGCGCACACAACATCACCGCCGATGTGGAGGTGATCCCGATCCAGAAGGTCAATGAGGCGTATGAGAGGCTTGTGAAGTCCGATGTGAAGTACCGCTTTTCCATCGACATGGCGTCGCTCAAATCCGAGTAGCCGAACGGCGAGAGAGGAGAAATCCCATGAGTAAAGAGCCTTCAGTAGCGCAGAAAATGATCGGCGACGTCGCCCCCAAGCTGGCTGAACTGACCGACACCGTGCTCTTCGGCGATGTCTGGGAACGCAAGGAACTGTCAAAGCGCGACCGGAGCCTGGTGACGGTGGCGGCGCTGGTCGCCATGAATCGCCCCGAACAGTTGCGGTTTCATCTCGACAAGGCGTTGGAGAATGGGCTAAAGAAGGAGGAGCTGATCGAGGTCATCACCCATCTGGCGTTTTACTCCGGCTGGCCGAACGCCATGACCGCCATCATGACGGCCAAGGAGCAATTCGTCAAAAGGGACGCCGCCAAGTGATGGGCGAAGGATGAGGGGTCAGACCTACACAATTGACAAAAGTAAAGTGTGTAGGTCTGACCCCCATATTGTGTGTGCGGCAAACCCATTCTACTCAATGCCGGCCGCCTGGAATCACGATGGCGCGAACTGGGTGGACTACGGGCTGGGTGGCTACCTCAAGGGCGCCGGCCATGCACCCGAGGTCTACGAGCCGGTGATGGGCAAGCACAAAGTACCGACGCTCCGCAACGTGGACCTGCGCCCCTCCCCGGATTTTGTGAAGGCTTACGGCCACAATGGCTACTTCAAATCCCTGGATGATATCGTCTTCTTTTACCACTGGCGCGCGATGATGGACGGCTGCTGCATGGGTGGTGGTATGGGTGGTGGTATGGGTGGTGGTATGGGTGGTGGTATGGGTGGTGGCTGCGACACCATGGCCACCATGTTCCCGCCGCCGGAAGTGGATCAGAACCGCGCCACGTTGGGGATGTTCCCGCGGCCGCTGGTCGAAAACATCGTCCTTTTCCTGAAGACTCTCTCGGACGGCTATTTCGAGAGATAACGCAAGCCGTTCAAAAGATGAACAAAAGCCCCGGAGATCTTCCTTCCGGGGCTTTTGCACTTTTCACCGCTCGAAGCACGTTCCGGCGACTATCAGCTCCCCCGTGGAATTCCGGGGACGCCAGGAATTCCATGGGACCATACTTAATTCTACTCCTTCACAACCCCGCTGCTCCTCACCAACTAAGATCCGACGGAGCGATACGTCGCACGCTCTTCTACGGCCTGATCTCGACAACCGTGCCGTTTGGCGCCAGCTTGTCAATCTCGTCGATTTCCTGGTCTGTCACGGCAATACACCCCTTCGTCCAGTCAGCCTCTGTGTGCGCATCACCAACCCACGAGAAACCATTCTTGATGCCGTGGATCATGATGTTTCCGCCCGGAGAAACACCGAGGTCTCTGGCGCGCTTTTTGTCGCGCTCGTTGGGATAGGAGATGTGGAGAGAGCGGTGATAACGGCTGTCCCTGTTTCTTGAATCGATGATGTAGGTTCCCTCCGGGGTTTTGTTGTCGCCCTGCCGTTCCTTCGCCCCGATCGGGTCTCCCCCCAGGGCGATCTTGTAGGTTTTGAGCACCTCGCCCTTTGAGGTCAACATCAGTTGTCGTGTGTTTTTTTCTATCACTATCTTGTCTATCAAGGGCTTATGGATGGCATAGGCAAAGACATTTTTTTCGAGCACCTCAATCTTTTGCTGCAGGGCCGCTATCTCAATCTCCTTGCCTTTAACCTCTTGCCGGAGAGTCTCGATCTGCGTTTGCTGCGTGGTGATCGTCTTGTCCTTGAGCGGGACATTATTGATATAAAATATCATCGTCTCACTGTTTCGCCGGTATTCACTCTCCGGGTAATCCCTTATGACTTTCTGAAAACACCCCAGGGATTTCTGATAATCTTTTTGCTCATTCTTCGGATACGAATAAATGATGCCCATCTCGAACAGAGCCCTGTCACCCGTCGTGGGATATTTGTCGATAATCTGCTCGTATCTGTTCAGCGAGGCCTGGTAGCTTCCCTGATTGAACAAGAGATTCGCTTCTTCAAAGGTCGGCCTGGCCTGAAGGCCTTCATTGAAGTGGCCGCAGCCTGATAGCAGCATCGGTGTAACTATGACGCCGATAACGAATAGGCACAGGCGCTCACCCCTTCTGCCCCGTCTTTTGGTCAGATATGCCGTAGACGGTCTGAATCTCGCAGACCGCCCAATTTGGAAGATTCTCGGTCCCCTCATCCCCTCACTCCTTGGCAGCATCATCAGGAATACCTTGTGCTGAGAGCCTGAGATCCCGGCAGATGCCCGGACAGACTATAAGGAAATGGCAGGGCTTTGAGGCCCTGCCACTTCTTGATCCGGAGCGCCGCAGGTAACGTCAGCGGCTTCCTTGAATTTGCCTTACTTCCGCATCGATTTCTGGAAAGCCGCGTCAGCCTTTTTCGCCTTTTCATCGGCGATTCTTTCCTTTTCCTCAGCCGCCTTTATGGCATTATCGGCGCGGGCTGTGGCGTCATCTGCCTTTGCTTTGGCCGCATCGGCTGCGGCCTTTGCTGCTTGCGCATCCTGCACTGCCTGCTCGACTTTCGCATCAAGCATCTTTTGATCCGCCTGCACTTTCTCCAGTTCACCGGTTGTTGCACAACCAATCATAGTGACAGGGAGAACGAGCATCATTGCGATCAGCAACAGAGTTCCTTTCATCTCCAATCACCTCCTTTCTCTCCAGTTTGCCCTGCCCGGAAGGGGGACTATCTACTTCCTGACAGGGTCAATCAATATGCCGTCTATTTCCAGATCGATCTTCAGGCGTTTGACCGCATCCCGGGCCTCGCCGATATCAGCGAAGGGGCCGGCGAGGACCCGGTAGTCATCGTTCTTTGCCAGGACCCGTGCCGGTATCGGTGGACCCTGATGGTTGATGATGGCGGCAATCCTCCGGGCATCGATCTCGTTACGCACATCGGCAGCCAGAACATACCAGGCATCCAGTTTCAGGTCCGGTATCTCCGGCCTGCCGGACAATTTGTCCGGGTGCTCGACTTCTAGGGGGTTCGCAACTTCCTGTTCACTCCCCTGACGCAGCTTGAAGATGGGGACCGGAATCCCCCGGGCCTCGGTCTGTACTTCCCTGATCTTTTTCCAGTCGAGCGGGCGGCCCGCCTTCTTTTCGATGGCCCTCAATTTTTCATACATCTTCTCCAGCTCAGGAGCGCCCGAGTCTTCCAGGGGCGTATGAACTTCCAGGTAAAGCACCCCGTTGCGCTGGCCTATGAGATAGGGCTGGTTGACAATGGCTACCGGTGTGTTGACCGGCGTGTCGTTAAAGAGCACCTCGATGTTCTCCGGATAGAGTCTCATGCAGCCGTTGGTCGCCTTGAGACCGATGCTGGCCGGCTTGTTCGTGCCATGGATCAGGTAACCCGGTTTGCTCAGGTAGAGGGCGTATTCTCCCAGGGGATTCTCCGGTCCCGGCGGAACTTCCGCGGGGAGAGGATCCCCCTTTTTCCGATGATCCTCGGCAATTGAAGCGGGCACATGCCAGGTCGGCCGGGCTGCCTTGCGATACACCCGCGTCGGGCCGGTGGGGGTGGGTCGCTCCTTGGTGCCGACGCCAACCGGGTAGGTCGACACCGCCAGTGACTTGCCATCCCCTTTGTACTGAAAGAGCCTCATCGTGGCGACGTTGACCACAATGCCTCTTCTCGGGGCGTCCGGCAGGATAAAACTCAGGGGCAGGATGACCGGCTTTCCGGCCTCGGGCACCCAGACATCTACCCCCGGATTGGCGGCACTGAGTGCAGTGATCCCCAGACCGAAGTGTCTCGCAATGTCTGGTAGCGTATCTCCCTTTTCAAGCCGGACGACGGCCAGCCGGCCGATGACGTCATCTCCCTTGGCAACCGAAAAATCATTTCGTTCGATCCCTGCTGCAAGATGGCCTGGCGCAAGTGCTGATTTCCCCGGGACACTTTGTAAGGCAGCACATCCTTGAAGAGACAAAATGCACAACCATAGAGCTATCAGACGGAAACAGCCGGCAGAGAGGGACAGATCAGCGAATCGGCACATGGATTAAATAAGGTACCTTTCTCAACAATGCGTAATTTCCGTGTCAGGACACAAAAAAGCCGGGACCGAATATCGTGTGATATTTCGGCAACCCGGCTGTCTCAGGGAGACCCTGTAGGCTTTCCGTCCCATTCTCGCGAATGGTTTAGTATTATCGTCTACCACCAACCGTGAATTGTGTCACTGACAAGCACACATAATACGGTGCCCTTCAAAGGCGCACCTCCTGTTGACTCGACCTCCATTCATGGTTTTGACAACAAAAAAGCCGGGACCGATATCGTGTGATATTTCGGCAACCCGGCTGTCTCGGTGAGACCCTGTAGGCTTTCCGCCCCATTCTTGCGAATGGTTTAGTATTATCGTCTATCTTTCAAACAATTTTGGGCAATGATACATCACTATGAGACTTTGTCAATATTATTCTGCAGTCGGAGAGACAAAAAGCAGACGGGCTACGAATCTCCGGAGTCACTCTCCTTCTCTCACGACCGACTCCTCACCATCCGATAAGTGAGCCTCGTGGCGACCAGCAGAGGAAATGCGCCCGCGGCGATAAAAATAAGGTCCCCCGGCATCCGGAGCCATTCGATGAGGCGAGGAATCGTCCCCTTGAGAAATTCGGGCCCCCGGGCGTGCCAGTAACCGTGGTCCAGAACATCCAAGAGTTGGAGCACCCCGCCGGGGAAGAGGTTGGTCACCACCATGAGGGCCAAGCCTATGTTCAGTCCCCAGAAGGAGACCCTGATGAATTTCTCCGGACCGGCCCACTGCTCATCGCTCAGCACCTGGCGCAGGGCAAAGACCGTGAGTGCGACGGCGAGCATGCCGAACACCCCCATCATGGCGGCGTGGCCGTGGTTCGGGGTAAGCATGGTGCCAACCTCGAAGTAGCTGACGATGGGGAGGTTGATGAGAAAGCCGAAGACGCCGGCGCCGATAAAATTCCAGAAGCCGACGGCGATCAGGAAGTAGAACGTCCACTTGTGCGGGATGGAGACCGGTTTGTTGCAGACGTCGCATTTATCTCGGGTGAGCTTGACGAAATCCCACGCATCGAGGGTGAGGAGGGTGAGGGGGACGACCTCCAGAGCCGAAAACATGGCGGCGAGGGCCATGGTGACGGCGGACTGCCCCGTCCAGTACCAGTGGTGTCCGGTGCCGACGATGCCGCTTCCCAGGTAGAGGAGGGCGTCCAGGTAGACCACCCGCGCCGCCGTCAGGTGGGAGACCATGCCGAGGTTGTAGAAGATGACCGCCACCATGGCGGTCACGAAGACCTCGAAGAACCCCTCGACCCAGAGGTGGATGATCCAGAACCGCCAGGTGTCCACCACGGAGAAATGGGTGGTGCCGGTGAAGAACATGGCGGGAAGGTAGAAGAGGGGTATGGCCAGGGCCGCGTACAGGAAGAGGGCGGCGATCTCGCGGCGCTCCGGATCCTTCCTGGCCGGGGTGATCGCCCGGAACAGGAGGAAGCCCCAGACGACAAGCCCCACCGCCAGGAGAATCTGCCAGGCCCGTCCCAGGTCGAGGTATTCCCACCCCTGGTGGCCGAGCCAGAACCAGAGGGAGCCAAGCATCTGCCGGACGCCGAGCATCTCGCCGGCCAGGCTCCCCACCACGACGATGACCAGGGCGCCGAACAGGAAGTTGATTCCCCCCACCTGCCCCTTCGGCTCCTTGCCGCCGAGGGACGGGGCAAGGAGGAGCCCCCCCGCCACGTAGGCGGTGGCAATCCAGAAGATCGCCAGCTGGAGGTGCCAGGTGCGGAGGATGTGGCTGGGAACAAGGGAGGAGATGTCGACCCCGTAAAAACTCCCCGGATCGACCCGGTAGTGGACGGTGGCCCCTCCCACCAGCGCCTGGGCGAGGAAGAGGAGTGCCACGACGACGAAGTACTTGATCGTCGCCCGCTGGCTCTCGGTGGCGGCGCCGGGGAGCATCTGCGGATGGATATGCTCCCCCTTCCCCTGCCAGCCGAGGAAATCGAATTTGCCGAAGGCGAACAGGACGGCTGCGGTGCCGCCAAGGAGCATGATCAGGCTCAGGGCGCTCCAGAGGAAGGCATCGCTGGTGGGCCGGTTGCCGACCGCCGGGTCGTAGGGGAAGTTGTTCGTGTAGGAGTAATGCTTGCCGGGACGGTTGGCGGCCGATGCCCACGCGGTCCAGGCGAAAAAGGATGCGAGCTGCTCCAGTTCCCGCGGGTTGCTGATGTAGGTTGCGGGGAGACCGCCATTGTTTGTGGGCTGGGAGAAATAGTCCCGCCATTTCTGGATCTGCTGTCGGTACGAAGCCGCTTCGGGCATCAGAAAGACGAGTGTCCGCGACCGCGGGTCATAGCGGTTTCCCTTCAGGAGAGTCCCCACCTCTCCTGCAACGGTTTCCCGCTCCGCGTCGCGCAGCTCTCTGACATCGCGGCCATAGCGCTGCCGGGCAATGCTCTGGGCGGTATCCCCCGCCAGCGTGTGGAGGTATTCCGCCGAGAAATCGGGCCCCAGATAGGCGCCGTGTCCCCAAACGGTCCCGTTCTCCATGAGCCCGTATCTGAGGAACACCTGCTGTCCCGCAAGGATGTCGTCCCGGGTGAAGATGGTTGTCCCGTCCTCGGTCACCACCCTGTCGGGGATTGGTGGCGCATCCTGGTAGCTCTGGACGGCGATCCAAATGAGCACCGTGAACCCGAGCACGAGGACGAGGATGACGGAATTTCTCCACCAGGGTGAAAGGGCTTCGATCGGCGTGGTTCGTCCGGCCATGGGCGTCCCTCCTTCCCGCGTTCCACTCCTGGACATTGGGACGTATCGTCCATCACAACCATTTGATATCAGGCGGGTACCCAGAAACAGTACAACCTTTTCCGGGAAATACAAATCGTGGGGAGGTGCTTCTCCCCGGGCCACCAAACGAGCTATTGCCACGCAAGAATGGCGCGGCTTGACCTCGCGGTGGAATGCGATAACGTAGGATGTGTACCGCGACTATTCGGGGGGGAAGCTGATGGATAACACAAAGACTCAGCGGGAAGATGGTGATTCCACCAAGACCATCGGTGGATTCGTGGCCGAGGATTACCGGACGGCGGGAGTTTTTGAGAGGCATGGGATCGACTTCTGCTGCGGCGGAAATGTTCCCCTTGATGTCGCCTGCCGGCGGAAAGGGATCGACCCTGCCGGCATTTTGGGTGAGATTGAGCAGGCGAAAAGGGAACCGATGGAGCGGAGCCAGAACTTTGCCGCGTGGGAACTCCCATTCCTCGCCGACTACATCGTTGCCATCCATCACGCCTACATCAAGGACAATGCCGGGCAGATCGCCCTTTATGCCCGCAAGGTCGCCGAGGTCCACGGCAGCCGCCATCCCGAAGTGAAGGAGATCGCCGCCATCTTCGACAAGGTTGCAATCGATCTGACTGCCCATTTGCGCGAGGAGGAGGAAATCTTCTTCCCGGCCGTCAAGCGGGCCGATGCAGCGAGAAAGACTGGGAAGAGGCCGGAGCAGCAGGATATCGACTCGATCAGAGAGGATCTCGTGAGACTGCGCCGGGAGCACGAAGAGGTGGGCGATGCGGTTCACACCATACGCCATCTTGCCCTGGATTTCGCGATCCCCGGCGATGCCTGCAACACCTACAGGGTCACCTACCAGAAACTGAAGGAGTTCGAGGACGACCTCCACAAGCACGTGCACCTGGAAAACAATATCCTTTTTCTGAAAGCGGAAAAGGATCTGATCCCCTCGGTGTGAATCGGTGTTGACCCTTTATAGTGTGGAGGCTTCGAAAGTTGACCTGGAATCGGTGTCCAGTTTGACCCATCCATCGCTGTAATTTCAGTGAGTTGTGGGCGGTCAGCTTTCGGCGCCGATGGGGGTCAAAATTGGAATCCTGTTCACAACATGACAATTTCAACCCGGAACCTACTCCACCGTCACCGATTTCGCCAGGTTGCGGGGCTGGTCGACGTCGGTCCCCTTGAGGACCGCCACGTGGTAGGCGAGGAGCTGCAGCGGTACGGAGAGGAGGATCGGCGCCAGGTCCTCGCCGTCGGTCGGCACCTCCAGGGTCACTTCGGCCTTCCTGGCGACCTCCTCGTCGCCGGTGGAGCAGATGGCGATGACCCGGCCACCCCTGGCGATGACCTCTTCCATGTTGGAGAGGACTTTCTCGTAGGTGCTGTTCTTCGGGACGAGAACCACCACCGGCATCTCCTCGTCGATGAGGGCGATGGGGCCGTGCTTCATCTCGCCGGCGGGGTATCCTTCGGCGTGGATGTAGGAGATCTCCTTGAGCTTGAGGGCCCCTTCCAGGGCGATGGGGTAGTTCAGGCCGCGGCCGAGGTAGAGGAAATCCCGGGCGTTCATGTAGCGGCGGGCGATCCTTTCCACCTGTTCGTTGGATTCGAGGGCCTTTTCGAGGAGCCCGGGGACCTTGACGAGGGCGGCGATCATGGCCCGCCCCTTCGCCTGGTCGGCGGTGCCGACGGCCCGGCCGAGCCGGATGGTGAAGAGGTAGAGGGCCACCAGCTGGGTGACGAAGGCCTTGGTGGAGGCGACCCCGATCTCGGGGCCGGCGTGGGTGTAAAGGACGCCGTGGGCCTCCCGGGCGATGGAGGAATCGACCACGTTGCAGATGGCGGCGGTCTTGGCCCCCCTGGTTTTCGCCTCCCGGAGTGCCGCCAGGGTGTCGGCGGTCTCCCCCGACTGGGAGATGACCAGGAGCAGGGTCCTGGCGTCGATGACCGGGTTGCGGTAGCGGAATTCGGAGGCGATGTCGACCTCCACCGGGATGCGGCAGTGCTCTTCCAGGAGGAACTTCCCCACCAGGGCCGCGTGCCACGAAGTGCCGCAGGCAATGATGCAGATCCGGCCGATACCCTGCAGTTCCGCGTCGGAGAGTTTCATCTCCTCCAGCCGCACGTCCCCCTGCTCTTCCAGGAGCCGGCCGGTGATGGTGTCCTGCACCGCACGGGGCTGCTCGAAGATCTCCTTGAGCATGAAGTGCTTGTACCCTCCCTTTTCCGCCATGAGGGGGGACCAGTCGATGTGGCGCGCCTTCTTGTCGAGGGGGATTCCGGCGACGGTGGAGAAGGCGGGGTGGCCGTTGCGGAAGACGACCATCTCGCCGTCCTCCATGAAGACCATCTCCCGGGTGTGGGAGAGGATGGCCGGGATGTCGGAGGCGACGAAGTACTCCCCGTTGCCCAGGCCGATCACCATGGGGGAGCCCTGCTTGGCGGCGATCAGGACGTCGGGCTCCCGCTCGCAGAGGATACAGAGGGCGTAGGCCCCCCTGACCTCGGCCAGGGCGCCGCGGACCGCCTGCTCGAAGTCGGCTCCGCCGGAGAGCTTCTCGTCGACCAGGTGCGAGATCACCTCGGTGTCGGTATCGCTCTTGAACTCCCGCCCCGTTGCCGCGAGCCGCTCCTTCAGTTCCAGGTAGTTCTCGATGATCCCGTTGTGGACGACGATGATGGAACCGGCCTGGTGGGGGTGGGCGTTGCGCTCGGAGGGGCGGCCGTGGGTTGCCCAGCGGGTGTGGCCGATGCCGATGTGCCCGGTGAGGGGGGTGTCCCGGAGCAGCTGTTCAAGGTTGCAGAGTTTCCCCTCGCTCCGCCGCTTGTCGGCCCGGCGGTCCTGGATGGTGCAGATGCCTGCCGAGTCGTACCCCCGGTATTCCAGACGCTTGAGGCCGTCCAGGATGATGGGGGTTGCCTCCTGGGCGCCGATGTAGCCTACGATGCCGCACATGTTTCCTCCTCCGTCTCTCTCACTCCTTACGCCTTACCCCTCACGCTTTTTAAGTTTCCATCCCTCTTTGTTCACCTGGGGGGCCCGGGCGATGGCGAGGGAGTCGGGGGGGACGTCCCGGGTGACGGTGGTGCCGGCGGCGATGAGGGAGTTGCGCCCGATGGTCACCGGCGCCACGAACTGCACGTCGCTGCCGACGAAGACGTCGTCCCCGATGACGGTGCGGTGCTTGCGGACCCCGTCGTAGTTGCAGGTGATGGTGCCGCACCCCACGTTGACGTTCTTCCCGATGGTGGCGTCCCCCAGGTAGGTGAGGTGGGAGGCCTTGGAGCCTTCCCCCATGGTGATCTTCTTGGTTTCCACGAAATTGCCGATCTTGACCTGGGGGCCGAGCTCGGTCCCCGGCCGCAGGTGGGCCATGGGGCCGATGGCGGCGTGATCGTGGACCACCGCGTCTTCCATCACCGTCCCGGCCTTGACCACCACGTAGTTTCCGAGGCGGCTGTTGCGGATGACCGCCCCCGGCTCCACGACGCATCCGTCGCCGAGGGTGCTCCCCTTGATCACCGCCCCCGACTCGACGATGCAGCCGGAGCCGATCCGGGTCTCGCCGGCGAGATGCACGCCGGGGTGAACCGTCGTGTCGCGCCCGGCGACAACCCCCCGGTCGATGTAGGTTGCCGCCGGGTCGACGATGGTGACCCCGTCGAGCATGAGGGCTTCGGCAATGCGCCGGCGGGCGTGGCGGGCCGCCTCGGCGAGCTGAACCCGGTCATTGACCCCCATCACCTCCACCGGGTCGGCGACCGGATGGGCGCTGCAGCGAAGCCCCCGCTCGGCGGCCTGGGTGACGATGTCGGTCAGGTAGTACTCCCCCTGGGCGTTGTCGCTGCCGAGCCGGGAGACCGCTTCGAAGAGAAACGAGGCGTCGGCGCAGTAGATGCCGGCGTTGATCTCGGAAAGGGAGCGCTCTTCGGGGGTGGCGTCCCGTTCTTCGACGATCCGGATGACCCGGCCGTCGAAACCGCGCATGATGCGCCCGTAACCGCAGGGGTTCTCCAGGTGGGTGGTCAGTACCGTGAGAACCGCCCCCGAGGCGGCATGGGTCTGCGCCATGGCCCGGAGGGTCTGGGAACGGATGAGCGGCACGTCGCCGCAGAGAATCAGCACCATCCCCGTGAAGCCGGCCAGAGGCCCTGCCGCGCATGCCACGGCGTGGCCGGTGCCGAGCTGCTCTTCCTGGAGCGCAAAGGAGATATCGGCCTGGCCGGCAAAATATTCGCGGATTGTTTCCGCCTGGTGCCCGATGACCGCCACGATGCGCGATGCTCCCGCCTCCCGTGCCGACTCCACCGGCCAGGCTACCATCGGCGCCCCGGCCAGGGGGTGCATCACCTTCACCAGCTCCGATTTCATGCGCGTGCCCTTGCCAGCGGCGAGAATGATGGCAGCGAGATCAGCCATGGGCGGAACCTCCTCAAAATGACCACAAGGTTAAGAAATGTTTTACTCTAAACGATGGCCGAACGGCAAGTCAAGGAATTAGGGGTGCGTCTCCCCTTCCTTTCCCTTTACACTGTGCTCGGTTCTGCGGTACTCTTGGCGGGGGAGAGCCTATGGGGATTCCGGAGGACATAGCCCAGTTCGAGCAGGGCCTGAACGAGCTGATCATCAAGTACGAGCAGTACTTCCTCGGTCTCGAGAAGCGCGAGCCCCTGCGCCTTCTGGAGGCGGTCGAACGGCTGGCGCGCAAGTACGCCAACGTCAAGATCGTCAACACCATGCTCAGCTTCAAGTACAATTCCCTCATCTCCCGTTTCAACAGCTACCGGCAGTACTGGAACCGGATCCTTCGGCTCATGGAGGAGGGGAGGTACTCCCGTGACCGCTTCCGGATGGCCATGCACCAGCGTCCTGACGACGGTCCGCAACCAACCTCACCCCCTGCGGAGGCCTTCCGGCCCGTGGTTTCCGCCGGCGAAACCGACGAGCTCTACCGCCAGTTCGTGGCGGCCCGCACGGCATGCGGGCTTTCCGCTTCCATCTCCCGCGACATGGTCGCCGCAGCCATCGAGAGACAGCGTCCGGCAATCGTGGCCCGTTACGGCGATGCACCGGTGGAGTTTCGTGTGGTTGTGGAGGGGGGAGTCCCCAAGATCAAGGCCCGTCTGCGCAGGTAGCTGCAGGGTCGAACCGGAGCAGATCCCGTGAGAGTCGTTCTTGTCGCCATCCATTCGGCGCCGTCCCCCCAGGCGGTACCCCTCGCCAACGCTTTTCTGAAGGCCTACCTCGCCACCGACGAGGAGTTGGCAACAACGCTCTCCGTCGAACTTTGCGACTTCTTTGCCGGCGACGATCCCGGCGAGGTGGCGCGTGCCATCGCCAGGCACTCCCCCGATGTCGTCGGTTTTTCGCTCTATCTGTGGAACCGCTCCGCCGCAGACCGGGTCGCTGCCCTCCTTCGCGGGATGGCTCCGGGGATCGTTCTCTTTGCCGGTGGCCCCGAGGCGACCGCAGACCCCGAGGGACTCCTTGCCTCATCCCCCTATGACTTCCTCATTCTCGGAGAAGGAGAGATCCCGTTTCTGGAGACGATGGCGCAGCTGCGCCGGGGCGCGATGCCCCGCGGGGTTGGCGGCACGGCATTTCGTCAGGATGGTGCGATCGTCCTGACTCCCCCCCGCAGCGTCCAGCTGCTCGATACGCTCCCATCCCCCCTTCTCACCGGGGCGCTTGATATCCGGCGCTATACCGGCCTTCTCTGGCAGCTCTCCCGGGGGTGCGACTTCGGGTGCGAGTACTGCTTCGATTACAAGGGGACGCGGGGGGTCAGGCGCTTTTCGGTCGAGCGGATCGACGAGGAGCTCGACGTCATCGTCCGGAGTTGTGTCCCCCAGGTCTTTGTTCTCGATTCAACCTTCAACGTCGACCGGCGAGCGGCGAAGGCCATCCTGCGGATGATCCGCGCCCGCGCCCCCCACGTTCACTTTCATTTCGAGGTGAGAAGCGAGTTCATCGACCGGGAGCTGGCACGACTCTTCGCCTCCATCACCTGTTCGCTGCAGATCGGCCTCCAGAGTGCCGACCCCGCCGTGCTCAAGGGGGTTCTGCGCGGCTTCGATCCGCAGGACTTTGCCGGGCGCGTAGCGCTACTCAACGAAAGCGGCGCCGTCTTCGGGTTCGATCTCATCTACGGGCTTCCCGGCGATTCGCTCCAGGGGTTCGAGAGGACGCTGGATTTTGCCCTCGCGCTTTACCCCAATCATCTCGATATCTTCCCCCTTGCGGTGCTCCCGGGCACCCCCCTGGCGCGGCGGGCAGCCGCGGCGGGATTGGTCCACCACGCAGCCCCGCCCTACACCCTCCTCGGCTCCCCGACCTTCCCCCCCGCCGACATGGCCGAGGCGGCGCGACTCGCCACCGCCGCCGACATTTTCTACAGTCGGGGCAAGGCAGTGGCGTGGTTCAACTCGATAACCGCTGCCCTCGGCCTCCCTCCCGCCGCCCTGCTCAAAGGTTTTGGCCGTTGGCTGGTCGATTCTGCGGGCGCACCCGACGAGCAGAGTCTGACAGACGTCGAAGTCTGGATGCTGCAGCGCAACTTCCTCCGATGCGCCTTCGCCGGGGCGGGCAGGGAGAATCTTCTTCCCCTCGCACTCGATCTTGTTGACTATCATTATCATTTTGCCGCCGCGCTTCTCGCCGTTCCTCCCGAACTTCCCACCGATCGTGCCCTTGCAGGGGAGGATCTCCTCTTGCGCCCCTGTCTTCTCGCCCCGTCGGCGCGTCTCGTTCAGTTTTCCTATGAAATATTCGACCTGCTGGAGGCGGGAGAGTTTGACCTCGGGGAGTTCGCGACCTGCTTTTCCCCCTCCGGCTCCCAGGCGGCCATCTACCCCCGGGGGGGCGAGGTCTACACCGAGTCGCTCACCGAGCAGCAGTTTCAGTTTCTCTCCGCCCTCGACGGCGCAACGACCCCGATACAGATTGCCCGCCTCGTGCAGATCCTAGACGCCGAAGCCGCCTCTTTCCTCGAATTTGCCCTCTCGGAAGGGATCGCTGCGTTGGCGCCGTGACGGACAGATCTGCTCCCTTCGCCGCTCTCCGGATGTATAGAAAATTCATACATTTCCTGTTGCTTTTTGTGGTTGCCGGTATTACTATCGGCGGGATTGATGCGATTTCATTGAGTTTTATTTACATTCTAAAATCGTGTTTTATGAATTGAATGAGATTTTTAACGTTGTAGCTAGTCGAAATCACGGTACGATGCAGTCTTGACGCTCACAGGTTGCCAAGAATTTTAGACGTTCCTGCAGGTAGCTAGATACTGCGTTCTATTTTGGGAGCAAATCTAAACTAGGAGGAGCATTCATGTTGTCGAAGTTCTATCGGTTGTTCCCTGCTATGCTGCTGCTCATGGCACTTGCCCGGCCAGCGGCAGCCGAAAGTGGCATGGCCATCGATCCGGCCACGTGTCTTGGTTGCCACAGCAATAAGATTTCGGCCACCGCGTTTGCCGCGTCTGTGCACGGCAAAAACGCCTGCACCAGTTGCCACGTTGAGATTACCGATCTCGCCAAGCATATGAAGGGTGAGACGAAGGTCAACAAAGTACGCTGCGAGCGCTGTCACAAGAAGGAGAATGCGGAACACTACACCAGCGTCCACGCCCAGAAGGACGTGATGTGTGCCGACTGCCACACGGATATTCACACCCACACTTACTGGAACAAGGACAAGCGCAAGGTGGTGGCCAAGTGCATCCAGTGCCACGACAAGGAGGCGGCCTACCGCAACTCGATCCATGGCAAGGCGGTGGCGGCCGGCAATATGGATTCCGCCGCCTGCAACGACTGCCATAACCTCCATGCGATCAAACCCCTCGGGGATCCGAGGTCGAAGGAGAACCGCGAATTCCACACCAAGGTCTGCATGAAGTGTCACGCCGACGAGAAGATGATGAAACGCAACAATGTCTTCACCGTCGCCGTCGAGACCTACATGGAAAGCTACCACGGCAAGAACTACCGCCTCGGCTTCCCGGAGCGGGTCGCTGGGTGTGCTGACTGTCACACCGCCCACTCGGTCCTTCCTGCCAAGGATCCCAATTCGAGCGTAAATCCACAGAACCTCACGTCCACCTGCGCCAAGTGCCACCCGAAGGCGACCCCGCTTTTCACCAAGTTCTACGCCCACGGTGAGCATAGCGACCGGGAGAAATTCCCGATCCTCTACTATACCTTCATCGCCATGACGGGCCTGCTCATCGGCACCTTCGGGGTCTTCTGGGTGCACACCCTCCTCTGGATGTTCCGCGGGTTCGTCGAGAACCGCGAGAAGCAGCAGGCGCTGATCGAGGGTCACCTTGAACACCATCATATCCCCGATTCCCACAAGGTGTATCGACGCTTCAAGAGGCGGCATATTTTCCTCCACCTGCTCGTCATCATCAGCTTCCTGATGCTGTCACTCTCCGGACTTCCGCTCAAGTTCAGCGACCAGCACTGGGCTAAGTTCTTGATGGAGAATCTTTTCGGCGGAACGGCAAATGCTGGCCTTGTCCACCGCTGCGGCGCCGGCATCACCTTCATCTATTTCTCGGGAGCGCTGATTCTCTCCTTCCATTTCCTCTTTGTCCGTAAGGACCTCAAAGGGAACTGGCTGCAGCGGATGTTCGGGCCCGAGTCGCTGATGCCCAACTTCCGGGATATCAAAGACGTAACCGGCATGGTCCGCTGGTTCCTCTTCAGGGGGCCGAAACCGACCTTCGACCGCTGGACCTACTGGGAGAAATTCGACTTCATCGCCGTCTTCTGGGGTATGTTCGCCATCGGTGGTTCCGGCCTCATGCTCTGGTTCCCCGAGTTCTTCGGCAGCTTCCTGCCGGGATGGATGTTCAACGTGGCGACCATTATTCACTCGGACGAGGCTCTGCTGGCCACCGGCTTCATCTTCACCGTTCACTTCTTCAACACCCACGGCCGGCCCGAGAAGTTCCCGATGGACTTCGTCATCTTCAACGGTCAGATGCCGAAGCATGAATTCATCGAGGAGCGTGGCGACCAGTGGAAGCGTTACGAGGAGCTGGGGATTACCGAACAATTTGCCGCCAAGAAGACCAGCGGCATTGCCTATGACTTTATCGTCAAGGCATTCGGCTTCGCGGCCGTCATCACCGGCCTCACGCTGGTCGTCCTGATGCTCTACGCCTTCCTGGCCGGCGCGGGACATTGATCCCGGTTCCGATACTTAACCGATCCACTTTTGCGCAATAACAGAACGGGGTGCCATGAGCGGCACCCCGTTCTTCATTTCAGCGCCATATGAAGGGTGGAAGGAAATGAATTTGCATGAGGAATTACGCTGACAGCGGAGCGCACCCTTCGGTTGCCGGAAGCGTTGTCCCGCCCGGTCAACCAATTTCTGATGCTCAACAGGCTGTTGAAAGGTTCACTCGCTCAGCCGCTGAAACCGGCAGTTGGATGGGTTCTGCCGGAGCGAATCATGTGTCCTTACGTAACTGGTCTTGGTGAAATGAAGCGTACGAACCTGCATGGTGGGTTGATCGGCTGCCGCGTAATGAGTCAGGAGCTGCAAGAAGAGTCCGTTGTAAGCGGAAAGACCTTGTCCAACTGCTGCACCCTTTCGGGTGGCCGGCTGCGCAGGTATTTCGAGCGTCCGGCGGCTGGAATGTGCCGATCCGCTGCCGATCTCGTGCCAGCTAACGTTGCCGTAGGGAGGCATGGGGAACTGTCATGGAGAGGTGGATGAAGCGGAGTTGGGGGCGGCATTGGAAGGCAATCCTGCCCCCGGGGTGGGGCAAACGGTAAGGAGTAACCGAAAATCTTGGTTGTGGTGGGAAGTAAACGCAAAAAAAGGGATGCGCCGGACGGCACATCCCTCTTTTTAGGTTCACACAGTAAAACTTACTTCGCTACGGTCTCGGCAATCTTGATCGCTACGTCCTTGTAAGGGTTGGCGAACAGGATGATGAGGCAGACAACGAGAACGTAGATGGCGAGGGACTCGATCATGGCCAGACCGATCATCATGGTGGTCAGGATCTTGCCGGAAGCACCGGGGTTGCGAGAAACGCCTTCAACGGCGCTCTTGACGGCGAGACCTTGGCCGATACCGGTACCGAAGGCGCCGATCGCCATGCCGAAGCCTGCTGCCAGCATACACATTGTGAGAAATTCCATTGTTACTTCCTCCTCTTGGGTTGTGTTTATCCTAAATAGTATAGGATTGGGTATTAGTGAGCTTCCTCAAGGGAACCCTGGATGTAGATCATGGCGAGAAGCATGAAAACGAAAGCCTGAATAAAAGAAACCAGAACCCCCATGAGCATCATCGGCAGCGGGACGAGGAACGGTGCCAGGGCGAAGAAGATCATGAGCACCAGCTCATGGCCGTTCATGTTACCGAAGAGACGCAGAGAGAGTGAAAGGGGGCGACTGAGGTGGCCGATGACCTCGATGAAGAACATGAGGGGGGCCAACCACCAGATGGGGCCCATAAAATGCTTGAGGTAGTGGAAACCGTGCTTTTTGACCCCGACAACATGGGTCGAAAGAAAGACGATGACGGCACACGCCGCCGTAGTGTTCAGGTTTGCTGTCGGAGGAAAGAACCCGGGGATGAGACCGGTCAGGTTTGAGACCAGAATAAAGAGGGCAAGGGTGGCGATAAGCGGGAAATAAGGCCTCCCTTTTTCGCCCATGGTCTCTTCAACCATGTTCTCAACGCCGCCGACAACGACCTCCATAAAATTCTGGATGCCGGTGGGGACTGCGCTGAGGCTCTTGGTTGCCAGCAGTGACAGGATCAACAGAAAGGCAAGAATTAACCAGGTGTAGGCGATCGCATCGGCACCCGCTTCCGAAATATGGAGCGGCTCGAGGAACTTCCTGAAGAATTGCAGGAACAGCAAAGGGTGAACCATAAATTATTCTCCTTTGTCGGCAAACATGTAAAGCGACAGAGCCATGATCGTCACGACGACAATTGACAGCCCCACAAGCAGGCCCATCACGTCTATGTGCGCGCGAACAATCAAAAACGCTATGATGGTACCGGTTAAGATCAGCCTCGCTAGGTAACGCAGGTGTGCGTACCGGGTCGCCTTGGCCGGCTGCAGACAAAGCGCCCGCTTCAGGATGCTCCTGAGCCAGTAGAGGTTGGCGAGAACCAGTATCCCGCCGGCAAGAATTCCAGTCGCAAAGCGGGCGGAACGAAACACATATCCCGCTCCGGCAAGCACTCCGAGAAGAAGCCAGCTACCTCTAGTGACCGCGGCAATGAGGTTATCCTCTGTTATCCTTGCCGTCATCTTCCCGTTTAATTTCTCTGCTGGCGATTACAAAGATGTTACGGAACCCGGCGGCAATTCCGAATGCAAGAAAAATGAAGAAAAACCAGGGATGGGTTCCGAGCCACTTGTCGAGTTGTCTCCCGATGACCACCCCGATGAAAATTGCCAGCGCCACCGAGATGCCCATGCTCGAAACTAGACTCAGGGTCTTTAACAGACTTCGCTTCTCTTCATCCATTCGGGTCAGGCCGGTTAGTTCATTTATTCCAGTTCTGAAAAACCTAAGCTACTTAACACACCCTCCGAACCGCTGTCAATACACTAATTTCTCATTTCCTTCACAGCGCCTTGAAACATCGGTGTGCGGTCGCGATTGTCCTGTCAATGTCGGTATCGGTGTGAGCGATGGAGACGAAGGCGGTCTCAAACTGGGAAGGGGCTAGATAAATGCCTTCGTTCAGCATGCATCTGAAATATTTCGAAAAGGCGGCGGTGTCGCAGGCTGCTGCCGTTGCCCAGTCGAAAACCTCTCCCGGGGTAAAGAACGTGCAGAACATGCTCCCGACACGAGTCGAGTACACAGGATACGACGCCGACCGCGCAGCAGCAGCTATCCCATCGGCAAGGGCGCGGCTCTTTTCTTCCAGCCGGGTATAAAAATCATCTTGCCTGAGGAGCTTCAGCGTCTCGATGCCGGCGGTCATTGCAAGGGGGTTGCCGGAGAGGGTGCCGGCCTGGTAGACGCCCCCCGAAGGGGAAAGAAGTCGCATTATTTCCTTCCTGCCGCCAAAGGCTCCAACGGGAAGCCCTCCGCCGATAATCTTCCCGAGGGTGGTCATGTCCGGGGTGACCCCGTAAAGTTCCTGTGCTCCGCCATAGGCAACGCGGAAGCCGGTCATTACTTCGTCAAAAATCAGGATGATTCCTTCGTTGCTGCAAAGAGTGCGCAACCCTTCGAGAAAGCCATCCCGTGGAGGTACGGTCCCCATGTTTCCTGCAATCGGTTCAACGATGACACAGGCAACATTGTCGCTGTTTTCGGCCAGCAGGGCCTTGACCGATTCCAGGTCGTTGAACTGCGCAGTAAGGGTATGCTTGGCGAAATCGCCGGGAACTCCCGGGGAGTCGGGCACTCCGAACGTGGCAGCCCCGGAACCCGCCTTCACGAGCAAGGAATCGGCATGGCCATGGTAACAGCCGCTGAATTTGAGGATCTTGTCCCGCCCCGTATAGCCCCTGGCAAGACGAATGGCGCTCATTGTCGCCTCGGTCCCGGAACTCACCATGCGGACCATTTCGATTGACGGAACTGCCTCGACCACCATTGCGGCCAGCGTGACCTCCAGTTCCGTTGGGGCACCGAAGCTGCTTCCATGTTCGATAGCGCTTTTTATCGCCGCAACTACCTGCGGGTGGCAGTGGCCAAGGATCATGGGCCCCCAGGAGCCGACGTAGTCAACGTACTGATTGTCATCTACATCGGTGATCGTGCTGCCGGAAGCTGCTTTAATGAAAACTGGGTCCGCCCCGACAGATCTGAAAGCCCTGACCGGGCTGTTGACTCCACCGGGGATATACTCCTGGGCGCGGGAAAAGAGTTCCTTTGAGCGGGTAGTGTCCATATCAGGTCCTTTTCTTGAAAATGTCGTAAAATTAAGCACTTGTAGCATGCATTCCTCGACGTGTCAAGAAGGAATTTGAAAGCGCAAGATATGGGTGCCGGGGCTGGATTCCGGCAACGATGCGGTGC
Organism: Deltaproteobacteria bacterium; assembly: GCA_021847245.1. GTDB lineage: Bacteria > Desulfobacterota > Desulfuromonadia > Geobacterales > Geobacteraceae > Geobacter. Next base: position 3,423 of record JAJZUC010000032.1, on the reverse strand, counting down.
ATTATGTGGCCGGAATTAGAATTTTTTTTTCTTGACAAAGCGCACCAAATAACATAATTTCCCAACAAATTGTATACAGTATACGCGCGCGTCAAACGCGGTTTTGCTCCGGATGGCATGGCTGCGTATCGCGAAAGTGGTGGACATCAACTCTAGATTGGAGGGAATTACATGTTAGGCGCCTACCTCCCCATAATCCTGCTGGTCGTGATCGCCCTGTTGTTCGGTCTCGGCTCGCTGGTGGTCTCGTCGATTGTCGGACAGAAGAAGCCCAATCCGGTCAAGCTCGCTCCGTACGAATGCGGTTGCGAGCCGGTCGGCTCGGCACGGGAGCGTTTCTCGGTCAAATTCTACATCATTGCCATGCTGTTCATATTGTTCGATATAGAGGCGGTTTTCCTCTATCCCTGGTCGATTCTCTTCAAGCGTCTGGGTATGTTTGGTCTTGCCGAGATGGGGGTATTCATTGTCATTCTCTTTGTCGGATATATCTACGTGTGGAAAAAAGGAGCCTTGGAATGGGAGTAGAGCAACCGCTGGGAGAAAACGTTCTTACGACATCCCTTGACAAGCTTGTCAACTGGGCGCGCAAATCCTCGATTTGGCCCATGACGTTCGGTCTTGCCTGCTGCGCCATCGAGATGATGGCGACCGGCGCTTCGAGTCATGACCTCGACCGCTTCGGCATCATCTTCAGGGCATCGCCGCGGCAGTCCGACTGTATAATCATTGCGGGAACCGTAACCAAAAAGATGCTGCCGGTCATCAAGACGGTATACGAACAGATGCCCGAGCCCAAGTGGGTGGTTGCAATGGGCGCTTGCGCCTGCTCCGGTGGGGTCTTTGACACGTATAGCGTCGTACAGGGGGTTGATGAGGCGCTGCATGTGGATGTCTATATTCCCGGTTGCCCGCCGCGCCCCGAGGCGCTCCTTTACGGACTGCTGAAGCTTCAGGACAAGATCGCCAAAGAGCGCAATTCGTTTGGTTCGGCCCTGGGCCTCGGAGAGAGGCTGGAGCCGACGGCTGCGTAAGTTACCACAATCAGGGGAATCGATATGAGTGCTATTGCTGAAAACAATCGCGCAGTGATCAGACTGAAAGAAAAATTCCCTTCAGCAGTGCTGGATGTGAAGGAGTTTAGAGATGAGGTTACGGTAACCGTCTCGAAGGAGAATGTTGTCGAGATTTGCCAGTTTCTCAAGACCGAACTTCGCTACAATCTGCTCACGGACGTGACCGCAGTTGACTACATGGGCAAAGATCCCCGCTTTATGGTTGTATATAACCTCTATTCGATCCCGAATAAGGATCGCCTGAGGGTTAAGGCCGCTGTGGGAGAGGATGGTCCCCGGATTGACTCGGTGGTCGGGGTCTGGAATTCGGCCAACTGGCTGGAGCGGGAAACATTCGACCTTTTCGGTATAACATTCGTCGGGCACCCTGACCTGCGCCGCATCCTGATGACCGATGACTGGGAGGGGCATCCGTTGCGGAAGGACTATCCCCTGCAGGGACCGGGCCGCGAACCGTATAAGGGTCGGTTGTCGTAGTATTGGCGAATTGACACTTTCATTGGACGAATAGAGGCGATCAATGGCAAACAAAGAAATCATGACAGTGAACATGGGGCCGCAGCATCCGAGTACCCACGGCGTTCTCAGGCTCGTGATAGAGCTTGATGGCGAGGTCATCGAAAAGATCACGCCCCACATCGGATACCTGCATCGTGGTGTGGAAAAGCTCTCGGAGCACCGGACCTATCATCAGGCGATGACCCTGACGGACCGCCTCGACTATCTTGCTCCCATGAGCAACAATCTCGGCTACGTCCTTGCTGTGGAGAAGCTGCTTGGCCTTGAGGTGCCCGAGCGTGCCCAGACTATCCGGGTGATCATGGCCGAGCTTACCCGTCTCAAGTCGCACCTTGTCTGGCTCGCCTGCCACGCTCTCGATATCGGGGCCATGACGGTGTTCCTTTACTGCTTCCGTGAGCGGGAGCAGATCATGAGCATGTACGAGAAACTGTCCGGGGCACGGATGACCAGTAGCTATTTCCGTGTTGGCGGCCTTTCTCAAGACGTGTATGACGGGTTTGAAGCGGATGTACGCCGGATAATCGACGAGTTCCCGGGTTACTTCGATGTGTACGAGGGACTCCTCACGAAGAATACCATCTGGCTCCAGCGTACCATCGGCAATGGGGTCATTTCTGCCGAGGATGCGATCGACTATGGCATCACCGGGCCAGCCCTCCGCGGGTCGGGGGTCGATTGGGACCTGCGGCGCGACAATCCGTATAGCGGTTACGACAAATACTCGTTCAAGGTTCCCGTCGGCGAGAAGTGCGACACCTTTGACAGGTACAAAGTGCGTCTTGTGGAGATGCGCGAGGCAATTAACATACTTCGTCAGGCGCTGGACTCCCTCAAGCCGGGACCGATCCTCGCAGACTGTCCGAAGGTCTGTTATCCGCCGAAGGAGAGGGTTTACAACACCATCGAGGGGCTTATTCACCACTTCAAGATCGCAAGCGAAGGATTCCCTGCTCCCGAGGGGGAGGTGTACCAGTCGGTTGAGGCTCCCAAGGGAGAGCTCGGCTACTACCTGGTGAGCGATGGAGGAACGAAGCCTTACCGCATGAGGATCCGCCCCCCCTCATTTGTTAACCTCGGGGCTATTGAGAAGATGGGCAAGGGATCCATGATAGCAGACCTTGTCGCCATAATCGGCACCCTGGACATCGTTCTCGGCGAAATTGACCGGTAACCCATTCGCATTCAAAGGAGATGGAGTACATGAGTAACGCTCCAGCCGAAGAAATTCCGGCAGAAGAAATCGATCTTGCAGCGGCGAATCACATCATCGACAAATATCTGACCCTGCCGGGCAATCTCATGCCCGTTCTTCAGGGGATTCAGGACGAGTACGGCTTTGTCCCCAAGCCTACCATAGATCTGGTCGCAGAGCGGCTTAATGTCTATCCCAGCCAGATCTTCGGAGTGCTTACCTTCTATGCGCAGTTCCATCTCAAACCGCGCGGCCGCTTCATAATCCGCGTCTGCGTTGGAACCGCCTGCCATGTTCAGGGGGCCGAACGGATCGTCGAGACGTTCTTCGACAAGGTCGGGATTGGTCACGCGGAAACAACGCCGGATTTGCGGTACACCTTCGAGAAGGTGGCTTGCCTTGGTGCCTGCGGCATGGCTCCACTCGCAATGGTTAATGATGACACGTTCGGCAAGATGACCGTTCAGAAGGTTGAGGAGATCATCGCCGAATATAACCAGCGGCCAATGAAGTAAACGGGATTCTAACTTTCCAGCAGAGGACACATCCATATGGGCGAACAAGCGGGAATTCAGATTCTGATCTGCCAGGGAACCGGCGGCATATCAGCCGGCGCGAAGAAGGTGGAGGCCG